>JBKKDM010000001.1:0-4347 GCA_046707905.1 Candidatus Limnocylindrales bacterium
CGGAGCAGGTCGGCGAGCTCGAAGGCCTCCACGGGGCGGGAGCCTAGCACCGCGTTCGTGCCCGATTTGGGCGACTTGCAACCAACGGCACGACTCTCACGTACATTCCCGTGATGGCATCTCCGACTCCCTCGCGCCGTTCCGGGCTGCCGGCGCTGGTCGTGGCCGCGCTGCTCGTGATCGCCGGTTGCACGACCGGGCCGACGCCACCCCCGACTGCCGCAACGACCACCGGCCCGGGCTCGAGCCCGGCGCCCACAGCAGCCGGGAGTCCGCCGGCGAGCCCGGCATCGGCGGCGATTGCCATCACCCTCGAGCCGTTCGCGACCGTCCAGGGCGGGCCCCTCGCGATGACGCCGATCGAGGACGGGACCGGCCGGCTGCTCGTGGCCTCGCAGGGCGGCACGATCTGGGTCGTCGGCGCGGACGGAGCGGTTCAGCCGACCCCGATGATCGATCTCGCGTCGAGGATCAGCTGCTGTGGCGAGCAGGGCCTCCTGGGCATCGCCGTCCACCCGACCTTCCCCGCTGACCCACGGGTCTTCGTGGACTACACGGACACCAACGGCGACACCGTGGTCGCGAGCCTGGCACTCGATCCGAACGACAACACCGCCCTCGACCCCGACTCGCACCAGCAGCTGCTCTTCGTCGACCAGCCCTACGCGAACCACAACGGCGGCGGGCTCGCGTTCGGGCCCGACGGCTACCTGTACGTGTCGCTCGGCGATGGCGGCGCCGGCGGCGACCCCCACGGCAACGGGCAGCGGCTCGACACCATGCTGGGCAAGATCCTGCGCCTCGACGTCGACGGCGGCGAGACGTACCTGATCCCGGAGGGCAATCCCTTCGCGGAGGGCGGCGGGCTGCCCGAGATCTGGCTGTACGGGCTCCGGAACCCGTGGCGGATGTCCTTCGATCGGGAGACGGGCGACCTCTGGCTGGGCGACGTGGGGCAGGGGTCGTGGGAGGAGATCGACGTGGCGCGCGCGGGCCTCGGTGGGATCAACTTCGGGTGGGTGACCATGGAAGGCAACCACTGCTACAACGCCGACACCTGCAACCGCGAAGGCCTCACGCCGCCGGCCTCCGACTACGGCCGTGACCAGGGCTGCACGGTCATCGGCGGCTACGTCTATCGCGGGGCGACCTACGAGCTCCTGCGGGGCACGTACCTGTTCGCGGACTACTGCAGCGGCAACCTGTTCGCCATCGACGCGAGCGCGGACGACTACGCGACGCCGACGGTCGTCGGGAACGGCTCGACCGGGATCTCCGCCTTCGGCGAGGACACGGCGGGCGAGCTCTACACCCTGGCCCTCGATGGCACGATCTCGAAGGTCGTCGCGACCGAGCGCTGACGGGATCCCGGAATCGAAACGGGCCCGGGGTGGACCCGAGCCCGTTTCCTAGCAGGTGGACGCCAGAGTCAGCCTCTCGCCGCCTCCGGCTCGGTTGCCGGCTCGACGCGCGCCGTCGTCGCAGCGGGCGGCCGGACCGGGCGCAGGTACAGCGCCAGGACCACGACGACGTACGCGACGTGGACCGCGAGGGTCAGCAGTTCGGGCGAGTCGGAATAGCCGAAGATCGCGCGCAGGAATTGCCCGATGCCCGCGTTGTCCGGGAGGACGCCGCTGACGTCGTAGGCGGCCTGCGTGCCGATCAGCTCGACCCCGTAGAACTCGGCGACCTCGATGAATTCGTGCACGGCGTGGGACAGCAGGCCGGCGGCGATGAAGACGAGCGCGACGCCTGTCCAGGTGAAGAACGTTCGGAGGTTGATCCTGCGGCTGCCGGTATAGAACAGCCAACCGATCACGACGGCAGCAGCGAGCCCGATCACGGCGCCAACGAGCGTGCTGGTCGCACCCGATTCGACCGAGGTTGCCTGTGCCGACAGGAAGATCGAGGTCTCGATGCCCTCGCGGATCACTGCCGTGAAGGCGAGCAACGCCAGCCCGAGGACGGTTCCTTCGGTGATGGCGCGATCGACCGCGGCCTGGAGCTCGTTTCGCATGCCCGAGGCCTGGCGGCGCATCCAGAAGAGCATCCACGTCACGACGCCCGCGGCCACGAGCATGGCGGCGCCTTCCCAGAGCTGCTCATAGGGCTCCGCGAAGCTTCCGGCGGTCACGAAGATCGCGACGCCCACGACCACGCTCAGCACGATCGCGAGGCCCGCTCCGAGCCAGACCTTCCCGGCGTGCGCGCCATTGCCCGTCCGGACGAGGTAGGCGAGGATGATTGCCAGGATGAGGGCCGCCTCGACGCCCTCGCGAAGGCCGGTCAGAAACCCAGCCGTCAATGCTCCGAAGTCCACGGGTGTGCCTCGCTGCTGCCCGGCGATCCATCCATGGATGTTCCGGTCGCGGAAATCCTAGCGGCGCCCTCGCGATCTGGTCAAGCGGCCTTGAGTGTTCGACTCAGGGTCCCTTGTGGCGTGAGGCAGAAACGGTCCGCGAGCCGTCCTTAGGTGTCGAGCGGGTCGGCCTTGTCCGGGTCGATGCCCAGCTCGACGATGCGCTTCGCGGCGGCCTCGGCGGTGATGTCGCCGGCGTTCGCCAGCGCCACGAGGGCCGCGGCAGCGATGTTCGGGGCGTCGATCTCGAAGTACGACCGGAGGCTCTCGCGCGTGTCGCTCCGCCCGAACCCATCGGTGCCCAGCGTCACGAACGGGGCCTCGATCCAGGGCCGCAGGAGGTCCGGCAGGGCCTTCATCCAATCGGAGGCGGCGATGATCGGGCCACCGTCCTTGCCGAGCACGCCCGAGACGTACGGGACGAGCGGGGTCTCCGCCGGGTGGAGCCGGTTCCAGCGATCGACCTTGAGGGCGTCGCGACGGAGCTCCGGCCACGAGGGCGCGGAGTAGATCTCGGCAGCGACTCCGAACTTCTCCGCGAGCAAGGCCTGGGCCGCGATCACCTGCTGGAGGATGGAGCCCGAGCCCACGAGCCGGACCCGGGGCGTGGCCTTCGAGCCGTTCTTCCGCCCGACCTTCGGCGCATCCGAGAGCCGGTAGATGCCGCGCAGGATGCCCTCGTCGACGCCCTCGGGCTTGGCGGCCTGGGCGTAGTTCTCGTTGTAGATCGAGATGTAGTAGATGAGGTCCTCGCCGCGGGTGTGCATCCGATCGATGCCATCCCGGATGATCGCGGCCAGCTCGTAGGCGAACGTCGGGTCGTACTGGCGGACGGCCGGATTCGTCATCGCGAGGACGTGGCTGTGACCGTCGTCGTGCTGGAGGCCCTCGCCGGTGAGCGTCGTCCGGCCCGCGGTCGCGGCCATGAGGAACCCGCGAGCCCGGGCGTCGCCCGCGGCCCACAGCTGGTCGCCGGTTCGCTGGAAGCCGAACATCGAGTAGAAGATGTAGAACGGGACAACCGGGAAGCTGTGCGTGGAGTAGGACGTGCCGGCCGCCTGGAACCCGGCCGCGGAGCCCGCCTCCGTGATGCCCTCCTCGAGGACCTGGCCGTCGATCGCCTCGCGGTACTTGAGGACCAGCTCGCTGTCGACGGGGTCGTAGCGCTGGCCCGTCGCCGAATAGATGCCGACCTCGTTGAAGAGCGGGTCCATGCCGAACGTCCGGGCCTCATCGGGGATGATCGGGACAATCCGGGGCCCGAGGTCCGGGTCGCGGATGAGGTTCCGAAGCATCCGGGTGAAGGCCATGGTGGTCGAGACCGCGGTCTGCGAGCCGGCCGCGAACTCCTTGTCGAAGGTGTCCTTCGGCGCCGGCAGCACGACCGGGTGGACGGTCCGCTTCGGCAGCGGGCCGCCGAGGGTCCGGCGGCGCTCGTGGAGATACTGGACCTCCTCCGAATCCGGACCCGGGTGGTAGTACGGGGCGTCCTTGAGCTTGTCGTCGGGGATCGGGAGCTCCAGGCGGTCGCGGAAGACCTTGAGCTCGGCCTCGGACAGCTTCTTGGCCTGGTGCGTGATGTTCCGCGCTTCCACGCCCGGCCCGAGCGTCCAGCCCTTGACCGTCTTGGCCAGGATCACCGTCGGCGTGCCCTTGTGCTCGGTCGCCGACTTGTACGCCGCGTAGACCTTGCGGTAGTCGTGGCCGCCGCGGCGCAGCCGGGCCAGGTCGTCGTCGGTCATGTCCTCGACGAGCGCCTTGAGCCGCGGGTCCGGCCCGAAGAAGTGCTCGCGGATGTAACCGCCGCCGGCGACCGAGAACTTCTGGAACTCGCCGGCGATCGTGGTGCTCATCTTCTCGACGAGGACGCCGGCCACGTCGCGGGCGAGGAGCTCGGCCCACTCCCGGCCCCAGAAGACCTTGATGACGTCCCAGCCCGAGCCCCGGAAGACGGCCTCCAGCTCCTGGATGATCTTGCCGTTGCCGCG
>JBKKDM010000002.1:0-3011 GCA_046707905.1 Candidatus Limnocylindrales bacterium
GTGCTGCGCGAGCCGACGCCACACCAGCGCTCCGTGTTGACCGAGCTGGTCTCGGCCGCCGAGTCGACGGTCGTCATGTCCCGCTCCGCCGCGAACCTGCTCACGAGCGGCTACGACGTCGATCCCGGCCGCCTCCGGGTCATCCCCCACGGCGTGCCCAACGTGCCCCTCTCCAATGCCGCCGCGGTCAAGCCCTGGCTCGGCATCGCCGATCGCGACGTGATCCTGAGCTTCGGCCTCCTCGGCCCGGGCAAGGGCTACGAGCTTGCCATCGAGGCTCTGCCCGCGATCGCGGCGGCGCACCCGGACGTGCTCTACGTCATCCTCGGCGCCACCCACCCGGACTTGATCAGCACCCAGGGCGAGGCCTATCGGGAGTCGCTCAAGGATGCGATCCGGCGGCACGGCATGGAGCGCCACGTCCAGTTCGTCGATCGATTCGTCGGTCGCGACGAGCTCACCCGCTGGCTCGAGGCCGCCGACGTCTTCGTGACCCCCTATCCGAACCTGGGACAGATCGTGTCCGGGACCCTGTCGTACGCGATGGGTGCCGGACGCGCGATCGTGTCGACGCCCTACACGTACGCCGCCGAGCTCCTGGCGGACGGGCGCGGGGTGCTGGTGGAGCCGGGCTCGGCGGCAGCGCTCGCACGAGGCGTCTCCTCGATGCTGGGCGACCCGGAGCTGCGGGCCGCGATCGGCCGGCGCGCGCATGCCTACAGTCGGCGAATGATCTGGCCGGCCGTCGGCGCCGAGTACACCTCGCTGTTCAAGGCGACCGCGCAGGGCTCAAGCGCCGGCGCGGCCGTCCGATCGGGCGTGCCGATCCATGCTTGAGGACATCGCAACGGACGCTGCCCTGGCGCCGCTCCATCCGATCAGCCGGAAGCACCTGAAGGTTCTCGGCGGGGAGCTCGGCATCTTCCAGCACGCGAAGGGCTCGCGGCCGGATCCCGAGCATGGCCACTGCGTCGACGACGTGGCTCGCGCGCTCGAGGTCGACCTCCTCCACGCGCGGACCCTTGGTTGGGCACCCGTCGCGGAGAGCGCACGGCGCAACATGCAGTTCCTCGAGGACGCCTTCGACGAGCCGAGCGGTCGCTTCCTGAACTTCCGGACGGCCGACGGCGAGTGGACCGGGGGGCCCGGCTCCAACGACAGCCTCGGCCGCGCGATGCTCGCCCTGGGCGAGACGATCGCCGCGGCGCCCGAGGCGCGACTCGTCGAGCAGGCGCTTGACCTCTTCGTCCGCGCGCTCAAGGCCTCCAGCCGGGTGACCTCACCGCGGGCCCAGGCATCCATCGTCCTGGGTTGCGCCGCCGTCGCTCGCTCAGCCGCGGTCACGGGGTCCACAGAGGTCCGGGACCTCGCCCTCGCGCGCGACGTGCCGATGCTCATGCGCAGCCTCGCGACCGGCCTCCATGCCCAGTTCCTCACCTATGCCCGCCCCGGCTGGCCCTGGCCGGAGGACGCCCTGACCTACGAGAACGCGCTCCTCCCGCGCGCGCTCATCGTCGCCGGCCATCGCCTCCGCGCGGAGACGATGGTGATGATCGGCCTGCAGGTGCTCGACTGGCTCATCGACGTCCAGATCGCGCCTGAAGGCCACCTCTCGCCGATCGGGAACGGCTGGTGGCCGATCAACGGCGAGCGATCGAGGTTCGACCAGCAGCCGATCGAGGCGACCGCGCTGCTCCTCGCCGCCGAAGCGGCCTACGCCGCCACCGGCAACCCGCGCTATCGGGCCGCCATGGAGCGGTCCTACGCCTGGTTCCTGGGCGCCAACGACCTCGGCGTGCAGATCGCCCATCCCGGTCGCGGCGCCGGCGGCGATGGCCTGACGCCCAAGGGCCGGAACCGCAACGAGGGGGCCGAGTCCACGCTGATGTGGCTCATGGCCGCCGAGCACATCCGCGCGCTCCGGGCCGCGAAGCCGCGATTCCTCGTCCCGCTGCCGCCGGGCCGCGTCGCCCGCGTAGGCCCTGCCGCGATGCTCGGCGTCCCGGGGCAGGGTCAGGTCCTGGCATGACCGGCGCAACGGCGTGACCGCTCGGGTCCCCTTGTTCCGGCGATCCGACCTGAACCCGATCCTGACCGCGGCCGACGTCCCCTACCCCGCGAACAGCGTCTTCAATCCCGGCGCCGCGCGGATCGGCGACGAGACCATCCTGCTCGTCCGCATCGAGGATCTCCGGGGCATCTCCCAGCTGCACGTGGCCCGGAGCAAGGACGGAGAGTCGGGCTGGACGTTCGACCCGGAGCCGCTCCTGCGCGCCGTTGTCGATCACGACCCGGAGGAGACCTGGGGCTGCGAAGATCCCCGGCTGACCTTCCTGCCCGAGCGCGAGGAATGGGCGATCGCCTACACGGCCTACAGCCGCCGCGGGCCGCTCGTCTCGATGGCGACGACCCGCGACTTCAAGACCGTCCGTCGCCTTGGCCCGGTGATGCCGCCCGAGGACAAGGACGCGGCGATGTTCCCGCGCCGCTTCGGCAATCGCTGGGCGCTGATCCATCGACCGTCCCCGCTTCGCGGCGGCGCCCACATGTGGCTGTCCTATTCGCCGGACATGCGCCACTGGGGTGACCATAAGCTCCTGCTCGAGGCCCGCGACGGCGCCTGGTGGGATGCCGGCAAGATCGGGCTCGGGCCGCCGCCACTCGAGACGCCCGAGGGCTGGCTGGTCATGTACCACGGCGTCCGCGTCACGTCGGACGGCCCCATCTACCGGGCGGGGCTCGCGCTCCTCGACCTCGAGGACCCCGGGACGGTGTTGCATCGCACGGACGAGTGGGTGTTCGGTCCCGAGACGGTCCACGAGATGACCGGTGACGTCGGACGGGTGGTGTTCCCGTGCGGCTGGGTCCACGACCCGGTGACGGACGACCTCGCGATGTACTACGGCGCCGCAGACACGGTCATCAGCCTCGCGACGGCCAAGCTCAGTGAGGTTCTCGCGACGGTGAAGGCCGCCCCCGTGCCGAGGCGCAAGCTCCGCCGGTAGGCACCC
>JBKKDM010000003.1:0-26896 GCA_046707905.1 Candidatus Limnocylindrales bacterium
TCGAGCTTGCCCTTGGCGACGGACCGCTCGAGGTTGCCCAGGATCCGCTCCCGCCCGGCCTTTGCGCGCGTCAGGTCCGGCTCGTACAGCACGACGTGCTTGCCGATCGCGGCATGGACCTGGCCGATCCCATGGCCCATCAGGCCGGCACCGGCGACGAAGACCCGCTCGACTGCCATCGCGCGAAGGGTAGCCCTGGTCAGCCGGTCGGCGCGGACATCGGTTCTCGCGACCCCTCGCCGGGCCGGCGGACGAGCAGATAGACGGCCCCGATCGCCGCGATGGCGGCCGAGAGCAGGAACGTGGCTGGGTAATCGGTCAGGGTCGCGACGAAGCCGAGCACCGCGGGCGACAGGCCGAATGCGGCATCGACGAACAGGCCCGCCGTCCCGACGACCGCGCCACGCTCATCAGGTCGGATGCCGACCACGGCCATCGCCAGGATGGCCGGCAGCGTGAAGGCGACACCGGCCCCGAACAGGATCGTGCCCAGGTACAGGCCCTCCGACACCGGCACGATCCTGGCGACGGCGAGCCCCGAGACAAGGAGCCCGATGGCGGTGGCGATGAACGCCGTCCCCGACAGCCTCGCCGCGCCGATCCTGTCGGGCAGCCGTGCACCGACGAGTCGGAGTGCCACCACGACGATCGCGAAGACGCCGAAGTAGGGCCCTGACGATCCGAGGCCGAGGTCGTCGGCCAGGAGCGGGATGAACGCGAAGAACGGGCCCATGCCCCAGACCCCGCAGAGAGCCAGCAGGCCCGGCTCGATCCCTCGCGGGTGGATCAGCGGGTGCTTCCGCGGGACGGCCGGGACGCCCTCGGCATCCTCATCGGGCCGAAGCGTCTCGCGGATCACCAGGCTCAGGCCCACGGACACGATGTACAGCGCGGCCGTCACGACCCAGACCGCCGCGTACCCCCATCCGTCCAGGATCCATTCGCCGAGGATCGGCCCGATCGCGATCCCGAGGTAGAGGGACAGGGAGACCAGGCTGATCGCCTCACCTCGCCGGTGCGAGGGTGCGAGGTCGGTTGCCGCAGCGATCCCGGCCACGAAGAAGAGGGCCTCGCCCGCTCCGAGGACGAGCCGCATCAGGATCAGGATCTCGATGCTGCTGGCGAAGAGGTGGCCGACGGTGGCGACGATCGAGATCGCCGCGCCGAGGAGCAGCGCGACGCGGCGGCCTCGTCGATCGGTCAGCCGGCCCGCGAACGGCCGCATGACCAGTGAGGCAACAGCGAATGCGCCGATGACGATCCCCACCGCGATTCGATCGCCGAGCAGCACCTCCTGCGTGTACAGCGGCGTGACCGGCAGGAGGATCCCGCCCGCGACGAAGAACACCAGGACGGCGGCGGACAGCGTGGCGAACTCGCGCGTGAACAGACGTCCTTCCCGCGTGCCCGTTGCGCCTTGAGGCTGGCTCGTCATCCCTCGCGGCGCTGGCCGAGCAGCCGGTCCGCGGCGCTGAACGGATCGAGCCGGTGGGCCGCGACCTCCCGCATGACGTCGTTCGTGGCCTCGCGATTCGCGCTCGTGTGCAGGTCGGCACGGAGGCGCTCGGCGAGGATCGCCCAGACCTGGGCCTCGGCGCGCGCGAGTCTGGCCGGCATGTCGCTCGCCTCACGGCCGCGCGCGCGGTGCCGGTCCAGCGTTGCGAGGAGCTCCGGGATCCCGTCGCCGGTCGTGGCGGTCGTGACGAGCACTTCCGGCTCCTTGGGCCGCGGCCGTTCGGCGGCAGCGGTCTCCGCCGCGGTGGGCACCTGGCGTGCATGCCCCGTCTGCCTGATGCCCGCGCGCCCGACGGCCACGAGCATGGCGCGGAGCTGCGACGCGGTCCGCTGCGCGCCGGGCCGGTCGCCCTTGTTCACCACGACGATGTCCGCGACCTCGAGGAGGCCTGCCTTGATCGCCTGGACCTCGTCACCCATCTCGGGCGCCTCGAGGACGACCGTCGTGTCGGCCGCGGCCGCGACCTCGACCTCCGACTGGCCGGTCCCCACCGTCTCCAGCAGGATCAGGTCGAAGCCGGCCGCGTCGAGGACGGCCGCGGCGGCGGTCGACGTGGAGGCAAGGCCCCCAGCGTGGCCGCGGGCCGCCATCGAGCGGATGAAGACATCGCGGTCGGTCGCGTACGACTGCATCCGGACGCGATCGCCGAGGAGCGCGCCACCCGTGATCGGGCTGGAAGGGTCGACTGCCACGACGGCGACCGCACGGCCGGCATCGCGCGCCGCGCCGATCAGCGCCGACACGAGCGTCGACTTGCCCGATCCCGGCGGCCCGGTGATCCCGACGAGGTGGGCCTTCCCGGCCACCGGGTAGAGGCGGCGGAGTGCCGCTTCGGCCACGGGGGTGCGATTCTCGACGGCCGTCAGGATCCGGGCGAGCGCCAGCCGATCGCCAGCCAGTGCAGCATCGACCAGCGCGTCGGGATCTGCCACAGCCGCGCGGGAGGCGGCCACGTCAGTCGCGGGGACGGGCGTTGGCCCTGAGGAACTCGGCAACCTCGACGATGGTCGTGCCCGGTCCGAACGTCGCGGCAACCCCGGCGTCCTTGAGCGCGGCCTGGTCGTCGTCCGGAATGATCCCGCCGACGACCACGAGCACGTCGCTCATGCCGGCTTCCTTGAGCTTGGCCGTGACCTTTGGCACGAGCGTCATGTGCGCGCCTGACAGGATCGAGAGTCCGACGACGTCGGCGTCCTCCTGGAGCGCGGCGGTCACGACCATGTCGGGGGTCTGGCGGAGGCCGGTGTAGACGACCTCGAAGCCCTCGTCGCGCAGCCCGCGCGCGAGGACCTTGGCGCCGCGGTCGTGGCCATCGAGGCCGGGCTTCGCGATCAGCACTTTCAGCGGGCGGTCGGGCATGGGCGGGATTGTAGGCTTCGATCGATGGACGGAACCCCGCGGAGCGAACGGCTCCGGCTGCGCTTCGTGACCCACGGCGAGGCGCATCTCCTCGGCGGCCGCTACCGACACGACCCGGGTGGGTTCAACGACTTCGGCGAGCCGTCGAAGGTCGTCCGGCCCGAGGGCCAGCCGGCGCCGCCGCCCGAGGGGGAGCTCCGGGACCCGCACAACGGCATGCTCTGGGTCGAGCCAATCGGCGGCGGCGAGCCCATCGGCACGGTCCAGTACCGGCGCATCGCCTACGGCCCCAACGAGGAATCGATGGGCTGGGACATCGGCATCGACCTGCTCGCGGAGGCGCGCGGACAGGGCTATGGCGCGGAGGCCCAACGCCTGCTCGCAGATTGGCTATTCGAGACGACACGGGCGAACCGGGTCGAGGCGCAGACGGACATCGAGAACGTGGCGGAGGCCCGCTCGCTCGAGAAGGCCGGATTCAACCGCGATGGGGTGCTCCGTGGCGCACAGTTCCGGGCCGGCGCCTTCCACGACCTCGTCGTCTTCAGCCGGATCCGATCCGACCCGCGCTGACCGTCAGCCTTCGGCTCCCACGGCCTCGAGGAGGTCCCAGCCGGCGGCGAACAGGAGGCCGCCCAGCTGGGCGGCGGGATCGGGCGCAGCCACCGGGGTTAGCGGCCGCGCGTGGGATCGAGATCCGGAAGGTGCTGGTCGTAGTGCTCGAAGCTGTTCCCCGCGATGACCGCGGCGGCCCAGCCGTCGTGGGCGGCCAGCTGCTCATCCGTGAGGGACGCGACCGCTCGGCGCAGCCGGCGATGCGAATCGGTCATCGCCATGACGATCTCGCCGGTCGTCCGGCCCTCGGACGATCGCGCGATCCTGGCGTTGATGGCGTCCTCCTGCTCGTCCCCGGGTAGCCCGACGGGCTCGCCCGCATCCGCGAACTTCAGCAGCCGATCGGTCGTGAGCTCGTGCCAGGTCGTGATGTGGGCCAGCATCTGCTTGCGCGTCCACTCGCCCTCGCCGAGCCGGGTGGTCAGCTGCTCGCTTCGGAGGGCCTTCACGCCTTCGTCGAACGTGGCCCAACCCTCGTCCATCCGTCGGAGGGTGTTCCGCATGAGCGGCTGGTCGGCGGTCCCGAAGCTCATCGCTCCGGTGGGCGCCGTTCGAGGTGGCTGAAGAACTCGGCGCGCGTGCGGTCGCGGGTCCGGAAAAGCCCGAGCACGGCGGAGGTGGTCATCACGGTGCCGGGCTTCCGGATGCCCCGCATGACCGCGCAGAGGTGGTTCGCCTCGACGACCACGCCCACGCCCTGGGGGTCGAGTCGGTCGTTCACGAAGTCGGCGATCTGCTGGGTCATCCGCTCCTGGACCTGGAGCCGCCGGGCGTACATCTCGACGACCCGCGGGATCTTCGACAGCCCGATCACCTTGCCGCGCGGGATGTAGGCCACCGCCGCGGCACCGAAGAACGGCAGCAGGTGGTGCTCGCAGAGCGAGTAGAACGGGATGTCCTTGACGACGACCATCTCCGAGTAGTCGACGTCGAAAACGGCGCCGTTGATGAGCCGATCGGGGTCGACGTGGTAGCCCGCGGTGAGCTCGGCGTACATCCGATGAACCCGGTCGGGCGTGCCGCGGAGGCCCTGGCGATCGGGATCCTCGCCGATCTCGAGGAGGATCTCGCGGACGGCCTCCTCGACCGGCGCCTGCGGCGTCGCGAGCGAACCGCTGCCCGCAATGGGGCGGGTTCGCTCTTCGTCGGCTTCGTGGCCGTTCAGGCCGTGCTCCTCACCGATCTCCGTCTCGATCTCGGCAACGAGCTTCCGAACGTGGTCCGGCAGGTCTGCGGTCGGCATGGCCCCGGGATCGTACGCCGGATGCGGGGCTGGCGGCGTCGGGGCGGCTAGCGGCCTTCGGCGCCGCGGAGCCAGGCGACGGCGTTCGTACCGAGGTCCCCCACGTGATAGCCACCCTCCTGGAGGACAACGAGGCGGCGCCCGAGCGCGGCGACGCGACGGCCCATCTCCCGATAGCCCTCGGTCGTGAGCGCCAGGTCGCCGATCGGGTCCAGGTGGTAGGTGTCGAAGCCCAGCGAGACGACGATGAACTCGCCAGGCACCGTGCCGATCCAATCGAGGGCGCGGTCGAGGTCCGCGAGGTAGGCCGCGTCGTCGGCCCGGAGCGGCTGGGGCAGGTTGAGGTTGTGGCCGCGACCCTCGCCCTCGCCGACCTCGTCGCCGTAGCCGAGATAGAAGGGGTACAGCCGCTTCGGGTCGGCGTGGAGCGACGCGTAGCGGACGTCCTCGCGGCGCCAGAAGATCTGCTGGGTCCCGTTGCCGTGGTGGACGTCGACGTCGAGGATGGCGACCCGATCGCCCGTCGCCTCGACGATCGCCTGGGCGGCGATCGCGGCGTTGTTGAAGAAGCAGTAGCCACCGGCCATCGAGGCCGCCGCGTGGTGGCCTGGCGGGCGGCACAGCCCGTACGCCACCGTCTCGCCCCCGACGACGAGATCCGCCGTCGTCAGCGCCACGTCGACCGCCCAGCGCGCCGCCACGTAGGTCCCCGCGACGATCGGGTTCGAGGAGTCCAGGCCCCACCAGCCGGCTCGACCACCCACCGCCTCGGGCTCCGGGCGGCTCGCGACGAAGTTTTCGCTCATGCCCTGGAACAGACCGCGAGTCGGGTAGGTGTCTGCGACCAGGAAATCGCGATCGATCGACTGGCGCTGGCCCTCAGCCCACGCCTCCTCGAGGAACCGGACGAGGCCGGGGTCGTGCACGGCGTGGATCGGGGTGATCCCGTGGCCCGTCGGTTCGATCACCGTGAAGCCGCCATCGGCGCGCATCGCCCCGAGGATCGAATCGACGCGGGCCGGCACCTCGTTCGCTGGCAGCGGAACGCCGAGATACGTCTCGACCGACGGGGCGTGGACGCGGTGGTGCTCGCTGTGGACGACCTGCATGGGGCCGATCCTAGGGCGCGGCTACGCTGCCCGCGTCATGCCCAAGCGCTCACGCGGCTCGCCCCGAGGCATCGCTCGCGCCCGTGCCCGCGCGGCGTCGTTCGAGGCCCTCGTGGATCGGGCGATCGCCGCCATCCCGGCGCCCTACCGGGAGGCGCTCCAGGAGGTCGCGATCGTCATCGAGGACGAGCCGTCCGACGAGCAGCTCGCCGACAACGGCCTCGATCCCGATGACTCGATGTATGGGCTCTACGAGGGCGTGCCCCGCACCGACTACGCGGCCGACTGGGCCGCTTCGCCCAACCGGATCACGCTCTTCCGGGTGCCGCTGGAAGAGGACTTTCCAGATTCGGGCGAGCTGGAGGCGGAGGTTCGGATGACGGTCCTGCACGAGCTCGCACACCACCTGGGCATCGACGACCACCGTCTCGACGAGCTGGGTGCCGGCTGACGCGAGCGGCAACATCCGCGGGTCGGGCGACGCCCGGAACCGAGTCACTCGAGGTGGCGGAAATCCTCGATGAGGATGCTCGAGTACGTCCAGGACGGGAGGTAGTCGTCCCACTCGGGCCGCAGGGTGTCGCGGCTCGCGACCGCACCATCAGGGTCGGTCAGCAGCGTGACGACATCCCAGGCCATCGGGCCGCCCGGGAGCTCGCCGATCGGAATGAGCATGACCACGTCGGTCCCCGCCCATCGCGCTCGAGCCGCGGTGGTGACCGGGGTGAAGTGGTCACCGGCCGATCGGCTGGAGGTCACCATCGCCGGCGCGCCAGGCTGGGTCACGTAGATCCTCGAGGCGCCGCCATACGGCTCCTCGCCATCACGGCGGAAGGCCGTGACCTCGTCGGGTAACGAGACGAGAATCGTGACCGTTCGAGACGGGTCCGCGACGAGCGGCCCGCCCACGCGGACGAGGAACGTGTACGCCCCCTCCTCGAAGCCCGTGACGTCTCGCTCGGTGCCACAGGCGACGGCGGGGTCGTCGCACGCGAATGGGGCGAGCACCCATGGCGGCGCGAACACCAGGTACGTGCCCTCGGCGCGCACGATGTCGATGTCGGCCGGACCCGAGCCGGTGAGATCGCCGACGGGATCGTCGACCAGGTCCGGATAGCCCCGAACGCCGATGTCCTCGCTCTCGACCGCCGCCTGCTGACGCAGCTGCTCCACCAGGCCGCTGCTCGGAACTGGTGGGATGGCGTTGATCGCCGGGATCTGGAGCGCGACGATCCCGCCGAGCGCCACCATCGCGATCGCCATCGGACGGCTGACGTAGCGAAAGCCCGGCGGCGGCTTCGCGGCGTCGAGGCGCGCCTTGTCCAGCCCGGCCGAGTAGAACGTCAGCCCGAGGAATCCCGCGACCTGCGGCGCCGAGACGATTGCCGAGATGGTGAACGTCAGGCTGCCGTACGCCACCACGGCAGCGAGGATCAGGACGACCGCGGTCGCGAACGCCAGCGCGCCCTCCGTGACCGAGACGTGGAGCACCTCTGCGGCACGGAACACGAGGTCGAGCCCGCCGGACAGCGCGAACAGCTGGATCGCCGACGTCACGAAGGTGAACAGCACGACCACGACGGCGAGACCCTTGCGCACGCGGAAGAGTCGCCACGACCGCGACAGCGCCTCCATCGCGCCCACGTCGCCGATGACGATGCTCGTCGCGACATAGGCGAGCGGCGCGACGAGGATCGTCGCGATGAGCGAGCTGACGACGTTTGCCGTCTCCGCGCTCTGGGACAGGCCGCCCAGCGCTCCGAGGAGCAGGAGCTGGACGATCGCGGAGGCAATCCCGATCAGGGTTCCCGCGCCGGCCATCCGCCAGAACGTCTGGCGAGCGCGGGTGATCGCCTCCCAGAGCCGGAGTGGACGGTCGCTGGCGCGGCCGCCCAGGATCGCGATGGCCATGACCTGCGCGTCGATCGAGATCGTCAGGAACAGCGCGAGCCCGATGAGGGCCTCGATCGCGACGACGAGCAGCGCTGCCTCGAGGGCGGCCTGCGTCGGCGGCGCGAAGGCCTCGTTCAGCAGCATCGCGCCCAGGATCTCCCCGGCCAGATCGCCCAGGTGCCCGACGATCAGCAGCAGCGCGATGATCGCCGGCCCAAACGCGCCGAGGACCAGCAGCCCGATGTAGATCGACGCTCGGCGGAGCTCGCTCGTCGAGGTCAGCGCGAGCTGCAGCCCGGAGCTGACGACCTTCCGCGCCGATGGCAGGGCGAAGGCCTCTGGAAGCGCGGCCGGCTGCGGGGTCGACTCGGCGACGGGGGAGGGCTCCGC
Source organism: Candidatus Limnocylindrales bacterium (assembly GCA_046707905.1). GTDB lineage: Bacteria > Chloroflexota > Limnocylindria > Limnocylindrales > CSP1-4 > UBA5189. The sequence continues at coordinate 8,126 of JBKKDM010000003.1, forward strand.
CGATCCGACCAGGACGGTCTCCGGACCGCTCGCGGGCTCGGCTGGCGCAGCGGGCGGCCGGGCAGGGTCGACCATCGGCCGCAGCATACCCACCGCTTCTCGCCTTCGATTTGCTTGATTGCGCAAGTTGTGACATGATTCTGGCGATGGCAATCGAGCTCACCGCGTCCGCGCGGACGGATCCCCAGCCCGCTGGCGTCGAGCGCAGCGAGTCGGACTACGAGCGAACCGCCGTGGTCGGACGAGCGCTCGCCGACCCCAAGCGGCTATGCGTGCTCGAGTCCCTCGCCGTCGGTGAGCTCTCGGTCAGCGAGCTGGCCGGTCGCGTCGCCTGTCAGGTCCCCAACATGAGCCAGCACCTCGCTGTGCTGCGTGCCGCCGGCCTCGTCTCGACCCGTCGAGAAGGCAGCACGGTCTTCTACCGCCTCTCGGACCCGCGGGTCCTCGAGGCCTACGCCCTCCTCCAGTCGATCGCCCGCTAGGTCGGACGAGAAAGGATCACCGCCAGATGGCGATCAAGGTTGCAACCGACGCGACGTTCGAAGCCGAAGTCCTGCACAACGACCGGCCGGTCGTCGTGGACTTCTGGGCCGCCTGGTGCGGGCCCTGCAAGCTCGTCGCTCCCGAGATGGAGAAGATCGCGGAGAAGTACGAGGGCTCGATCGACGTCGTGAAGGTCGACGTGGACGCCAATCCGGGCCTGTCCCGCGCGTTCAACATCATGTCGATCCCGACGATCGCGTTCTTCGCTCCGGGCAAGCAGCCGATGGGCGTCGTGGGCTTCCGTCCGATGGAGCAGCTCGAGACGCAGTTCAACCTGGCTTCCTACCCCAAGGTCGAGGCAGCCGCGGCGGCGGCCGACTCCGCAAGCGCCAGCGCCAGCGCGAGCGACGCTGCGTAGCTTCCCCTGCTCCTAGTCGAAAAGAGCCCGCCGGCAACGGCGGGCTCTTTCGATTCCCGGCATGGGGCGGAAATTCGTGCGGTCGCCGTGCCAGATCCACGCGTCGCGTGGCATATCGGCGAGATCGACGTGTTTCGATGACAGATCCACGCGTCGCGACGCTTCGGCGGGTTCCGAGCACCCCGAGACCCGGCGATCGCCAGTCGACGGCTCGACCCACGTTCGATGGCCGTCGACCCGTGGCGGTTTCGAGCGCTGGAAGTGGCAGGAACGTGCCCAACCCCCGCGGCACGTGGATTTGGCAGCCAAGCGATGACGGTTCGCTACTCCCCTGCCCGGCGATGGGCGAGGTCCAGCCAGGCCTCGAGGCGGTCGAGGGCGTGTGGATCGAGCTCGCGGGGGTTGAAGCGGACCCAGTCGGGCCCGCGCGGCGAGGGCGCGGCGTCGGGGGTTCGCATTGCGGCTGCCGCGACCTGCCGATCGAGGCGGATTTCGGCGCCGAACGGGCCAACAACGGCGAACTCGACGTTTCCCCGGAGCCACGACCGCCCGGCGCCGCCGCGCGAGCCGGTCACTTCGGGAAAGTCATCCAGGAACTCGGCGATCACGCCCTCGAGGGTCGTGCCCCCGTTCGGATCGGGGTTCGTCATCGGGTCACATGCGCGCGCACGGGATTCCCAGGGCGACGCGCATCGGGTCAGCCGTTGTCGAGGACCTTCTGGGTGGGGAGGTCCGGCGCGTCCGCGGCACAGGCGTCGAGGATCGCCTCTAGGTCGGCCGTGTGCTCCGTGTAGTGGTCGATGGTCTCGTCGACGAAGAACCTCAGGTTGTCGGCGTGTTTCAGCCAGCGCGCCTCAGGCACGACCGTCAAGTAGCCGCGAAGGTCGCCCGGAACCTCCCGGAAGCGCCGGCGGACCTCTTCGATCGGCAGCGCGCGCCACTCGACCTGGATGTCGAGGTTGATCGCATCGCCGCGCGCATCCCACTCCCTGTCGGATCGCTCCTTGGTCGCGCTCGTCTCCCCGACGGCGAGCTCCTTCGCCACCGCGAGGCAGTTCTCCTGCCACGCGACGAGGTGACCGATCAGGTCCCGGCCCGACCACTCGTGGGCGTCGTCGATCGGCTTGTCGAGCTGTTCGTCGGTCAGACCGTCGAGGGCCTCATAGGGCCGCCACAGCTCCCGCTCCTCCTCGAGGAACTCCAGCGCATTGAGGTACATCGTCGCTCCCGTCAGACCCCGACCGGCTCGCGGTACTCGCCGAAGACGCCGCGCAGCACGCCGCACATCTCGCCAAGTGTCGCGTAGGCCGCGGCGCAGCGGATGAAGTGCGGCATCAGATTCGAGTCGGACGAGCCCGGGCGAGCGGCCGCCTCGCGCAGGCCGCGCAGGGCCGCCTCGACCTCGCCGGCGTCGCGCTCCCGCCGGGTCCGCGCCAGCCGCGCAAGGTGCCGCTCCTCGGAGCCAGGCGGGACGTCGAGCACGGGCACGGTCGTCACCTCGCGGGTGTCGATGTACGAGTTCACGCCGACGATCCGGCGCTCGCCCTGGTCGAACTCGCGCTGGAAGCGGTAGGCCGCCTCGGCGATCTCGCGCTGCGGGTAGCCGTCGATCACGGCCGGGACCATCCCGCCGCGGCGGTCGATCTCATCGATGTAGGCCCAGGCCTGCCGCTCGACCTCGTCGGTCAGGGACTCGATGAACCACGAGCCACCCAGCGGGTCGACCGTGCCCGTCACGCCCGTCTCCTCGGCGATGACCTGCTGCTGGCGGAGGGCCAGGAGCGCGGCCTCGGCGGTCGGCACCGCCAGGGCCTCGTCGTACGCATCGGTGTGGAGGGACTGCGTGCCGCCGAGCACGGCCGCGAGGGCCTGGATCGCGACGCGTGTCAGGTTGTTCAGCGGCTGCTGTGGGGTCAGCGAGACGCCCGCGGTCTGGGTGTGGAAGCGCATCCAGGTCGAGCGCTCGTTCTCGGCGTGGTAGCGCTCCGTCATGAGCTTGTGCCAGATCCGGCGCGACGCCCGGAACTTCGCGATCTCCTCGAAGAAGTCGCTGTGGCTGTTGAAGAAGAAGCTCAGGCGCGGGGCGAAGTCGTCGACGCGCAGCCCGCGCTTGATCGCTTCCTCCACATAGGCCATCCCGTCGGCGATCGTGAACGCCAGCTCCTGGACCGCAGTCGAGCCTGCCTCGCGGATGTGGTAGCCCGAGATCGAGACGGTGTTCCAGCGCGGCATCTCGTTCGTCCCGAACTCGATCGTGTCGGTCACCAGGCGCATCGACGGCTCGGGCGGGAACAGGAACTCCTTCTGGGCAATGAACTCCTTGAGGATGTCGTTCTGGGTCGTGCCCTCGAGCATCGCCCGCGGATAGCCCGCCTTTTCCGCCGCCACGATGTACATCGCCCAGATCGGCGCGGCCGGCGAATTGATCGTCATCGAGGTCGAGACGCGGTCCAGCGGCAGGCCGTCGAGCAGGACCTCCATGTCGGCCAGCGAGCTGACGCCAACGCCGCAGGTCCCGAACTCGCCCTCGGCCTCCTCATCGTCGGTGTCGTAGCCATAGAGGGTCGGCATGTCATAAGCGATCGAGAGGCCGGTCTGGCCGGCCGCGAGGAGATCCTTGAAGCGAGCGTTGGTGTCCTCCGCGGCCCCAAAGCCCGCGAACATCCGCATCGTCCAGAGGCGAGAACGGTAGCCCGATGGATGGATCCCGCGCGTGTACGGCGGCTCCCCGCGCAGGCCGATGCGAGCTGCCGCGACTGCGTCGGAGGGGCCGTTCCAGGGGCCGTAGATCGGATCGAGCTCGATCTCGCCGAGGGTTCGGAAGCTCGGCTGGCGAGCCGGCGTCCTGGCCAGCGCCGGATCCAGGCGCTCGACCTTCCAGCGCCGCCGGCGCTCCTCCCAGCCCGCGCGGTCGGCGCCCGGGTTCGAGGGGTCGCTCATGGGCGGGACGGTAGCACGGGCTTCCGTCGGCTCCGCTCTGCGGGTCAGAGGGTCGGCGCAGCGGGTGTTGCCGCGGGTTGGGTGCAGCCGCAGCCGGGCAGGCTCGGGGCGGGGAGTCCCGCGGCGGCGACCGCTGCCTCGACGGTCGCGTTGTGCGTGGCGCGATCCTTCAGCGGCGCGACGTCCGTCGCGACGATCACCACGTGCGTCAGCCCCTCGTCCTGCCACGTGACGACGGTCTGGAACGAGAGGTCGTTGAGGACGTCCAGCCAGAAGACGTCGCGGACGGGGCCAACGTCCCGGCGGTGCACGTCGACGTTGTCGGTCTTCTTCCCGGCTCGTGCGCCCGCCTCGTAGAACTCCTCGACCCAGGCGGCCTCGAGCAGCGGCAACCCGCTCGGCCTGGCGAGGACCGCAACGACCGTGCCCTCGCTGCTGCTCGTCCCGTTCCAGGTGGAGCCCGCGAAGCGCAGCTCGGTGACGCCGTGCCCCTTGAGCGTGCCGAGGGTCGCATCGGAGCAGTTGCGGCCCGAGTCCACCCGATCGGGTGGCCGACCTTCGACCCCGAGGGTCTTGGGGACGAGCGCTTCGAGCTCCGGGAAGCCCCCTGCGGCGCGGGCGTCCTCCCCGCATGGCCCGAGCGGACTCGTGGCCAGCTGCTCGGGACTGCAGGCCGCCACCACCGAGGCGGCGGTGACGACAAGGAGTCCGAGCGCCGCGGCGAGGCGGCTCACGCGGGGGTCTGGCGCGCGATCCGCACGATGCCGCGCGCGTCGAGGTCATCCTGGACCACGCGGGCGGCCGCGACCAGCTCCGGGTCGCGCGAGATCGTCTTCGCCAGCCAGTCGATGTACGTCGGCTCGAAGTCCGCGATGGAGCCGAGCGAGTGGCCGTGGAACTTGCCGAACTCGATCATCCATCCGCGCGCCTCGTCGAGCGACGGTGGTGGCGGCGGGCGGAAGCCGCGCTGGCGGCGTCGGTCGAGCGGCCCGTTTGGCTGCGATGCCCGCAGCGGCTCGCGTTGCAGCCGGTCGGTCTGGACCGGGCGCTGGCCCGCCGTCGTCACGCGCGGACCCATCGTCTGGTTGCGTGGCCGGAACGTCGAGGTCGTGTCCACGCGGCCGGTGACCGGTCGCGAGGGCTTCGGCGGCGGGGGTCCGCTGTGGCGGCCGTTGCGCGTCCCGTCGCCGGCGCCGTTGCCGCCCCAGCCGGCGCGGAGCTCCGCGTAGGCACGGTTGATCTCGGCCATCCGACGGGTTGCCCGCTCGGCGGCCGCGGCGTCGTCCCGCGCGAGGTCCGGATGGTGCTCGCGGGCGAGCTTCCGCCAGGCGGCCTTGATCGTCGACTGCCCGGCATCGCGGGGCACGCCGAGGACATCGTGGGGATCTCGTCGGGGCACGGCCGCATTCTATCGGTGGCCTTCGACCGGACCATCAACCGCACCTACCATGCCGCCATGACGAGTGGTCGCCGCCTCGGCCTTACCGCCGCGCTGACGTTCGGGCCGATCGCCGCGTGGCGCTTCGCGCAGGCGTACCGCACCCGCGCCGGCTACCCCCACCGGCACGCGCCCGAGCACGACCCCGGCGATCTCGGCCTGGCGCACGAGTCGTTCACCATCGAGTCCGGCGGGATCGACCTGCCGGCATGGTGGATCCCGGCTCGCGGGGGCATTCCGGGGCCCGCGGTGCTGCTGGTCCATGGTTGGGAGTCGGCGCGCGATCGCACATTGCCGAATGCGCTGCTGCTCAACGCGATCGGGATGCACGTGCTCACGATCGACGTCCGCGGGCACGGGCTCAACCCGCCGGAGGAGCTGCCGCTCACGGCCGGCGAGTTCGGCGCCGACGCGCTGGCGGGCGCGCAGGCACTCCTGGAGCGCGACGACGTGACGGCCGTGGGCATCCTTGGCCACTCCATGGGCGGGATCGGCGCGCTGCTCGCGGCCGCCGCCGAGCCGCGCATCCGGGGCGTCGTCGCGGCGTCCACCCCGGCCGACCCGTACCGCCTGACGCGCCAGACGTTCCGGCTCGCGAAGCTGCCGTTCCCAGGCCCGATCGCCTACCCGCTCGCGTGGCTGACGACGCACGTCTTCCTGGAGCCCCGCGGCCACACCGTGCGTTCCGTCTCGGCGACCCGAGCGATCCGGAGGTATCGCGGACCGGTCCTGCTGATCCACGGCGACGCCGACCGGGTCGTGCCGGTGGGTCACCTCGACCGCCTGGAGCGTGCCGCCGAGAAGGCCCGCACGGACGACCCGGAGGCCGGGGCCGTCGAGACGCTGATGATCCCGGGCGGCCAGCACAGCTGGCTCTACGAGTACGCGTCGTACCGCGGCGCGGTCGGGCGGTTTCTCGCGACGGCGCTGGGCGGCCCGCTCCCGCCGGCCGAGGCGGAGGCAGTGGCAAGGGCCACGCCGGCGGCGCGCCTGCCGCAGCGCGAGCACCCGTTCTCCGCGATCAAGGACGAGCCGGGGGGAGTCAGAACCTTCGTCAAGGCCGTCCGGCTGGCGGGCGGGGTCGACGCACGACGAGAGATCGACGACCCCGTCGCGGACGCCGCGACCCGCGCCCGCAGCTGACATGGACGTCTGGTCCGCGATCCGAACCAAGCGGATGGTGCGGCGATTCCGCGACGAGCCGCTCGCCGGCGACCAGCTAGAGCGGATCGTGGATGCCGGACGCCACGCGGCCAGCTCCAAGAACCAGCAGGCGTGGGACTTCGTCGTCGTCCAGGATCGCGATCGCCTCAGGGCGCTGTCGGCGGTGGGACCGTATGCAGGACATCTCGCTGGCGCCGCGGCCGCGATCGCGTTGCTCGCGCCGGACCCGAGAGCGGCGGGCGCGTCGCTGTCCCTCGTCTGGGACCTGGGTCTCGCCGCGGAGAACATGATGCTGGCCGCGTGGGAGCTCGGGATCGGGAGCTGTCCTGCGACCGTCTACGACCAGGCGATCGCGCGCGAGGTTCTCGGCCATCCCGACGACCGCTGGTGCGGCTACCTCCTGTCGTTCGGCCTCCCGGCCGAAGCCGACGACCTGACGCGGCCTCCGAAGGCCGGCGGGCGGCGGCCGCTCGAGGAGATCCTCCACCGGGAGCGCTGGTAGCAAGTCGTCAGAGGATGCTCGAACCGGTGGGTGACGCGCCCGCGTGGAACGGAACCACCGAAACGACCGCGACTCGCGGACGGTCACACACCGTCCGCGACCCCATCCTCGCGCCTGGCGACCGCCTCCGCGGCCGCGGCGTCGTCCGCGATCGGCTCCGCGGTCGGCGCGACCTCCGGGGCCGGCGCGCCCTCCTCGAGGTACGCCTTGATCGCGGCATCGAGCCCGACATCGCGGTTGGCGCGCTCCGACAGCAGCCACTTGTGTTCCAGCACATCGCTGTAGGCCTGGATGAGGTCGCGGTCGCCGACGACCGGCCGGAGCAGGCGCAGCGATGGGTCGAGGACGTGGCGGCGCCAGCGCCGTGCGCCGACCTCCTCGGGCGTCGGACGGCCCGAGCGAAGCCGCAGCCAGGCGATGTGCTCGCGCATGTCATTGAGGAGCAGGCGGGCCTGGCCCTCGAGGGCGCGGATGCCGGTCAGGCGCTCCAGCTCGTGCGCGTGGAACGCCCGGTTGGAGGTCGTGACCCGCAGGCGGACCTCCGACCCGCCGGTCGCCGGGACGATCTCGATCTCATCCACCGCGAAGCCCAGCTCGTTGAGCGCCCGCAGACGGCTCCGAATGGCGTGGCGATCACCCGCCGGGAGCTTCGGCTCGTCGTGGAGCTCCCGCCAGATCGCGTCGTAGCGCTCGCGGACGTTCTCGGCGGCGTCGACCGCGGCGTCGAGGTCCTCTGGCCGGTCCTGCAGCATCGCCACGTCCGCGAGCCCGTAGCCCACGTTCTCGACGAGGATCTCGAGGTCGTAGGCCCGTTGCCCGTCGGACAGCGAAGGATGGAACTCACTTGTCTCGGCATCGACCAGGTAGGCCTGGATCCGATCGCCGTCGCGCCGGAAGAGAGTGTTGGCGAGCGAGCAGTCGCCCCAGAAGACGCCGCCGCGGTGGAGGTCGACGAGGAGCCAGGCCATCGCATCCAGGAGGCGGTCGCGATAGGCGCCGGGACCCAGCGGGAAGCGGGAGAGGAGCCGTCGGAACTGGAGCGAGCTCTTGAGGTACTCCGTGACGAGGATCGCCGTCCGCTCGTGCGGGTGCCGCGCCACGCCGACCGGGGTGACGGCGGGCAGCCCGGCGCGTTCGAGGTGGTTGAGGACCTGGTACTCCCGCTCGGCCACGTCGGCCGGCTCCTCCTTGAGCGCGAGGAGGTCGCCGTCGACGACCAGGAAGCGCACGAGATGGCGCGACGGACCGACCGGCAGGACCCGGAACTGGAGGCTCGGCGGCCAGTTCGCGAGCGGCAGCTCCCACGGCAAGTCGAGGAGTCCGCCCGCGCGACGGAGCCGCAGCGCCGGGAACCCGGCCGGCCGACCCGACGGACGCGTCGTCCCGCCTGGCGGGCTCACGGTGCGGCTTGGCGCGCCGCGGGCAGAGGACGATCGAGGACGATCACATTGGGACCCCACGTCGGCCGAGCGAGGAGGAGACGCCCGTTGCCGAGCGGGCCTGGCGTCGACCGACCGAGCCGGGCCGGGTCGATCCGACCGGCCGGGTCCGCGGGTCGCGGCGCGACGTAGATGGCGCCGACGCCCTCGCCGGACCGGGCGAGCGTGGCCGCGATGCGACCCTCCGTGTCCGGCTCGAGGAGGACGATCGCCGGCGGGTCCTCGTCGCCCCAGGTCGGCCACCACTCGCGGCTGACCCACGCCGTGGCGCCGAGCAGGTCGTCGCGGGGGCCCGGCGTCCAGGCGGGCGTCGGCATGCCGGCGCGGTCGAACGCGGCGTCGAGGTCGGCGGCGGCCCGTTCCAGCTCGACCGTCGCCCAGCCGATCCCGACGATCGGCACGCCCATGAGCCACGGGTCGCGGCCGCCCGCGTCGGTCCGGACCTGGTGGGCGCCGGCAAGCAGGCCGGGGTCGCTCATCAGTGCAGCAGGAGGTCCGGCGCCGGGTCGCCAACCAGCGCGAAGCCGAGCCGCTCGTACAGCCCGCGCCCGCCGTCGTTGTCGACCTCGACAGCGAGGTGGATGAGGTCGTGGCCGGCATCCAGCGCGTCGCCCACGGCGAGGAGCGTGACCAGCGCTCCCAGACCCCGGCCGCGGAAGCCTGGCCGTGTGCCGATCGACGAGAGGTAGCTGCCGTCGCCGGTCGACGCGCGACGGGCCACCGCCGCGGGTTGGCCGTCGACCTCGAGCAGGAGCATCGAGCAGCCCGGGCGAGAGACGCAGGCCAGGACATCGTTCTCGAGCGCGACACGCCTGGAATCGCCGACGGCGAACGAATCGGCGAGGACCAGGGCGGCATCGGCCGCCCAGTGGCGCCGCTCCGGCCAGGCCCGCCGGGCCGTAACGGTGCGCGCGCCACGGGTTGGCCCGCGACTGGCGTCGCGGCCGCCGGCGCGCGGGATTGGCCGGTCAGCATCCACGGCCTGTCGCGTCACGCGGAGCGTCGCGCCCCCGAAGGCAGCGGCGACGCTCGCCTCCGTGGCGGCAAGCAGCGCCGGCACCCGGGCGGGCTCCACGAGGACCATCCGGCGGTCGGCCCCGAGCGTCTCGAATCCCGCCGCCGTGAGGCGGGTCGCCAGATCGGCCGGAGCGCCGCCGACCGGGAGCGGCCGCACGTGTGGAAGGCGCCCGAGCGTGGCGAAGAGCGTGATCACCTCGTCGAGGCGCCGATCGAACGCCGCAGGATCCGCGGGCCACTGTGGGGCGATCACCCGGTTCCAGAACGGCTCCGCGTCGTTCGGGTCGTGGAACAGCCAGCCGTCGCCGAGGTCGCGCAGCTCCCGCGCCGGCGTCTGCTGCGCGCGTGCCTCGTGGAGCACGAGCCGCCGGGCGAGCCCAGGGTCCAGGATCCCATCGCCGGCCACGGACGAACCATACGAGGATCGGTGGCCCGTCGCGCTATCGTGGCGCCACATCGCCGATCCCCAAACAGCGCCCAGGAGCCCCACATGCGATCGACCACCCGAGCCCTCGGCCTGCTCTCCGCCACGGCCCTCCTGCTCGCCGGCTGCGGCGGCGGGACGCCCACGACCGCGCCGACCACGGTCGCAGGCACGGCCGGCACCGCCACGACGGCTCCTGCGACGGTCGCCGCGACGACTGCCCCACTGGAGACGGCGCTTCCGCTGTGCACGGACGTGACCCAGGAGGCACCCGCCACCGACGTCGAAGCGTCGGTCGCCGACTTCACGTGGTCGCAGCCTGTCGCGGCGAAGGTCGGCGAGGTCATCACCTGGAAGAACGCCGACAGCGCGCCGCACGGCGTCCAGACCGATGACTCGGGCTGCAAGATGAACGGCAGCATTGCCGAGAACGCCAGCCGGAGCCTCGTGTTCAACGAGAGCGGCACGTTCACCTTCTTCTGCTTCGTCCATCCCGGGATGAAGGGGTCGATCACCATCTCGTAGGCGCTTCCGGGAGGCGCGCGCCGCGATCCCGGTCGCCCGCCGCAACCGATCGAGGGCCGGGCGTGTTGAAAGAGGCGATGGACACCGACACCGCGCTCGCGACCCGGCTCTCGCGCGACCTCGACGCCGCGTTCCCGGCGCTCGTCGCCGGGCACCAGGATCGGCTGTACACGATCGCCCTGCGACTGCTGGGCGATCGGCGCGACGCGGAGGAGGTCGCACAGGACGCGTTGGTCCGGGCGTTCCGGGCGATCGCCGGCTACCCAGCCGAACGAACCGCGGCGCTGCGGCTGCGTCCGTGGCTGGCCGCCATCGCGGTCAACCTGGCGCGCAACCGGCGTCGAAGGCTCGACGATCGCCGGCCCCCGAACCAGCTGGAGTCCCTGCTCGACGCCGGCTTCGACCCACCCGGCGACGGCCGATCCCGCCCGGACGCGACGAGCGACCGGCGCGAGACGCAGCGCGAGCTGGCGGCGGCCCTCCTCCACCTGTCCCCCGCGGTCAGGTCAGCCATCGTGCTGCGCCACGTTGATGGCCTGTCGGTCGCCGAGACCGCAGAGGCGCTCGAGCGGCCCGAGGGAACGGTCAAGGCCCAGGTCCACCGCGGTCTGCGCGAGCTGCGGCTCCTGCTCGAACCGGCGGCAACCCCATCCCAGATCGACAAGCCACAACGCCCAGCGCACCTGCAACCGGCCATGGAGGCCCTTCGATGAACACCCTCGAGACGTCCCTCACCGAGCTTCGCGTCCCTGCTCCGCCCAGGGTTGCCCAGGCGGCGCTCGTTGCCGTCGGATTGGCGGACGAGTACGCACCGATCGAGACGCCGCTGGGCCAGGTCTTCGTCGCCTGGAACGGCCGCGGCGTGTCCTGGGTCGCCGCCGGCGACGACGGCCCGACGTTCGAGCGGACGTTCCGGGCCCGGGTCGGTCGCGACATCGCTCGGGCGCCGGCGCTCCCTCCCAAGCTCCACGAGTCGATCCGCCGGAGGGTCGCCGGCGACCGTCGAGTCCGGATCAACCTCGACCTCCGCGGCCACAGCCCGTTCGAGGTCGCAGTCTGGACGAAGGCCCTCGAGATCCCGCGCGGTGAGGTCCGGCCCTACGGCTGGATCGCCGCAGAGATCGGCCGGCCGAAGGCGGTTCGCGCCGTCGGGACGGCCCTCGGGCGCAACCCGGTCCCCCTCGTGGTGCCCTGTCACCGCGTGGTCAGGAGCGACGGCTCCATCGGCCAGTACTCGATGGGCGGTCCGGACGCGAAGCGCCGGATCCTGGCCGCCGAGGGGCTCGACACGCGGGCCCTCGAGGCGGACGCGGCCGCGGGCCGCCGCTACACGGGCTCGGACACGACCCACATCGTCTGCCACCCGACCTGCCGTGATGCGCGCCGCGTCACCGAGCGGCACAAGGTGACCTTCCCGAGCCTCACCGCCGCGGCGGCGGCGGGCTACCGGCCGTGCAAGCACTGCCGGCCGGTGTCGGTCGCGGCCTAGGGGTCGAGCCGACCGCGCGGCCCCACTGGTCGCGCCGGACCGCCACGCGGGCTACGACGCGGCGAGCTCCTGGAAGACCGGGTTCGGGAAGCGCGGGAACACGCGGTCCGGCCCGAGCCACGCCGTGAGCGCCGCGGCCTCCGCCTCGATTGCTCGCTCCTTTTCGCGCCCCACGTCCTCGAGCAGCCGGACGAGCACCTCGCAGGAGGTGCGCTGCGCCCACAGCCCGACGGCCTGGCCGTCGGACCAGATCGTGGGGCCGGCGTTCCCGATCGTATCGTACAGCCGGGGCTCGTTCGCTCCCAGGTAGAAGGCTCGCTCCTTCCAGCCCATGATCGTCGTGTCGAGGGCCGGCAGGAACGCGATCCATGGCTCGGGCTCGGGCGTCGGATCAAGGTCGTCCGGGAGCGCGAACCCCCAGACCGAGCCTTTGGCCTCGCGGGCGGATCCGTTCTGCCCATCCTCGAGTGCCACCTGGACCGCCGCGACGTCGGCGAGCGCGGCCTTCGTTTTCGCGACGGTCCAGCCGGTCCACCATTGCAGGTCCCGCTGCGTGCCAGGCCCGAACGCGGCCAGCCATCGGCGCGCCAGCTCCGCGCGCGCCCGCTCGGGCGGCCACGGCTCAAGCCCGCCCTCGAGCCAGCGATCCATCGGGACCCATCGGTAGAGGCTGCTGAGCCAGGTCCCCTTGGGTCGGCCGCGGATGATCCGACCCTCCGTGGAGAGGAGGAACAGCAGCCGGGTCGAGACACCGACCGTCCCCTCGTAGCGCTTGCCGGCTCCGAACGGAATCTGGGCGCGGAGGCCCTCGACCCGCTTCGTCAGGTCCGTGGCCGTGGCCTCCCCGAGATCCTCGAGCGCCGCGACCGTCTCGTCCTCGACCTTCTCGAGCCACCGGACCGGGTCCTTCGTGATACCGGCGCCCTCCAGCATCCCGAGCAGCCGTTTCCGCTCGCCCACGCCGAGGTCGTTCGTCACGGCCGCCTGGAGCACCGCCGCGAGGGCCGGCGGAACGACGAACATCGTGCGCCGCATCCCGAGGGTCTTCACCAGCAATCGGGTGTCGTAGAGCTCCGTCGCGAGCAGCTCCCGCGTGAGACCGGTCACCCGCGCCCGTAGCCCGAGGTAGACCGAGGCCGGGTCGGTCGCGTGAATGCCGACGAGGCGGTCCGCGACCTCGACCGGGTCGGCCGCGCGCGTGGTCGGCGCGAGGAAGTGTCGCGCGCCGATCCGCCGGCGCCGCTCTGCCGAATCGATGCTCGGAATGGTGGCCATCACGACCGAGGATATGGCCGCAGGCCGCGACTCCGGCCGCCGCCGAATCGCAACCCAGCGGACGCTCGATCGCCGCCGCCCACCCTGTCCGGACTTGCGCTAGCATTCGTTCCTTGGACCAGCAGACTATGCCAAGTTCGGGGGCGGCTGGCGGGAGCGCGCCCGCGGTGAAGCGCGGTCCCACTCCCCTGGCGCTGGCCCTGAACCTCGCGATCATCTACGTGATCTGGGGATCGACCTACTTCGGGATCGCGATCGCGATCGAGACGATGCCACCGTTCCTGATGGCCTCGATCCGGTTCGCGATCGCGGGCTTGATCCTCGTCGCCTTCGATCTCTGGCGCCATCCCGAGGCGCGCCGGATGCCGACCCGCCGCCAGATCCGCGACACGATCATCGTCGGCGGCCTCCTGCTCGGTATCGGCAACGGCTTCGTGACCTTCGGCCAGCTGACCGTGCCGTCCGGGATCGCGGCAATCCTCATCGCAATGATCCCGCTGTGGTTCGCGCTCTTCGGCTGGCTGTACTTCCGGGAGAAGCTGCCGCGGATCGTCGTGCTGGCGATCGTCATCGGGTTCGCGGGAACGGCGTTGCTCGTCGCACCCACTGGTGACGGCTCGAACAGCTTCGACCTCCTCGGGATCGTGATCCTTTTGATCGCTCCGATCGGCTGGGCCCATGGCTCGATCTACTCGGCGAAGAAGGCCCAGCTCCCACCGAGCGCGCTGACCGCATCCGGGCTCCAGATGCTGGCCGGCGCCGGGGTGACGTTCGTCGAAGCGCTGGTCATCAACGAGCCCTCGAGGTTCCACCCGGAGGCCATCTCGACGGCCTCGATCCTGGCGGTCGTCTACCTCGTCATCTTCGGGTCGATGGTGGCGTTCACGACCTACGCCTGGCTGCTCCGCAACGCGCCGCTCTCACTCGTCAGCACGTATGCCTACGTGAACCCGGTGGTCGCGGTCGCACTCGGGACGATCTTCCTTGCCGAGCCCATCAGCCTCCGGACGATCATCGCCTCGGGGATCATCCTGACCGCCGTCGCGATCATCGTCACCGCCCGGGGCCGGCTGGCCTCGAACGAGCGGGCCGAGACGGCCAGGGCCGAGGCGGCGACGGCCGGGCCGACCAGCCCCAGGCAGGACGCGGCGGCAGACGCACCCGGTACATCGGTCCCGCGCGCGAGCGTCAGGCCGGCGATCCCTCCGCGAGCACCGTCCGGCTGACCCGGCGGGCCATCGCCATGACGGTGACCATTGGGTTGACCCCGATGCCCGTCGGGAACGTCGAGCTGTCCGCGACGTAGAGGCCGCGGATGATGCTCCCGCGAGAATCGGCACGAACCCGGCCGCGCTCGTCGGCAGGGTGGGCCGCCGGGTCGGCTCCCATCCGGATCGTGCCCATCTGGTGAGCCGACGCGACCGTCCCGCGGTGGGCCCGGAAGTCGGTGGCGGCCAGCCGCGACTCGAACGCCGCGTACCGACGGGCCTCGCCCGACGAGTCGTCGACGACGTGACGGGGCATCGGCTGTCCGATCGCGAGGATCTGGCGGGCGCCCCCCGCCCGGGCGATGCGGGCCATCGAGATGAGGGCGTGGCGGGCCGTGACCTTGCCCGCCTCGTCCAGGCGATAGTCGATCCGGACGCGACCGGCCCCCGTGAGCTGGACACGGCCCTCGCCGCCGTCGCGGGTGACGGCGAGCAGTGGCGCGAAGTGCCGCGCGCGAGCCATGAGGTCCGCGTGCTCGAGCGCGCCCTGCCACGGCAGGACGAGCGCCAGCAACCCCAGGTGCCCCGGCGCGGACTCGATCACGTAGCGCCGCCGGCCCGCCTCGTCCGAGCCGAACTCCATCGAGCGAATGGCCTGCATCGTGCCTCGCCACATGTCGACCGGCTCGGGCATGATCGCGCCGACGACGGGGACCGGATGGATCCGCAGGTGGCGACCGATCCTCGGATGAGCAGCGCGCGACGCCTGGAGGATCGCCGGGCTCCGGAGCGCGCCCGCCGCGAGCACGACCTGCGGCGCCGTCGCGATGAAGAATCGCGGATTGGCCGCGACCGGCTCGCCGGTGCTGCCACCGGGACCCGCGCCCGGCACCGCCGGCGGCGCGAGCGTGCCCATGACCCCGGTGACCGGCCCAGCGCCCTCCGGGCCCAGGAGCAGCGACCGGACCCTGGCGCGATCCAGGATCGTCGCGCCGTTGCGCGCTGCCTCGGCCAGGTGGACGCGGATGCCGGACCGCTTCGCTCCGCGCCGGCAGCCGAACGGGCAGGAGCCGCAATCCCCGCAGTCGATCGCGTTGCGCTCGATGACGTCGGTGTCCCAGCCAAGCTCCGAAGCGCCACGGCGCAGCAGCTCGTCCTTCAGCGGGATGACCGTGGCCGGTGCGACCCCGAGCTCCCGCTCGATCGCGGCTGCGTCCTCGGTCCACTCGGCACCGTCGAGCCCCTCGAGCCCGTGGTCGCGAGCCCACTCGCCGCGGACCTCGGCCGGCGCGTCGATGCAGGTCATCCAGTTGACGAGCGTCCCGCCGCCCACGCCCGAGCCGGCGAACATCGTGATCGCCCCGTCCCACGTCGAGAGCAGGCCGTGGTTCAGGTACAGGCGGCCGTAGGCATCGAGCTCGTCGCGCGGCATCGTTGCCTCATCGACGAACGGGCCGGCCTCGATCACCAGCACCTTCCGCCCCGCCCGTGCCAGCTCGGCGGCCACGATCCCGCCACCACCGCCCGAGCCGACGACGATGACGTCCGCTTCGAGCCGGGTCGGCGCGTCGGCGGCACCGGGCGGCGTGCGGTCGAGCTGGAGCGGACGGACGGCCGCCAGCTCGCGCGGGAGCGGCGGGTCGTCTGGCTGGTAGCCGATGGCCGACTGGAGGTGGTTCGGCGCGCCGGGTGGCCCCGGGTCCGCGTAGGCGATGAACGTCAGCAGCTTCCGGAAGGCGTTGATCCCGGTCCGCCGCAGGAGCAGCGGCGAGTTGGCCCACCGCAGCACGAGGCGCTCGCGCGCTGGCGCGTCCATGTCCCGGAACGCGGCGAATCCCGCTCCCGTGGCGAGGTTCGCAAGCGGCTGTTCGAGCAGGCGGAGGACGAGCCGGAGCTGGGTCAGCTGCGACGGGTCGACGGCCCGAACCATCGCGTCTGCCGCGATCGAGGCGACCCTGGCGCCGTCGCCCGCCGGAACGAACGTATGGGCGAGCGCGCGGAGCGTCGCGACCTCACCCAGGCTCAGCCCCGCCACGTCGGTCGAGGCGCCGGCTGCGCGGCTAGGCCCGCCCGGCGGCGGCCGCGACCGACGCGGGCAGCCGCTCGTAGCCCTCCGCCGGGAGGGGCTCGCAGCGCAGCGGACGATCCTCGCGGTAGCCCAGGGCGTAGTCGGCCTGGATGAGGGTATGGAGCTGGCTGGTGCCCTCGTAGATGACCGCAGCCTTGGCGTTTCGGAGGTAGCGCTCCACCGGGAACTCGTTGGAGTAGCCGTTGGCACCGTGGACCTGGATCGCGTCGAGGGCGCTGGCGACCGCGTGGTCGGTCGCGAACCACTTGGCGGCGCTGGTCTCGCGGGTGTTCCGGACGCCATGGTTCTTGAGGAACCCGGCCCGCCAGACGAGGAGCCGCCCGGCCTCGATGCCCTGGATCATCTTGGCCAGCATCTGCTTGACCAGCTGGTGGCGGCCGATCTCGTCGCCGAAGGTCTTCCGCTCGTGGGCGTACTTCAGCGACGCGTCCAGACAGGCCTGGGCGAGGCCGACGTTGCCCGCGGCGACGGTGTAGCGGCCCTGGTCGATGGCGCTCATCGCGACCAGGAAGCCCTCGCCCTCTTCGCCGATCCGGTGCTCAGCCCCCACGCGGACGTCGCCCATGTTGATGAGGCCGGTGTTGCCGGCGTGGATCCCGAGCTTGCCGTGGAGGGTCCCAGTGGTGAGGCCGGCGAGGCCCCGCTCGAGCAGGAACGCGGTCACGCCCCTGTGACCCTTGCTCCGGTCGACCGAGGCGAAGACCAGGAAGTGGTCGGCGATGTCGGCCAGGCTGATCCAGATCTTCTGGCCATTGAGGACGTACGACTCGCCGTCCCGCCGGGCGGTCGAGGCGAGGTTGCCCGCATCCGTGCCGGCGCCGGGCTCGGTGAGGCCGAATGTCGCGAGCTTGTCGCCCTTCGCCTGGGGCACCAGCCAGCGCTGCTTCTGCTCGTCCGTGGCCCACTGCTGGAGGGTCAGGGAGTTCAGCCCGACGTGGACGCTCTGGACGACCCGGAAGGCGGTGTCGGCCTTCTCCAGCTCCTCGCAGATCATGGCGAAGCTGATGTAGTCCATCCCGCCGCCGCCCCAGGTCGAGTGGACGGGGGCGCCCAGGAGGCCCTGCTCGGCCATCCGGGCGAAGACCTCGCGGTGGACCTCGCCCTTGGCGTCCCACTCCCGGATGTACGGGTTGATCTCGGCCTCGCAGAACTCGCGGACGGACTGCTGGACGAGCCGGTTCTCGTCACTCGGCCGAAGGTCGATCACCGGCGCATTCTAGGTGCGTGCCTTAACGCCACGGCGCTTGGGTAGTGCCATGGTCTGTGGGCGTGGGCCGCTCGTTGGTATTCGCATGATCCGCCGGGTCTGCGCGCGAGCCAGCACACCGATGCACGTCGGGGGAATACGAAGGGGCACCTGCGGACTGGCGACCGCCCAACTTCATCTTCCCTCGATCGACCGCCGATCGGCATCGACGACCCGATGGGAACTCGAACACCGGTGGCCTTCATGCCGAGGCGCCTCGAGGGCCTGCATCGACGCGCCGGACGCTGTCGCTGCCCGCTCGTCGTATTCCGGCGACGCGCATCGCCGGTGGCGACGCTCACGTGCCTCGCGGGAAACCACGAATACGAGCAGCCGACCGAGGGAGCAGCAGTGGTCGATCCGACTCCGGGACGGGGGGCGGCGCTGGACCGGGCGGCGCTGGAACTTGCCGACTCCTGCGACGCCAAGAAGCGCCGGCGGATGGCCGGCGCTTCTCTTTCGTTACGGGCGGTGCAGCCACCCGCGGAGCGGTTGCTGGTCTAGCGGTTGTTGTCGAGGAAGCGGCGGACATCCTCGAGGAGGAACCGCCGATCGCCGCGCTTGCACACGCGGTAGTACTTCAGCTCGCCGCGATCACCCAGCCGCTTCACCGTGTTGACGTGGAGATGGAGCATCTCCGCGACTTCGGCGGCGGTGAGCATCTTCCCAAGCTCGTTCAAAGCCATCGAGCCCATCCGTGCTTACCTTTCGGGGACGACCAAATCAAGATGAGTGCGAAACTCGCAGACGATCCCCGCGACGATGGCTGCGCCCATGACTCGTCGATGGGCGGACAGTAGAGATGGGCAACTTGGGTTCCAAGCCGTACTTCGGTCCGGTTCGGGGCAGTACCCTCCGGCGGGCGGTGTTGTGGCGCAGCAACGACGGGGCCGGGTCGGTCCGGTGCGCTGGAGGGAGGACCGGTGGCTGAGCCAGGCAGCGTAGCGACGCTCGACGCGATTCGAATCGTCGTCGCGTTGCTCGCGATCGCCGCCGCCACCGCGGTCGTGGCCGACCGGCTCCGGGTGTCGTATACGGTCACCCTGGTCGTGCTGGGCCTCGTTGCCGGTGCGCTCCTTCCCCGCGGCGCCGTGGAGGTCACCCCGGAGCTCGT
>JBKKDM010000004.1:0-8630 GCA_046707905.1 Candidatus Limnocylindrales bacterium
AACTACTGGTCGCGCCAGCCAGTCGTGAAGATGCTGGTGGACCTCGGCGTCCTCGAGGACTTCCCGAGCAACAAGATTCCCGGGTTCGTCGACGGCCTGCTCGCCTGGATGCCGTCCCTCGAGGATCACGCCTGCTCGCTGAACCGCCGCGGCGGCTTCGTCACGCGACTCAAGGACGGCACCTGGGTCGGACACATCACCGAACACGTCGCCCTCGAGCTCCAGAACCTCGCCGGCACCCAGGTCCACCACGGCAAGACCCGCTCGGCCGGCGAGCGCGGCCACTACAACGTGATCTACGAGTACCGCGAGGAGGCCGTCGGCATCGAGGCCGGCAAGGTCGCGGTCCGGATCGTCAACCACCTCGTGGCCCCGCGCGATTCGGAGCAGGCGTTCGACTACGTCGCGGAGCTCGAGGCTCTGATCCTCCTCGCCGAGCGCCAGGCCTTCGGACCCTCCACCCAGGCGATCCTCGACGAAGCCGCCTCGCGGGACATCCCGTTCCTGCGCCTCGATCGTGCGTCGCTCGTCCAGCTCGGCCAGGGCGTCCACCAGCAACGCATCCGCGCGACGATGACCTCGCGAACATCGGCGATCGGGGTCGACATCGCGTCCGACAAGGGCCTGACAAACCGACTCCTCGATTCGGCCGGCTTGCCCGTGCCGAAGGCGGACGTCGTGCGGTCGGCCGACGCCGCCGTGGCGGCAGCCCGCAGGATCGGCTTCCCGGCAGTCGTGAAGCCGCTCGACGGCAACCACGGCCGAGGCGTCCACCTCAACCTCCGCACGGACGAGGACATCCGAGCCGCCTTCGACGGCGCCCGACGCGAGAGCCGCTCCGGCGATCTCGTCGTGGAGACCTTCATCACCGGCAACGACTACCGCTGCCTCGTCATCGGCGGCAAGGTCGCGGCGATCGCGGAGCGCGTCCCGGCGAGCGTCGTCGGCGACGGCAAGAAGACCGTCCGCCAGCTTGTCGAGCTGACCAACGCCGACCCGCGTCGCGGCATCGGCCACGAGAAGGTCCTGACGCGAATCAAGGTCGACGCGGCCGCGGAGGCCGTCGTCCAGGGCCAGGGCCTGGAGCTCGACGCAGTGCCGCCCAAGGGCACCCGGGTGCAGCTGGCGCTCACAGGGAACATGTCGACCGGCGGGACGTCGATCGATCGGACGATCGAGGCCCACCCGGACAACGTCGAGATCGCGGAGATGGCGGCCCGCGTGGTGGGCCTGGACGTCGCCGGCATCGACTTCATCTGCCCCGACATCACCGTGCCCGTCCGCGAGACCGGCGGCGCGATCGTCGAGGTCAACGCGGCCCCTGGCTTCCGGATGCACACCAACCCGACCGAGGGCGAGCCGCAGTACGTCGCGAAGCCGGTCATCGACCTGCTGTTTCCGCCCGGCGCGCCGGCCCGGATCCCGATCCTCGCGGTCACCGGCACGAACGGCAAGACGACGACCGTCCGGATGATCGCCCACATCCTGAAGCTGATGGGCCGGCGCGTCGGGATGACCTCGACGGACGGCATCGTGGTCGATGGCCGGATGATCCGGCGGGGCGACATGTCCGGCCCGAAGTCGGCCCGGATGATCCTCCAGAACCCGACGGTCGACACCGCAGTCTTCGAGGTCGCACGCGGCGGGATCCTCCGCGAAGGCCTCGGGTTCGACCGTGCCGACGTGGCGGTCATCACCAACGTGACCGCGGACCACCTGGGCCTCGGCGGGATCGACACGCTCCGGCAGCTGTCGGACGTCAAGGGCGTCATCGTCGAGGCGGTCCCGCGAACCGGGACGGCCGTCCTGAACGCCGACGATCCCTATGTCTCGCGCCTCGCGTCCGATGCTCGCGGTCGGGTGATCCTGTTCTCGATGGAGACCGAGAAGGGCCAGCGCGGCTTCGACCGCGTCGATGGGTTCACGAGCCGCGGCGGGGCCGCGTTCGTGGTCCGCAAGACGCCCGAGGGCGACCAGATCGTGCTCCGGCACGGCCCGCGGGTCATGCCGGTCCTCTTCACCCACCTCATCCCGGCGACGTTCGGCGGCAAGGCCCGGATGAACGTCGCGAACGCGCTGGCCGCGGCCGCGGCGGCCTGGGCCACCGGCGCCCACCTCCACGACATCCGCCAGGGATTGCGGACCTTCACGACCTCGTTCTTCCAGGCGCCCGGGCGCCTCAACTACCTCGAGGTCGGGGGCGTGCGGGTCGTCATCGACTACTGCCACAACGTCGACGGGATGCGGAACCTGGCCGACTTCGCGACGAAGATGGCGGGCGACACCGGCGGCAACGGCGCAGGCCGCAACGGGCGCGCGATCGGCGTCATCGGGATGCCGGGCGACCGCCGCGACGAGGACATGCGCGAGTACGGGTCACTGGCCGCGGGTGCGTTCGACGAGATCATCGTCCGCGAGGATCGCAACCTCCGGGGTCGATCGCCGGGCGCGACCGCGACCCTCGTCGCCGACGGCGTGCGATCCGCGAAGGAGAAGGGCACCGGCCGGACCATCCGGCTCGACAAGGTCCTCGACGAGCTCACGGCCGTGAAGACCGCGCTGCGACGCGCGAACCCGGGCGATCTCGTGGTGATGTGCGTCGACGACTCGATCGCGGTCTACCGCGAGGCGATGGCCTCCGCCGGCAAGCGCGACGGCGGCACGGCCTACGCGGACCCGGACGAGGCGTCAGCCCTCGAGGCGCCCGAGGGCTAGCTCGCCGGACGTCGCTCGGTCGCGCACGTGATCCGACCGGTTCGCCACCCGCGCTGCGGGTCTTCCCGGCCAGATTCCAGCCTGGGCAGCATTAGGCGCGGTGGCATGGCACCGGGCCGCCCGTTGCCGCCTCTCGACTGGCGATCCCAGCCCGACGCGAACGTGGCTCGGGCAAATCCCGCAGGGGACCTGCATCACGGCCCCCAGAAACGCGTCTACGGCTGCTGACACGAGAATTTGGCGGGATACACCGGCGCGGCCATGACCTCAGTCAGCGTCGCGCAATGTCACGTGGAGCCACGTGTCGGCGCAGCGGGCGCAATCGGCTCGACTCCATTGACGCTGACGTTTCCTGAGTTCGAAGCTGGTCTGGGGCTCAGACGGATCAAGCACTCGGACCGCGTCCGAATGCCGCCCGAATGTCGGCGCGCATGAGATACAGGATCACCACTGGCCCGACGATCAGGTTGGTGTTGAACGTCCCGTTCGAGAGCAGCAGAAGCGCGTCGAGCGTCGAGACGACCCACAGCACGAGCGCAAGCGGCCATGCCCACGGGCGCAGATTCCAAAGGCCGTACACGGTCACCGCCCCGACAATTGTGAGGATCGCCCCTATCGGCAACGCGCCAGGAACACTGCCGAAGCCCCCAATCAGCGCAATGAGACCGAATACGACGGAGATCGATGCCAGGCCCGCGAGGACCGTAACTCCCGTGGGCCGTTGCTGCTCCGACATACGCCCCGCTGCCTCGTCGCTCAGTCAGCGATACGTCACGTGGCGGCCTGGAGGGCGCGGTCGAGGTCGCGCCAGATGTCGGCGATGTGCTCGAGCCCCACGCTGAGCCGGATGAGCGTCTCGGGCGTGCCAACCTCTCGCTCGGAGGCGTAGCGCGCACGCCGTTCCATCGTCGATTCGACCCCGCCGAGGCTGGTGGCATGGACGATCAGGCGAGCTGCCTCGCAGGCGCGCTCCGCCTGCTCGCCTGAGCCCCGCGTTTCGAACGAGATCATCGTGCCGGTCCCCGGGTAGCGGACCCGGTTCACGGCCGGATGCTCGCGCAATCGTGAAACGAGCTCGCGCGCGGTCGCCTCTGCGCGTTCGAGCCGGACCGGGAGCGTCCGGAGCCCACGCAGCGCGAGAAAGGCCTCGAGGACGCCGGGGGTAGCTCCGGTCATCGCTCGACGGTCTCGCAGGCGCCGGTCGAACGCGGAATCCGCCGCCACCACCGCGCCGAGAAGCAGGTCCGAGTGGCCGCCGATCAGCTTGGTCGCCGAGTGCATGACCAGGTCGGCACCGAGCTTCAGCGGCGATTGCCCGAACGGGGTGGCGAACGTGTTATCGACGAGCACAAGCGCTCCGGCTGCCTTCGCCACCGCGATGATCGCTGCGAGATCCACGACGTCGAGCATCGGGTTGGTCGGCGATTCGACCCACACTAGCGCCGTCCCGGCGACGCTCGCGGCAATTCCATCCGCGTCCAGGACGGCGTGGGTCTCGAGCACGATCTGGTCCCGACCCGCTCGCTCGCGCAACAGCCCCGCGACGCCGAAGTACGGAGCCCGTTGCGCGATGACCTTGGCCCCCGGGGCGAGCTCGTCGAGGACGGCGGTGGTCGCCGCGAGGCCCGACGCGAAGGCCGTGCTGAGCCCGCCCTCGAGCGCCCCGAGCGCGCCTTCAAACGCCTCCCACCCGGGATTGCCGTCGCGGCCGTATTCGATGCTGCCGCCGTGGTGGTACGTCGATGCCGGAACCAGCGGCGAGTTCAGGGGCGCCTGCGCCGCACGCGCCGGGCGCCCGACGGTCACGGCGAGCGTCTCAGGGCGAAGCCCTTCCTCCTCCATCGCCGAGCTCAACGAGACGCCACGAGCCGGGCCAGCTCTGCGGGGTCGTTCACCGGCTCGAGACCGCGCGTTGCGAGGACCTCGTACACGCCTTCGCGGTCCTCGTGGCAGAGGAGGACGATGACCTCGGGCTTGGGCGAGCCTTCCGTGCGGTCCAGCTCGCCGGAGATGGCGGTCGGCTCGTCGACGTAGAGCGGGATGTCGCCGGTCCAGCCGCCCTCGGCGGCGCCGCCGCGGATCTCGCCGAGCACCGACTCGCGCGTCCGGCCGCGAAGGTAGTGGAGCATCTCCTTCTGCACGAATCGGTCGGTTCGTGACGCGATCAGCCGCCCCACGCCTCGAAGCGTGTCGTCGGGCCGGTCGCCGGCGAGGCCCACGATGAACGTCACGCGGGCCCGGCCGCCCTTGCCGTCGCCCTCGCCGCGGCCCAGGGTCTCGGCGATCGCCTCGGCGACGTCGACCAGCACGCCCACGCCCGCCTCGTTGTGAGCGAAGTCGACGACGACGACCCGCCGCTCGTCCTGGAACACGTTGAGGCGCCCGCGGGAGTCCTCCTGCGTCGGGAGGAAGGTCCGCAAGCCGGCGCCGACCTGGGCCAGCGTCGCCCCCATCGCCCGCGCGGCGCCCGCGGCCGCCAGGGCATTCGCCACGTTGTGCCGCGCGATCCCACCGAGGACGACGGGCACGTCGGCGAGATTCCCAAGGGGCCGCCATCGATCGCCCTCGGCCTCGCCGAGGACCCCGTCGCGGACGAGGTAGGCCCGCCCGCCCCCGCGCAGGTGCCGCCGGATCCGGCGTGACGAGTCGCCCTCGAGCGAGAAGAACGCGACCTTCCCGCGAACCTTCCGCGCGAACGCGGCGACAAAGCGGTCGTCGGCGTTGAGCACGACCCAGCCGCCGGGCTTGGTGATCCGCGCGATCGTCACCTTCACCTCGGCCAGCTCGGGCAGGGTGTGGATCCCCTGCAGGTCGAGGTGATCCGGGGAGACGTTCGTGACGACGCTCGCCTCGTTCGACTCGTACGCGATGCCGCGGAGAAGGATCCCGCCGCGCGCGGTCTCGAGCACGGCGATGTCGATGTCGTCGCGCGACAGGATCTGGCGCGCCCCGCCGAACCCGGTCCAGTCGCCCTCCTCGACCATCTCCGTGCCGACGACGATCCCATCGGACGTCGTCAGTCCGACGCGCTTTCCGGCCTCGCGCAGGATGTGCGCGATCAGCCGTGTCGTGGTGGTCTTGCCGTTCGTCCCGCTGATCGACACGATCGGCAGCCGCCGGTCCTTGTCGCGGATGTATGCCGGGCCGTCGCCGTGGGCCTCCTCGATGCGTGCCGACACGCGCGCCAGGAGCCGCTGGCGGCCTCGACCCGGACGGACCGTACCCTTCGACGGGACCTCGCGATCAACGAGGGCCAGGGCGGATTCGGCGATCGCCCTGGCTCGATCCTCCTCTGCCCAGGGCCAGGTGAGGATCCAGTGGCCCGGGTCGGACGATCGATGGACGAGGACCGTTCCGGCCGTGCCGTCTGGGAACTCCCGCCGCAGGCGCCGAACCCAGGCGACCAGCGCGGCGACGCGTGACGGCAGCAGCCCGGCAGGGACCGATTCGGCGAGCCGGACGAGCATGTGCGGCTCAGGATCGCGCCGCCCGTACCAGGTCCGGCGGCGCCCGAGCGCGACCTCGAGCTTCACTACCGGCACCAGCCGGTAGAGGTTCGGTCCCTCGAGCAGGCGGATCTCGATCAGGCGCACGAGTGGAGGGTAGCAACGGGCCTCGCCCGCGCGGCCTGGGCATCGGCCCGGATGTCGGCCCGCGGATTTCCTCCGTAGACTGCCGGGGTGACCCTCACCGCCGCGCCGGGCTCGCTCGTCTCCGCGGACGAGCTACGGACGATCGAGTCGACCGTCGAGGCGGGCCTGCCGGCATTCCTTGCGGACCTCGAGCGGCTCTGCTCGATCGACTGCGGGAGCTACACGCCCGCGGGCGTGAACGAGGTCGGGACGTGGGTTGCGGCCGAGCTCGAATCCCTGGGCGCGACGGTCGAGCGCCGCCCGGATCCCGGAGGCAGGTTCGGCGACACCGTGATCGGGAAGTTCGAGGGCCGGCCGGGTCCCGGGCCGCGGATCCTGCTGATCGGCCACATGGACACGGTCTTCGAGGAGGGCACGGTCGCAAAGCGGCCGTTCAGGATCGAGGACGGTCCCGAGGGCCGGATCGTGAAGGCCCCCGGTGCGTCCGACATGAAGGCCGGCCTGCTCGCCGGCCTCCGGGCGATCGCCACGCTCCGGGAGCTCCTCGGCGGGTCGCTTGACGCGATGCCGTTCGAGCGGATCACGTTCGTCGCCAACCCCGACGAGGAGATCGGTTCGCCGTCCTCGACCCCGCACATCGTCGAAAAGGCCCGCGAGGCGGACGCGGCGTTCGTGCTCGAATGCGCCCGCGCCAGCGGCGCGTTCGTGTCCCAGCGCAAGGGGATCGCCGACCTGCGGATCCGCGTCTTCGGCAAGGCGGCCCACGCGGGCGTCGAGCCCGAGAAAGGGCGCAGCGCGATCCTCGCCGGCGCCGACCTCGTCCGCGGAATCCACCAGCTCAACGGCCGCTGGCCGGGCGTCACCACGAACGTCGGCGTGTTCAAGGCCGGGACTCGACCGAACATCGTCTGCGATGAGGCCGAGCTGCATGTGGACGTGCGCGCGACGACGGCCGACAACCTTGAGCGCGCACTCACGGCGATTCGGGACCTCGCTGTCGATCCGTCCGTTCCCGGCTGCACGACGGACATTGAGACGATGGCGGGCTGGGCGCCGATGGAGAAGCTCGAGCGGTCAGGCCGGCTCGCCGATCACGTGATGTCGCTCGCGCGCCGGCTGGGGTTCGAGACCGAGGACGTCGCGACCGGCGGCGCCTCCGACGCCAACACCACTTCGGGCATGGGCGTCCCGACGATCGACGGGCTCGGGCCGATCGGTGGGATGGACCATTCGCCGGAGGAATATCTGGTCGTCGACTCCATCGTGCCGCGAACCGCCTTGCTCGCCGCGCTCCTGCTCGAGGTCGGGCGCGACCCGGTCGTCGCTTCATGGCGGACCTAGCCGGGCGGCGCGTCTCCAGCGGCGGGCCTTGGGAGGCGCGCTACAGCTATTCGCGCGTCGCGGTCGCGGGCGACTCGGCCTACGTTGCCGGCACCACTGACGCCGGTCCGGACGGCCGCTCCCTGCATCCCGGCGACCCTGCGGCGCAGGCGCGGGCCGTGCTCGAGATCATCGAGCGGGCGCTCGGCGAGGCCGGGTTCTCGCTGGCCGATGTCTTGCGGACGAGGATGTACGGCACCGAGGTGGGCAACATCGCGCCCGTCGCCGAGGTCCACGGCGAGGTCTTCGGGGACATTCGGCCAGCGTCGACCGCGCTCGCAGTCAAGGCGCTGGTCGACCCCTCGCTCCTCGTAGAGATCGAAGCGGACGCACGCCGTGACCGGCAATAGGGATGCCGCCGGTCGCGCCCGATGGGGCGATCTAGGCCGCTCAGCGAGAGCATGGCGGATGGTCCATGCGGCGTGGTCGGTCGCCCAGCTCGGATCCCTGGCGTACATCTGGGCGAGCGCAATGACGCGTCGCCGCGACCCGCTGGTGTGGGCAAGCGTGGCCTTCCTGGGCGTCGAGGGCGCGGCCCTCGTTCTCGGGCGGGGCAACTGTCCCATGGGTCCGCGGCAGGTGGAGTGGGGCGACTCCGTTCCGTTCTTCGAGCTGATCCTGCCGCCGCGCGCCGCCAAGGCCGCGGTTCCGGTGCTCGCTGCGATCAGCATCGGGGCGATCGCCTCGGTCGTGCTGCGGAAGCCTGGCCTGGTGCTTCGCGCCTGACCGAGGCAAATGAGCAGGCGCGACGTCGCCTGCCACGGAAGCGCTAGGGGAGGGGAGCGAACCCAGTTGCTCGCGCGACCGTCATCAGGCCGGCCGCCAGGAGGAGCCCGATGAGCAGGCTGCGGCGCATCGCAACGATGGCGACGCAGATGCCGACCGCGACCCACTCGACGCCGACGTGGAAGGTCGGGGCGCCGGCCGCGTCCTTCCCGACGA
>JBKKDM010000005.1:0-20606 GCA_046707905.1 Candidatus Limnocylindrales bacterium
GCGGCGGTCATGCGGCGCTCGGGCTGCCTGCGACCGCTTCCAGGATCTGGGCCCGATCCACGACACCGATGCACTCCCCGTCGTCGAGGACGCGGATCGGCTTCTCCGTGCCGGCCGCGGCGTGGAGGCAGTCCCGGATCACGGTCGTCGGCGGGAACGACGGCCCGTCGACCGGGTCGTCGGGTTGCTGGGGGCGCATGACCCAGCGGAGCGTCAGCACGTGGGACTTCGGGACGTCGCTCACGAAGTCGGCAACGTAGTCGTCAGCCGGGGCGCCGACGAGCTCCTCGGGCCGCCCCGACTGGACGATCGCGCCGTCGCGCATGATCACGATGTGGTCGCCGAGCTTGAGGGCCTCGGCGAGATCGTGGGTGATGAAGACCATCGTCTTCCCGACCTCCCGATGGAGGCGCTTGACCTCGTTTTGCATGTCGCGGCGGATCAGCGGGTCCAGGGCGCTGAACGGCTCGTCGAGGAACATCACCTCCGGGTCGACCGCGAGAGCACGCGCCAGGCCCACGCGCTGCTGCTGACCGCCGGACAGCTGCTCCGGGTAGGAATCGACATGGGCATCGAGGCCGACCAGCGATGCCATCTCACGGGCGCGCGCCAGGCGCTTCGACTTGTCATCGCCGCGGATCTCCAGGCCGAACGCGATGTTGTCGATCACGCGCCTGTGGGGGAGGAGCCCGAAGTTCTGGAACACCATCCCGAACCGGCGACGCCGGATCTCGCGCATCGCCTGCGGGTTCGCAGTGAGGATGTTCTCGCCGTCGAGTCGGACCTCGCCGAGCGTGGGCTCGATCAGCCGGGTCAGACATCGCACGACGGTCGACTTGCCGCTGCCGGACAGGCCCATCACGACGAAGACCTCGCCCGAGCGGACGTCGAAGCTCACGTCGCGGACGGCGACCGTCGAGCCCGTCTTCGCCCGGAGCTCGGCGTTCGGAAGGTCCAGCAGCTCCTTCGAGGTCTTGACCTTCGCTTCGGCAGGCCCGAAGACCTTCCACAGGTTGCGGACCGACAGGGTCGTCCTGGGTTCGTCGTCGCCGTTGCCGCGGTCGATGTCGGGTGCGGTCCGTAGGGCGGCGGTCACGGGTCCCTCCGGGCTGCTGACGGGTAGGGAGACCCGGCTGCTCTGGACCTCGAAGGGTGCGTTGCGCGGTTCCGGCACGTCAAGCCGAATCTCAGGTCCCTGCCATTGACGTGAACGCGGCATCGGCCGACGCTGTCGCCGTCCAGGACGGCATGGAGGCGGCGAATGCGAAGCGTGACCAGGCTGGTGGGACTCGGCATCGTGGCCTTCGGCGTGACTCGCGTGTGGCACGCGGTCCAGGAGCTGTGGCTCACGATGAACGCGAAGGCGAAGGAGGAAGCGGATCTCATCGCCGCACGCGACCTCGACGCGGAGCTCGTCGGGCAACGGGCCGACGAGCGAACCCTCAGTGCGAGTGGTGGGCCATCGCCTTCGCATGACCCAGACCGCGGGCCAGAAGCCAGCGGTTGACGGGGAACGCGGCGACCCAGGCGACGGCGAGGGCAAACGCCAGCGCACCCCAGAACAGCGGGTCGAGGAGGCCGGCCTCCATCGCGCCGGGGATGAGCAGGATCACGGCGTTGTCGACGATCTCCATCACGGTGATCGAGAGCGTGTCCGCCGCGAAGGCGACGCCGAGCGCCGCGCCAAACGCAAGACCGGACTGGAGGAGCGGCCGCAGGCTCAGCGCGTAGCCGAACACGTACGCGAGGACGACGGCAAGGGCGATCGAGGCCTCGTTACCCCAGCCCAGCTGCGCCGCGATGGCCAGGCCGAGGATCTCGCCGATGGCGCAGCCGGTAAGACAGTGGGTTGTCGCGCTCGCGGCCATGCGGTTGAGCGACGGGCCGGCGGGAGCCGTGCTCGCGGCCTCAGTCGCATGGTCTGTGGGATGACCCATGGCGCCGTGGTCCATGTCGGCACGATGCCACGGAAGCGCACCAGTTGCGCGCCCACCGTCCGGCGAGGCAGACTGTCGGCGCGGCGGATGCGTCCGGACCGCCTGGGGTGCAGCAAGCCCACGTTGCCGTGCAGGAGCTCCTGTGCCCTCCAAGCCCGCGGCCCATGCGGACGCGACTCCTGCCACTGCCCACGCAACGACGCTGTTCATCGACGGGCGCTGGGAACCCGCCGCCAGTGGCGAGACCTTCGAGGCAACCAGCCCGGCCACGGGAGCGCGAATCGGCACGCTCGCGAACGGCGGGCGAGAGGATGCGGGCCGAGCCATCGAGGCAGCGCACGCTGCCGCCCCCGCGTGGGGCCGCACGTCGCCCTTCGAGCGGGCCGCGGCGCTGGAGCGAATCGCCCGCGCCATCGAGACACGCAAGGACGAGCTGGCGCGAGCGCTGACCGAGGACCAGGGCAAGCCGCTCCACGCCGAGGCGTACGGTGAGGTCGAGGAGCTGATCCTGTACTTCCGGATGGCGGCGGCGGACGCAACCCGCATCGAGGGCCTGCTCCCACCGTCCATCGATCCCCAGAAGCGCGTGCTCATCTACCGGGTCCCGAAGGGCGTCGTCGCCGTGATCACGCCCTGGAATTGGCCCTACACCATGCCCGCGGAGCTCATCGCCCCTGCGCTGGCGGCCGGGAACACAGTCGTCTGGAATCCGGCGCGCTTCACCAGCCACTGCGCCGTGGCGCTCGCCGACGCGATCCTCGAGGCGGACCTCCCGCCCGGCGTCCTCAACCTCGTGACCGGCCCTGGCGACGAGGTCGGCGACGAGATCGCCGGCGATCCGCGGGTCGGCGCGGTCGGCTTCGTCGGCTCCACGAAGACCGGCGCCAAGATCGCCCAGCGGGCGGCCGGCAAGGAGCAGCTCCTCGAGATGGGCGGCAACGGGCCGCTGGTCATCCTCGATGACGCGGACGTCGGCAAGGCGGTCCAAGCGACGATCACCGCCTGCTTCTTGAACGCGGGCCAGAGCTGCACGGCGGGCGAGCGCGTGCTTGTCGACCGCCGAGTCCAGGACGACTACCTGACCCGGCTGGTCGCGGCCGTCGGCTCGGAGGTGCGACTCGGCGATCCCCTCGATGGCGCGACCACGATGGGCCCGCTCAACAACGAGCGAACCGCGGCGAAGGCCGAGCACCAGGTCGGCGAGGCGATCGAGCGCGGCGCGACCCTCCACGCCGGCGGCCATCGGGCGCCCCACCACGGGAGCGCCCTCTTTTTCGAGCCGACGATCCTCGACCGCGTCACCGAGTCGATGGAGATCGCCCGCGAGGAGACGTTCGGCCCCGTCGTCCCGATCACGTCGATCGATGGTGCCGAGGAGGCTCTCGCGATCATTGAAGGCTCGCCCTACGGCCTGCTGACCGCGGTCTTCACGCAGGATCTCGCCCGGGGACTGCAGTTCGCCGAGTCGGCTCGCGCCGGATGGGTCAACATCAACGAGGGCACCAACTACTGGGAGTCGCACCTGCCCTTCGGGGGCCGCGCGGGATCGCAGAGCGGCCTCGGACGGGTCGGCGGTCGGTTCGCCATCGAGCGCCTGACCGAGCTCAAGACGATCGTGGTGAATCTCGCCTGACGCCTGCGGGCTGGCGAGCAAACTGACGCAATCGGCCCGCTGCGGGCCGCTGGAGGAAGTGAATGGCAGGGCTGCCCGAGAAGGCCAGGGTCGTCGTCATCGGCGCCGGAATCGTCGGCAATGCGATGGCCTGGCACCTCGCGCGCCTCGGCTGGCGCGACATCGTGCTCCTCGAGAAGGGCACGCTGCCCAGCCCCGGTGGATCGACGGGTCATGCCTCCAACTTCATCTTCCTGACGGACCACTCCAAGGAGATGGCGGCATTCACGATCGAGAGCGTCCGCCAGTACAAGGAGCTCGGGGTGCTCACCGAGCCGGGCGGAATCGAGGTCGCCCGGACCGAGGAGCGGATGCAGGAGCTCACGCGCCGCATCTCGAGCTCGAAGGCCTGGGGCATCGAGGGCGCCGAGCTCATCTCGGTCGAGCGGGTCAAGGAGCTCGTCCCGTTCATCAACGAGGAGATCATCCTGGGCGGCTTCTACACGCCCGGCGTCGCGGTCGTGGACTCGCTCGAGGCCGGCACGCTCATGCGCAAGAAGGCCCAGGAGCTGGGCGCGCTGACCGTTGCCGCCGGCGTCGAGGTCACCGGGCTGGACGTCGAGAACGGGCACATCAAGCGGGTCCGCACGGACCAGGGCGACATCGAGGCCGAGACCGTCGTGATCGCGTGCGGCGTCTGGAGCCCGCGGATCGCGCGCATGGCCGGCGCCTCGATCCCGCTGACGCCGGCGGTCCACCAGATGATCGATATCGGGCCGATCCCGCTGTTCGAGCACACCACGTCCGAGGTCGCCTACCCGATCGTCCGCGACGTCGACACCAACATGTACGAGCGCCAGCACGGCACCGGCTTCGAGATCGGGTCGTACGCCCACCGGGCGATCCTGATGGACGCCGACGACATTCCCTCGATCGAGGCGTCGGCCCTCTCGCCGACGATGCTGCCGTTCACCCAGGAGGACTTCGACCCCCAGCTGGAGGACGCCCTCGAGCTCTTCCCGGAGCTGGTCGGCGACGAGAAGGCCGGCGTGAAGCTCGCGATCAACGGCCTGCTCTCGCTGACGCCGGACGGCAACCCGATCATCGGCGAGACGCCGGAGGTCAAGGGCCTCTGGTCCGCGGCCGCGATCTGGATCAAGGAGGCGCCCGGCGTCGCCAAGACCGTCGCCGAGTGGATGACCAACGGCGAGCCCGAGATCGATCCGCACGGCTCCGACATCGCCCGGTTCTACGAACACCACAAGACGAAGCAGCACATCGACGCGCGGACGAGCGAGGGCTTCAACAAAACCTACGGCATCGTCCATCCGATGGAGCAATGGGCCAGCAACCGAGGCGTGCGGCTCTCCCCGTTCTTCGAGCGGGAGAAGGGGCTGCGAGCGGAGTTTTTCGAGGCGGCAGGCTGGGAGCGACCGTACTGGTACGGCGCCAACGAGCCGCTGCTCGAGGAGTTCGGCGACCGCGTCATGCCTCGCGAGGCCGAGTGGGAATCGCGCTGGTGGTCGGCGATCATCAATGCCGAGCACCTTGCGATGCGCGACCGCGCCGGGATCGTGGACCTCAGTGCCTTCGTGATCTTCGACGTCACCGGGCCGGGCGCTGCGGCCTACCTCGAGCGGCTGTGCGTCGCGAGGATCGACGTCGCGCCGGGCAAGACGATCTACACGCCGCTCCTCAACTCGGCCGGTGGGATCCTCGCGGACCTGACCGTGATGCGCCTCGCCCACGACCGGTTCCGGGTCGTGACCGGCGGCGGCATGGGCATGCGCGACAAGAAGATCTTCGTCGACGCGCTCCCGGCCGACGGCTCGGCGCAGCTGTTCGACGCGACGAACAGCTTCACGACGATCGGGCTGTGGGGGCCGCGGGCGCGCGACATCCTGGCCGGCGCCACCTCCGACGACGTCTCGCACGCCGGCTTCCCGTTCCTGACCTCCAAATCGATCGACGTCAACGGCGTCCGGACCCTGGCGTCGCGGATCTCCTATGTCGGCGAGGTCGGCTGGGAGATCTACGTCCCGATCGAGCAGGGCCTGCGGGTCTGGGACGCGCTCTGGGAGTCCGGGCAGCCGCACGGGATGGTGCCCGTCGGGATCGGGACGTACGCGGTCACGGCCCGCCTCGAGAAGGGCTACCGGGCCCACGGCAACGAGCTCGAGCTCGACTTCGACCTTGTGGAGGCGGGCATGGCTCGGCCGTCCGTCAAGGATGCGGACTTCGTGGGCAAGGAGGCCTACCTCCGGCAGCGCGCGGAGGCACCGGGCGCGGTGCTCTGCACGCTCACGGTCGACGACCCGACCTCGAAATCGGGCGTGAAGCGGTACATGCTGGGTCGCGAGCCGGTCCTCTCGGCCGACGGCCGGCCCCTGATCGACGCGCATGGCCGGCGCTCGTACGTGACCTCGGCGGGCTCTGGCCCGTCGGTCGGCAAGCACCTCCTGATGTCGTACCTGCCGCCCGATGTCGCGAAGGTCGGCACGTCCCTCCTCGTCGAGTATCTCGGTGAGCAGTACGCGGTGACGGTCGCCGTCGCCGGCTCCACCCCCCTCTTCGACCCGGACAACGCCAGGATTCGTGCATGAGGGCCGAACACGCCGCGCAGGGGGTCGTGAGGCCGACCATTAGCACGAGGCGAAGCCGAACTGCGCAGGGAGGCCGGGCGACCCCAGAATGGCGAGGTCGGCCCTCGTGAACATCCTGGTTTGCGTCAAGCGGGTGCCCCAGACGGGTGGCCGAATCGTCCTGACCGCCGATGGCCAGGCGATCGACACCCGGTTCCTCGGCGCGACCGTCAGCCCGCACGAGGAGTGCGGCGTCGAGGAGGCGGTCCGGATCGTCGAGAAGGAGGGCGGCTCGACGGCCGTCCTGACACTCGGCCCGCCCGAGGCCGAGGAGCAGCTGCGCGACGCGATGGCCATCGGCATCGACCGGGCGATCCTGCTGGAGACCGCCGCGGGTGAGTGGGATCCGGTCTCGACGGCCGGCGTCATCGCCGAGACGATCGAGGCGCAGGAGGCGGCGAAGGGCGAATTCGACTTGATCTTCGTCGGCAACGAGGCGGCCGATACCGGCGATTTCCAGGTGGGCGTGCGGGTGGCCGTGGCCCTGGGCCGCCCGATCATCAACGGGATCAAGGAGGTCTGGTTCACCGACGATCGCCGCTCGGTGCTGGCGAGGCGCGAGGCGCCCGGCGGCGGCTGGGAGACGTACGAGCTGCCGCTGCCCGCGATCCTTGGCGTGAAGGAGGGCCTCAACCTGCCCCGATACCCGTCCGTCCCGGGGAGGCTCAGGGCGAAGAAGAAGGAGGTCGAGCGGGTGGCGCTCGGCCCGTCGCCTTCCGGTGCGCTGGGATTGGGCGCGGGCGAGGATGCGGCCGGCCCCGACAGCGCCATCCCCGGCCCGACGATGCAGCGGCTCCGGCTCCCGGCTGAGGAGAAGACCGCGGCCGAGGTGATAGGCGAGGGCGCGGGTGCCGCGCCGGCGGTCGTTGACCTGCTCGAGACGCTTGGGGTTCTGGCGCGATGAGCGGCGCGGTCCTGGTGTTCGTGGAGCATGTCGGCGGCGAGCCCGACCGGCTCTCACTCGAGGCGCTCGCGCTCGCGCGATCGATCGCGATGGGCCTCGGCTCGTCGGTCGACGCGGTGCTGCTCGGGACCGGCGGGGAGGCCGCGTCGGCGCGGCTCGGGACGCACGGCGTCGGACTCGCGCATGTCGCCGCGGACGCTCGCTTCGACGACTACGCGCCAGCCGCGTGGGGCGCCGCGATCCGCGAGGTCATGGATACGCGCGCACCGGCGGCTGTCATCGCGGCCGGCTCGGAGCGCGGCAATGAGGTCATGGCCCACGTGGCCGCGCGCGCCGGAGTGCCGATGGCCGCCAACGTCGTCGAGGTCGAGCCGGGCGGCGGCCCGGCCGGAAGCTGGCGGATCGTGCGCCAGCGATGGGCGGGCAGCCTCCTCGAGGATTCCGCGCTTCAGGCGCCTGTCCGGCTGCTGACCGTCGCCCCGCACGCCGTCGCCGTCGACCCGGCCGCGACCAACGCGCCGGCACCGACCCTCAGCGCCTTCGACCCGGCGATCGAGCCCGCGGACATGGTTGCCCGGGTGGTCGGGCGCGAGGCCAAGGCCACGAGTGGCGTCTCGCTGACGGAGGCCAAGGTCGTGGTGGGTGGGGGCCGCGGCGTCGGGTCGTCGGAGGGCTTCGGCAAGCTGGAGCACCTCGCGGAGCAGCTCGGGGGCGCGGTCGGCGGCTCGCGCGTCGTCACGAGCCTCGGCTGGCGCCCCCACGCGGATCAGATCGGCCAAACGGGGCTTCGGATCGCGCCCGACCTGTACATCGCCTGCGGCATCAGCGGGGCGATCCAGCACATCGTCGGCTGCAAGGCCGCGAAGCGGATCCTCGCCATCAACAGCGACCCCGACTCGCCGATCATGGCCGTCGCGGACTACGCGGTCATCGGCGACCTGGGGCAGATCGTGCCGGCCATCAGTGCGGAGATCGACCGCCGCCGCGGCGCGGCATGAGGGCGGCATGACCCAGGCTCGCGAGGTTCACCCCGGCACGTTCGTCTCGAGCCTCCATCCCGACGCCTGGGTGACCGATCCCGACGTCGGCGGCGAGATGCACGTCCTGGTCGAGGGCGACGACTCGTATATCGGGATGACGCGGTTCGATACCGACCCCGGACCGATCGAGTGGACGATGCCGTGTCGCGAATCGGTCGTGATCCTGGAGGGCAGCGTCCGGATCGAGCTCCAGGGCGGACCCATGCTGCATCTCGGCGTGGGCGACATGGCCTCGCTGCCCGAGGGCGCCGTCACCACATGGCACGTCACCACGCCGTATCGCGAGCTCTGGATCTTCCCGCGGACGTTCGGCGAGGACGGCGGGGAAGGCTGAGCGCGGGCCGGCGGTGCCGTCGCCTTCGGTCCAGACCCGCTCAACCCCTGACCCGGAGGTCGTCACCGCGACGGATC
Source organism: Candidatus Limnocylindrales bacterium (assembly GCA_046707905.1). GTDB lineage: Bacteria > Chloroflexota > Limnocylindria > Limnocylindrales > CSP1-4 > UBA5189. The sequence goes on from JBKKDM010000005.1 coordinate 8,547, forward strand.
TTCGAGTGTCGATGATGATGAGCCCATGATTCGACCCGTTGCGCTCCTCGGGGCACTCCTTTTCGTCGCCTGCCAACCCAGCGCCAGCGTCGCGCCGACGCCGGCGACAGGTTCCACCGCGCAGCCGCAGACGTCGCCCGGCGCGAGCGCCGGCCCCTCGGCCGCTGCCTCGCCGGGAGCCAGCGCAGCGGGCACCCTCGCCTTCGGCGTCGAGCGGTACCCGGTGACCCCCGGCGCGCATCCGCACGACGTCGCCATCGCGTCCGACGGCGGCATCTGGTACACGGGCCAGCAGAACGAGACCCTTGGCTGGCTCGACCCGGCGACCGGAGAGGTTCGCGAGGCCGAGCTCCCGAACGGCGCCGCGCCCCACGGCGTCATCACCGGACCCGACGGCGCGGCCTGGGTCACCGACCAGGGCCTCCAGGCGATCGTCAGGGTCACGCCGGGCGACTTCGAGGTCGAGGTCTTCCCGGTCCCCGGCCGGCCGTCGCCGCACACCGCCGTGTTCGATCTCGACGGGATCCTGTGGTTCACCGGCGCGGCCGGTTTCATCGGCCGGCTGGACCCGGCGACCCGCGAGGTGACGACGTACGAGGCGCCGCGGGGCAATGGGCCGTACGGCATCACGGTCACGCCAGCGAACGAGATCTGGTTCGTCTCGCTCGAGAAGAGCTACCTGGGCAAGGTCGACAAAAGCAGCGGCGACATCGAGGTCATCGAGCCGCCGACCACCGGCGCCGGCACCCGCCGAGTCTGGTCGGACTCCACCGGGCGGCTCTGGATCAGCTACTGGAACGCCGGGATGCTGGCCCGGTACGACACCGCGGACGGCTCGTGGGACGAGTGGGACCTGCCGGGCGACGGCAACCAGGCCTACTCGATGTACGTCGACGAGCTCGATGCCGTTTGGCTCTCCGACTTCGGACAGAACGCCGTCGTGCGCTTCGACCCGGTGACGGAGACGTTCGAGTCGCTCCCGTCCGACCGGCCGAACGCCGCGGTCCGCCAGATGCTCGGCCGCGAGGGCGAGGTCTGGGGCGCGGAGTCCGGCCTCGACCGCCTGCTCGTCATCCGCTACCGCGTTGAGGCGCCGCCCGCGGATTGACCATGGGGCAGCGCCATCGTCACGCTGTCAATCCGACGCTCGGCGAGCGCTATCGAACGCGTCGCTGGAATCCGCTGTCAGATCGACGGCTGGCGGGGCTTGGGCACGAAATTGGCGGTGGATGAGCTCCCGCAGGCCCATCGCAGGCTCTGATCGGAGCTGCTGGGCTCGTCGGCGAACGTGGCACGAGCATGCAAAGTCACCGCCGGCGGCGGCGGACTCGTTTCGATCTGGCAAGAAGCAGGCCAAGACCCGCTGCGCGTGGATCTGTCAGGGAGAATGGTCCACGCCGTGAGACGCGGTGAGCGCGGAACGTCTCGATCTCGCCTGGAACGACCCCGCCTAGCCGCCGGCGGAGGCCAGTCGCTTCGTGTTGAGCGCGAAGGCCAGCGGCAGCATCGCTGCCGCGATCGCGACCAGGATCCAGGTCACCGACTCGAAGTTGCCGGTCGAGTCGCGAACGACCCCGAGGAACACCGGCGCGGACGCGGCCATGACGTAGCCGATCAGCAGCATCATCGCCGAGATCGAGGCGGCCTCGGCGGGCTCGGAGGCGACGTCCACGGGCAGCGTCAGCGCGAGCGGGAAGTACAGGCCGATGCCAATACCCAGCAACGCGATCGCGCTAAGCGTGATCAGCGAGCCGGGCACCTCGGCGGGGGTGAGGGCGATCACCGCGGCCCCGGCCACGGCGAGGAGGCCGGCGAACGTCAGCTGGCTGCGCCGCGATCCGATTCGGTCGGCCAAGAGGGGGACCGCGATGGTGGTCGGAAGGCCGATCCCGGCAAGCAGCGAGATGAGGACGCCGGCCTCCGCCTCGCTCCAGCCGCGCTCCACGTAGATGCTCGCGAGCCACGTGATGCAGCCGTAGAACAGAATCGACTGCGAGCCGAAGATCGCGCCGAGAAGCCACGCCGCGGGGCGGCGCCACGGGAGGTTGGGTCGCCTGGGCGCGGCGCGGACATGTCCGATGTCGCGTGGCATCAGCACCAGCCACGCCGCGAGCGAGACGAAGGCCATCGCCGAGATGACCGCGAACGACGCCCGCCAGCCACCGAGCGCCTCGGCGAGCGGGACCGCGATGGCGGCCGTGCCGGCCCCGCCGATGACGAGCCCCACGACGTAGGCGCCGGTGCCAGCCGCCGGGTGGTTCGGGAGGCGCTGCCGGACGATTGACGGGAGGATCGGCCCCACGAGCGACATCCCGATCCCGACCCCGACGGTCGCGAGCAGGACGGTCGCGGCGTCGGGGAGGAATGCCCGCAGGACCCCGAAGACCGCGATGAACAGGACGCAGATCGCGGCGCCGAGGCGTGGCCCAACCGACGCGGCGAGGACAGGTCCGAGCGGAGCCAGGAAGCCCATGCACAGGACCGGGATCGTGCCCAGGAGGCCAGCCACGCCGTGGGACATGCCGAGCTCGGTCTGCACGTCCCCGACCAGCGGTCCGATGATCAGGGCCTGGGTTCGAAGCGCCGTCCCGACCAGGACGAGCGCCGCGACGATCCGGATGGTCTGGCTCACGCTCCGGTTACGCGCCGGCTCGGAGGCGAGCGCCGATTCTCGCGGCCGCGGTCCGCACCGCCGCCGCGAGCCGATCCTCGTCCCCGGCGGCCGGGAACCGGTATGACGGCCCGTGGACGTGCACGGCAGCGACGATCTCGGCCCGCGCGTCGGCAATCGGCGCGGCCACGGAGCTGAGCCCGACCGAGTACTCGTCGCGGACCCAGGCATGGCCGTCGCGGCGGATCTCGCGCAGCCGCTCCAGGAGGGCGGATCCGTCGGTGAGCGTGCGCTTCGTGAAGGCCTCGAGCGGCTCGGCGAGATAGCGCGCGAGGACCGGGCCCGGCAGTTGCGCGAGGAAGACCTGCCCGGACGAGACGGCATGGAGCGGGATCCGCGTGCCCGTCCAGTCGCGAACCTGGACCGGGTTCGGGTTCGGTGGTTCCACCTGGTCGACGTACTGGACGGTCCAGCCGTCGCGGATCGAGACGCCGGCCGCCTCACCGACCTCGGTCGTGAGCTCGACGAGGGTCGGGCGGGCGATCGACACGATGTCCCACGTCTCGCCGAGCCCGGAGGCGATCGACAGGAGGTCGGGCCCGAGGCGGTAGCGGCGCTCGCCGGGGACCTGCTCGACGGCCCCCTCCGAGGTGAGCGCGGCCAGGAGCCGAGCCGCCGTCGATTTCGGGATGCGGGACGCGACCGCGACCTCGCTGACGCCCAGCGGTCCGGAGGCGAGCGCGCGCAGGACGGCGAAGGCGCGCCGGATGCTCTGGACGCCGCTCTGTGTGCCGATCGTCGGGCTGGACACGGGACCCTCGCTAGACTAGATTCGGTGCTCGGTCGTTCCACTATACGGCACCGTTCCGCGATGTGGAACATCGAAAGCGCAGCAGACGGCGGGAGCGACGCCGTCGCGGACGTTAGCGGAGCAAGCGCGTGGCGGACGCGAACCAGGACTTCGATCTCGCGGCGCTGGCCGACGACGAGCTCGTCGAGCAGATGCACAACGACCTCTACGACGGCATGGCCGCGGAGATCACCACCGGCACCAACATCCTGCTCGGTCGTGGCTGGTCGCCCGACAAGGTCCTGAACGAAGCCCTCGTCGAGGGCATGCGGATCGTCGGGATCGACTTCCGCGACGGGATCCTCTTCGTCCCCGAGGTGCTCCTCGCCGCGAACGCGATGAAGGCCGGCATGGCCATCCTTCGGCCGCTGCTCGCCGAGACCGGCGCGAAGCCGATCGGCAGGGTCGTGATCGGCACGGTCAAGGGCGACATCCACGACATCGGCAAGAACCTCGTGGCGATGATGCTCGAGGGGGCCGGCTTCGAGGTCTTCGATCTCGGGATCAACACCGACGCCGACAAGTTCATGGCGGCCCTGGAGGAGCACAAGCCGGACATCATCGGCATGTCGGCGCTCCTGACGACGACGATGCCGTACATGAAGGTCGTCGTCGCCGAGCTCGTGAAGCGCGGGATCCGCGACGACTACATCGTCATGGTCGGCGGTGCGCCGCTGAACGAGGAGTTCGGGAAGGCCGTCGGCGCCGATGCGTATTGCCGGGACGCCGCGATCGCCGTCGAGACGGCCGTCTCGCTGGTCGGTGAGCGCCGGGCGCGCGTCGCGTAGCGCGGTTCCATGATGCGGAACGACGCGATAAACATCACGACAGCGAAGGCACCCAGGCGGCCGCTCGTCATCGGCTGCGGCGCGCTCGCGCACGAGCTCGTGGAGCTGACGCGCCGTGCCGGTCTGCCGGCGATGGACCTGACCTGCCTCCCGGCGTCGCTCCACAACCGCCCGGAGCGGATCCCGGGCGCCGTCGCCGCGCGAATCCGGAAGGCGCGCGAGCAGGGCTACGACCAGATCTTCGTCGCGTACGCGGATTGTGGGACCGGCGGCCTGCTCGACTCGGTCCTCGACGCCGAGGGCATCGCGCGGCTCGAGGGCGCCCACTGCTACGAGGTCTACGCCGGTCGGGCGGCCTTCGCGTCGCTCCACGATGCGGAACCGGGGACGTTCTACCTCACGGACTTCCTCGTCCGGAACTTCGAGCGGCTCGTGGTGCGCGGCCTCGGCCTGGACCGCCATCCGGAGCTGCTGCCCGTCTATTTCGGGAATTACCGGCGACTCGTATACCTCGCACAGGCGGACGACGCCGGGCTGACGGCCCTGGCCATCGCAGCGGCCGAACGACTTGGCGGCCTGGCCTTCGAGCGCCGGCTCTCGGGCCTCGGCGAGCTCGGACCCTCGATCGCTGCGTTCGCTGGGCTCGAGCGTGACTCACAGACACCAACGGAACCGGAAGCACGCCCCGACATCCCTGTAGAGGCTGCCACCGGGCCCGTTCGTGTCTTACAGACACGAATCACGACCGAAGGCCCCGATTCGAGAGTTCAAGCGCCCTTGTTCGTGTCTCCCACGCACGAATCCGTCCGGAAGGAGGCGGTACGCGGCGTTCGGCGGTCCACAAACGTCGAAATCGTGTCTATCAGACATGGGCGCTGCGCTCGTGCCCTCCGCGCCCGTCGCGCTGCGGACCTTTCGCCGCGTCGCTCCACCACGGTTTCCGCGTGATGGCCCAGCTGATCACGATCTACTGGCGAGACATTCCGATGCAGGTGATCGCGCGCGAGGGCCGAAAAAGCTCGAAGCGGGTGCTCGACAAGCGCTTCCAGTTCGCGGTCGACAAGGCCGCGATGAACGCCGGCAAGAAGTCGTACGGCGACTACATCGAGGAGATGCGCCGCGCCCAGCGCGAATGCGGCGACGACGTCGAGGCCGAGGCGGACGCCGAGATGGCGCGCCTCGAGTCGGCGTACTCCAAGGAGGTCCTCCACGCGCTCATCGCCTCGGGCGGCGAGGGCACCCGCCTGTGACCCGATCGGTGCGGTCCACCCACACCGTCGTCAGCTCGCCCACGCGCGAGGTGGTCATCGGCTTCGATCGGCCGTTCACGATCATCGGCGAGCGCATCAACCCGACCGGTCGGAAGCTGCTCGCAGCGGAGATGAAGGTCGGCGACTTCAGCCGAGTCGAGCGCGACGCGGTCGCCCAGGTCGAGGCCGGCGCCCACATGCTCGACGTCAACGCCGGCATACCGCTGGCCGACGAGCCGTCGATCCTGGCCCAGACGGTCCGGCTCGTCCAGAGCCTGGTCGACGTGCCGCTGTCCATCGACTCCTCGATCGTCGAGGCCCTCGAGGCCGGCCTCGCCGCGTACCAGGGCAAGGCCCTCGTGAACTCAGTGACCGGCGAGGAGGAGCGCCTGGAGCGCGTGCTGCCGCTGATCAGGAAGTACGGCGCGGCCGTCGTCGCGATCTCGAACGACGACACCGGAATCTCCGAGGACCCCGACGTGCGATTCGAGGTCGCGCGCCGCATCGTGGAACGCGCCGCCGACCATGGGATCCCACGCGAGGACGTGATCGTGGACCCACTGGTGATGCCGATCGGCGCGATGGCCACGGCCGGGCAGCAGGTGTTCCGCCTGGTGAGACGACTTCGCGAGGAGCTCGGCGTGAACTCCACCTGTGGCGCGAGCAACGTCAGCTTCGGCATGCCGGACCGAGAGCGGATCAACGCCGCGTTCCTGCCGATGGCGATCGCGTCTGGCCTGACCTCGGCGATCACCAACCCGCTCGCGGCCGAGGTCAAGGCCGCGATCATGGCCGCGGACGTCCTCATGGGCAACGACCAGGACGCGGGGCGCTGGATCAGGGCGCACCGCCAGGCCGCGGAGGCGGCAACGGCCACGCCCGCGCCGGGACGGTCACGGACTCGCGTTGCCGCGGCAGCGGACGCCGGTCACGCGACTTTGAGCGTGATTGAGGGCGGCGGCACCGGCGAGGTGCGACCCGCGGGCAGCCGGCCGAGGATCAATCGCCGCGCCCTTGCCGCAGCGGCCGCGATGCGCGACGCCGCCGGCGGGAGCAACGGCCCCCGGACGTGACCGGCGGCCGATTCGAATGAGCGAGTCCGCCCAGGTCATCTTCACGCCGTCCGGGCGACGCGGCCGGTTCGAGCAAGGGACCACCATCCTCGACGCAGCGCGCTCGCTGGGCGTCGACCTCGACTCGGTCTGTGGCGGGCGCGGCATCTGTGGCCGCTGCCAGGTCGTCCCGGCCGAGGGCTCGTTCCCGAAGCACGGCATCAAGTCGAGCGACGGCCACCTCACCCCGCGCGGCGCCGACGAGGACGAGTTCGACCGGCTCCGCGGGCTCGCGGCGGGTCGCCGCCTCGGCTGCCACGCGCACATCCAGGGCGACGTCCTCGTCGACGTTCCGCCGGAGAGCCAGGTCCACCGCCAGGTGGTGCGGAAGGGCGTGCCGGTTCGCGACTTCATCATCGATCCGGTCGTCCGGCTGTACCACATCGAGGTCGAGCCGGCGGCGCTCGACAGGCCGACCGGGGCGATCCGACGGCTCCTCGAGGCGCTCGCGCGTGAGTGGCGCGAGCTCGAGGGCCAGCTTGAGCAGCTCTACGCGGACGCCTTCGTCCTGACCGCGATCCAGCCGGCGCTGGAGCTCGGCGCGAACCGGGTCACCGTGGCGATCCACGACGGCACGGCGATCACCGGCGTCTGGCCGGGCCTCCACGACCGCTCGCTCGGTGTCGCGCTCGACATCGGTTCGACGACGATCGCGGGCCACCTCGCGGACCTCACGACCGGCGAGGTGCTCGCGTCGGACGGCGTGATGAACCCGCAGATCAGATTCGGCGAGGACCTCATGAGTCGCGTCTCGTACGCGATGCTCCACGAGGGCGGGGCGGGGGAGATGACCCGGGTCGTACGAGAGGCCGTCGCGAGCCTCGTGACCGGGCTCGCGTCGCGCGCGGACGTGCCCCGCGAGGACATCCTCGAGCTCACGATCGTGGGCAACCCGATCATGCATCACCTGCTCCTCGGCATCGACCCGACGCCCCTCGGCTCGGCGCCGTTCGCCCTCGCGACCGACGGCGCTGTTCGGATCAAGGCCTCCGAGCTCGAGATCGCAGCGCACCCCGGCGCCCGGGTCTACCTGCTGCCGTGCATCGCGGGCCATGTCGGCGCGGACGCGGCGGGCGTGATCCTGTCCGAGACGCCGTACCTTGCGGACGAGGTCACGCTGATCGTCGATGTCGGCACGAACGCCGAGATCGTCCTCGGCTCGCGCGATCGGCTGCTCGCCGCCTCTTCGCCGACCGGCCCGGCCTTCGAGGGCGCACAGATCTCCGGCGGCCAGCGGGCCGCGCCCGGCGCAATCGAGCGGGTCCGGATCGACAAGGCCACCCTCGAGCCGCGCTTCCGGGTCATCGGGTCGTCGAGGTGGTCGGACGAGATCGGGTTCGACGCCTCCACCCGCCGGACCGGCGTCACCGGCATCTGCGGCTCCGGGATCGTCGAGGTCCTGGCCGAGCTGTTCCTCGCCGGCGTGATCACGCCGGATGGCGCGATCGACGGCGCCATGGCCGCGCGGACCCCGCGCGTCGTGCCCGACGGTCGAACGTTCTCCTACGTCCTCCACGAAGGCGGCCCCGGAGCGGACCTCGGGGACGGCGAGGTCGGGCCGGCATCGCCCCGGCTGCTCATCACCCAGAACGACGTCCGCGCGATCCAGCTCGCGAAGGCCGCTCTCTACGCGGGGGCGAGGCTGCTGATGGACCACCTCGGGGTCGAGACCGTCGATCGGGTCAAGCTCGCCGGGGCGTTCGGCAGCCAGATCGACCCGCTCCATGCGCTGGTGCTCGGGCTCGTGCCGGACGCACCGATCGACCGCGTGGGCGCGGCGGGCAATGCTGCCGGGACCGGCGCGTTGATTGCTCTGCTCTCCGGCGAGGCCCGCCGGGAGATCGAGCGGGTGGTCCGGACGGTCGAGAGGATCGAGACCGCGGTCGAGCCGCGCTTCCAGCAGCACTTCGTCGAGGCCATGGCCATCCCCCACAAGACCGCGCCCTCGACCCACCTCTCGCAGGCGGTGGAGCTGCCGGCCGCGCGCGCGCCTGGCGAAGACGCCCACGGCGGCCAGGCGCGCCGATCCTCGTCGCGCCCGCCCAATCGGCGCACCATGTCCGAACCGATTGGAGGCGGCCGATGATCGACAGTCCGAAGGCGGCCCGCGGCGGCCCGGACGACGGCGGACGTGGCCGTCCCGGTGGTGGTCGCGCCGCCCGGCACGCCGCCCGCGCCGCGGCAGCCCATGCACAAGGCCTGCCGTTCCTGACCCGCAAGCTCAAGCCGTTCGAGGTCCTGGACGAGGAGGGCCTCAGCCTCATCGAGCACAACGCGGACACGATCCTCGAGGAGGTCGGGATCATCTTCCGCGGCGACCCCGAGGCCCTGGAGACGCTCCGGAACGCCGGTGCGGACGTCCAGGGCGAGCTCGTGAAGTTCCCCCGCGGCATGGCCCGCCAGCTCGTCCAGGCGACAGCCCCGCGGACGTATACCCAGCACGCCCGGAACCCATCGCGGTCCGTCGAGATCGGCGATCCCTACACCGTCCTGGCGCCGAACTACGGCAGCCCCTTCGTCCGTGACCTCGACAACGGCCGCCGCTACGGGACGCTCGAGGACTTCCGGAACTTCGTGAAGCTCACCTACATGACGCCCCACCTCCACCACTCGGGCGGGACGGTCTGCGAGCCGGTCGACGTGCCGGTCAACAAGCGCCACCTCGACATGGTCTATTCGCACATCCGCTACAGCGACAAGCCGTTCATGGGTTCGGTGACCCACCCGGACCGGGCGCGCGACACCGTCGAGCTGGCGAAGATCGCCTTCGCGCCACTCGGCACGGACTACCTCAACGACCACACGGTGATCACCAGCCTGATCAACGCGAACTCGCCGCTGGTGTGGGATTCCACGATGCTCGGCGTCGCGCGCGTGTACGCCCAAGCGAACCAGGCGAATCTGATCACGCCGTTCATCCTCGCCGGCGCGATGTCGCCGGTGACCGTCGCCGGCACCGCGGCGCAGACGCTCGCCGAGGCGCTCGCCGGCATGGCCTTCGTCCAGCTCGTCCGGCCCGGCGCGCCGGTGATCCTGGGGAGCTTCGCGTCGTCGATCTCGATGCAGTCGGGAGCGCCCACCTTCGGGACGCCCGAGCCCGCGCTGGTCCTGTACGTCATGGCCGCGCTCGCGCGGCGGCTCGGGGTGCCGTTCCGGTCCGGCGGCAACCTCTGCGCTGCGAAGACCGCCGACGCCCAGGCCGCGTACGAGTCCGCTGCGACGTTCCAGCCGACGATTCTCGCGGGCACCAACTTCGTCCTCCACGCTGCGGGCTGGCTCGAGGGCGGGCTGGCCGTCGGGTACGAGAAGTTCATCCTCGATCTCGACCAATGCGGCATGGCCGGCGTGTTCGTCGGGGGCGTGGACATGTCCGAGAACGGCCAGGCCCTCGACGCGATCCGCGAGAACGGCCCAGGGATGCACTTCCTCGGCAACTCGCACACCCTCGCGAACTTCGAGACGGCGTTCTACCGTTCGGCGACGGCGGACAACAACTCGTTCGAGCAGTGGCTGGAGGACGGCGCGCTCGAGTCGCCGCAGCGGGCCAACGTCATCTGGAAGCGAATGCTCGCCGAGTACGAGGCGCCGCCCATCGACCCAGGCGTCGACGAGGCCCTGCTCGAATTCGTCGCGCGACGCAAGGCGGCCTTCCCGGACTCGGACGTCTAGGGCGGGCGGTGGTCGCCCTGCTTCGACGCGGCTCGCGGCTCGACGCCGATGGATCGGCGGCCCTCGCCCGCGTCCTCGCCGACCCGACGTTCGAGCTGATCCCGCTCAAGAACGTCCGTGACCAGGCCGCGGTCCTGCCCCGTGGCGCCACGGTCTCCGTGCCCGCCTCGCCCGGCAAGACCATCGAAACGACGGTCTACCTGGCGATCGAGCTCGAGGCGGCCGGCCTGCGCGCGATCCCCCACCTCTCGGCCAGGATGATCCGCGACCGCGCGCACCTCACCACGCTGCTCACGAAGCTCCGCGACGCCGGCATCGATCGGGCCTTCGTCGTCGGCGGCGACGCTGACGAGCCCGGGGAGTTCCTCGATGGCCTCTCCCTCCTCCGTGCGATGGCCGACCTCGGGCAGCTCCCGAGCGACCTCGGCTGCCCGTGCTATCCGCAGGGCCACCCGGACATCGCCGCCGACGCGCTCGCACAGGCACTCCGGGACAAGGCGCCGTTCGTCCGGTACATGACGACGCAGCTGTGCTTCGACCCGATGGCGATTGCGTCGTTCATCGCCGATCGCCGCGCCGAGGGCATCGATCTCCCGGTCAAGCTCGGGATCCCGGGTGTCGCCGAGATTCCCAAGCTCATGTCGATCAGCGCCCGGATCGGGGTGAAGGATGCGTCGAAGTTCGTGCTGCGGAACTATCGCTTCGTCGGCCAGCTGCTGAAGTCTGGGGGGACGTACAAGCCGTCACGCCTCCTGCGCGACCTCGCGCCGGTGCTGGCGGACCCCGCTGCGAACGTCATCGGGCTCCACGTCTACACGTTCAACAACGTGCCGGCGACGGTTGCCTGGCGCGACGAGCTTGGCGCGGCCCTCGCCGCCGAGGCGGGCCGATGACCGGGACGATGACCGCCCGGCTCGAGCTGGCCCGGGAGCTCGCTGCCATTCCCAGGCTCCTCGGCGCCGCCGCTCGAAGCGCCCAGCTGCCTCTCGACGGCGAGTGGTCGGCGCGAGAGGTCGTCTGCCACCTGATCGCCGTCGAGGGCGAGGCCTGGCACGTTCGCCTCGACTCCCTCTGGGAATCCGCCGACGAGCCGCAATGGACCTGGATCGAGCCCGAGCCGTGGGACGGACGGGGCTCCGAGACGCTGGAAACGGCGCTCCTGGCGTTCGGCACCCGTCGGGCGGCCACCATCGAACGCCTCACGCGCCTCGACGACGCCGGCTGGCGCCGAGCCGGGCTCCACCCGACCTTCGGCCGCCAGGACGTCGCCGCGGTCATGCGGACCGCGCTCGACCACGACCGCGAGCACATCGAGGGTCTGCGAGCACGATCCCCGGGCTAGCGCTTCCGGTCGGTGCCGGTTCGCACTGAGACCAACCTCCTACCCGCGCGAACGGATGTCCTGCTACCAATGCATTGCGGTCAGGTGCAGGATGCCGGAGCACTCATCGGGGGATGTAGAAGGAGAGATCGAAGATGAACCGCAAGCAATCACCAATGTCACGCGAGCGAATGTCATGACGCGCCGAACCCCGCGCCGTTTCCTCCACGCCCTCGCCACGCTCGTGGCGATCCTCGGGCTGTTGACGTTCTCGATCGGCGCCGCGTTCGGCAAGAGCGCGGTCGCCCAGACCGTCTCGCGATGGGCCGCGCCAGAGCGGGAATGGACACCCACCATGGGCGACGTCTCGTTCGCCGGTGCAGCAGACGAAGACGAGGACGAGGACGACGCCGAGGAAGACGACCAGGGCGAAGACGAAGACGACCAGGGCGAAGACGA
>JBKKDM010000006.1:0-9373 GCA_046707905.1 Candidatus Limnocylindrales bacterium
GGCTCGATGAGCAGCGCGGCGACCTGCCGATCGGCCAGCGCACGCTCCAGCGCCTCGAGGTCGTTGTAGGGCACGACGCGCGTGGTCATGGCTGGATCGACGGACGGGCCGAGGTTCCCGCGCCGAGCCACGACCCGGTCCCCGTCGAGCACGGCGAAGGTCTCGTCGACGGAGCCGTGGTAGCAGTGCTCATGCACCGCGACGTAAGGCCGGCCGGTGATCGCCCGCGCCAGGCGCAGCGAGAAGCGGTTGGCGTCGGTTGCGGTGAGGGTGAACTGCCAGGCCGGCAGGCCGAAGCGACGGCTCAGCTCCTCGCCGACCCACGCCGCGTCTTCGGTCGGCAGCATCGTGGTGATCCCGCGCCGGAGCTGCCGCTCCACCGCCGCGATCACCGGCGCCGGCCCATGGCCGGCCATCGCGCCGGTGTCGCCGAGGCAGAGATCGACGTAGTCGTGGCCGTCCGCGCAGGTGGCGTGGGCGCCGTTCGCCGACGCGAGGAAGAGCGGGAACGGCCCCGCCCACTTGACCATCCAGCTCATCGGCACGCCGTCGAGGAGGCTTTCGCGGGCGCGCTCGTGCAGCGAACGCGTCCGTGGGTGACGGTCGGCGAAGGTCTCGAGCTCGCGCTCGAGCAGCGTGCCGACGCGCGCGGGATCGACCCCGGCTGGAGAGAGGCTGGTCACGGCCGTCAGTGTGACGGCCGCGTTGTCAGCGGGTCGGCCCCGAAGCGCTCAGTCGATCCTCTTGGAGAAGCGGCAGATCGGGCAGCTGGCGATGCCACCTTCCGGGTGCAGCTCGAGGATGCTGGCGCAGCCGTTGGTCGGGCAGTACAGCCGGATGCCGAGCGAGCGGCGCCGCTGGCGTCGAATCGACGCGGATCGTCCCGTGATGGACGACTGGTAGGTACGGGTAAGCATTTGGTTCCTGTGTTCCTTCTTGCCGCGACGCCGGCGAATCGGGCCGGGTCTGCGGTGCTGGTGCTCGACGCGAGTTGGGCGATCGAGCGATTTCTGGTGCCTGGACGCGGGAGCGGTTCGGGCCGTTCCTTGGGAGGTTCGGTCGATGCTCTGACCTGCTGTCCCTACTCGGCGTTCAACTTGACGTCATCGAGCATGGGGGCAAATCCTCGTCGGTGTCAACTGTCGCGCGACCGCGCTCGCGCGCGAAAGGGCCCATTCGGTCCTCGGAGCGGCCGCCGAAGGTCAGGCCGTGGATCGTGATTCAGGAGTCATAACCGTCCCGCAAGCAGGCCTTGGTTGCAGGAATGCGCCGGTGTTGCATGATTCGCCACTGAAACCCGATTCCCATCGGGACGCGTGAGGGCGCGTCCCCGCGCGCCAGGCCCCGAGAGACGGAGTGCCGCGCGCGACGACATCGAGGAGGCTTGACGACCTTGTTCTCACGACGCCTTCGGGGTGCGCTGTCCATCTCGTTCGCCCTGGCCGTGACGCTGCTGCCGTCACTGGCCGCTGGCACGTTCGCCGCGCAGGGCCTCACCATGCGGACGGATTTCCCGTCCGTGACGGTGACCCCCGGCACGCAGGTCAGCATCGACATCGACGTCGACGCTACCGAGGACGCGACCGTCGCCCTGGCGCTCAGCGGGGTGCCGGCGAGCTGGACCGCCGAGCTCCACGGCGGCGGCTACGTCGTCGGCGCGGTCTTCGTCGACGGCAACGACCCGACCACCGTTCGACTCGATGTCGACGTCCCGAGCGACGCCTCGGGCACAACCCGGATCAACGTCCGCGCGTCGGCGACGGGCACCACGTTCGATCTGCCCATCGACATCACCGCCCAGGTTGGCGCCGGCGGCGAGGTCACCCTCACGACGGACGTGGTGGCCCTCCAGGGCCCGGCGTCCGACACCTTCACGTTCACGACGACCCTTCGGAACGACAAGGAAGAGGACCTGACCTTCACGACCACCGCCGAAGGACCGCTCGACTGGGACATCGAGGCCAAGGCCACGGCCCAGAGCAACGCGGTCACCGCCGTCGTCAAGGCCGGCGCCGTCGCCCAGATCACCGTGACGGCAACCGGTCCCGATGACGTCGTGGCCGGGGATTACCCGATCCTGCTCACCGTGGTGGCCGGCGAGGAGACCCTGACGCAGGAGCTCTCGGCGCGCGTCACGGGCAGCTACACGCTGACCCTCGCGACGCAGAACGGGGTCCTCTCGACCCGCGGCGCCGCCGGCGGCGTCACCGACCAGACGTTCACGATCACGAACACGGGCAGCGCACCGCTCACCAACGTCGTCATGACGGCGACGCCGCCCGGCGAGTGGATGGTCGAGTTCGAGCCCGAGGCGACGGAGACGCTCGCCGCCGGAGCTTCGGTGGACGTGATCGCCCACATCACGCCAACCGGCGACGCGATCGCCGGCGACTACACGATCGACTTCCGGGCCGCCTCGGAAGAGTCGGACGACGACGCCGCCGAGGTCCGGTTCACGGTCGAGGCGTCGATCCTCGGCGCGATCATCGGCGCGGGCCTCATCGCAGCCGCGATCGGCGGCCTGTACTGGGTCTTCCGACGCTACGGGCGTCGCTGAGCCATGACCGCCACGCCCAAGGGGGACCGGCGGGTCCTGAGCAAGGCCAAGGCCCGCGGACGTGACCGCGAGCGGCGGCCGATCGAGGACCCCAACGCCCCGATCATCACGCGCCGCCTGACGAAGCGCTACGGCGACTTCGTGGCGGTCGACGCCCTGGACCTCGAGGTCCACGCCGGCGAGATCTTCGGGCTCCTCGGCCAGAACGGCGCCGGTAAGACGACCACGATCCTGATGCTCCTCGGGCTCACCGAGCCTTCGGGCGGCGGCGCCCGTGTCGTCGGCCTCGACCCGACGCGGCGACCGCTCGAGGTCAAGCGCCATGTCGGGTACCTGCCCGACTCGGTCGGGTTCTACGACGGGATGACCGGCCGCGAGAACATCCGGTACACGGCGAAGCTCAACGGGCTCGTCGGCAAGGTCGCGGACGCCAAGATCATCGAGGTCCTGGAGCAGGTCGGGATGACCGACCGGGCGGACACGAAGGTCGAGACGTACTCCCGCGGCATGCTCCAGCGCCTCGGGATCGCCGACGCCCTGGTGAAGGACCCCTCGGTCCTGATCCTCGACGAGCCCACGACCGCGATCGACCCGATCGGCGTGATCGAGATCCTGGACATGCTCCGGGGCCTCGTCCGCGAGCGCGGCCTCGCGGTCCTGCTCTCGAGCCACCTCCTGTCGCAGGTCCAGTCGGTCTGCGACCGCGTCGGCATCTTCGCCGCCGGCCAGCTCATCGGCGTCGGTACGATGGAGGAGCTCGCGCAGCAGTTCGGCGAGGACACGACCCACATCGAGATCGGGTTCGACGATTCGACGGCCCAGGACCGCGCAACGATCCAGGAGCGACTCTCCGAGATCGACGGGGTCAGCGAGGTCCAGCCGCCGGCCCGGATCGGCGAGCCGTTCGTGCTCGTCACCAAGCCGGCGTCGGCACGGTCGGTCCGCGAGGCGGCGCTCCGCGTCGCCGCCGGATCGGGGCTCGGGCTCAACTCGATTCGCGAGAACGTGCCCTCGCTCGACGACATCTATCGGCACGCCGTCCGGCAGGCCGGCCTGCAGACCCGGAGGGCTGCCGCATGACCGCGAAGGCCGCCGCGGCGCCGGCCAAGCCGGCGCCGGTCACCGAGTCCGACCGCAACCAGCGTCGGATCAGGAGTGGCTGGCTGACGATCGCCGCCAAGGAGCTCTCGGACCACATCCTGAGCAGCCGCTTCTACGTCCTGCTCATCGTCCTCGGGATCGCCGCCCTGATCCCGCTGTACTTCGTCGCGGACTACATCCGGTCCCTCGCCGAGGTCGCGAGCGGGACGCCGGCGGTCTTCCTCGCGCTGTTCGTGATCGAGCCGGAAGGCGTCGACTTCGGGCCCATCAGCTTCACCGTTCAGGCGTTCGTCGCGATCACCGCGCCGCTGCTCGGGGTCGCCTTCGGGTTCGATGCGGTCAACGGCGAGCGCCACCAGGGCACCTTGCCGCGCCTCCTCTCGCAGCCGATCCACCGCGACGACGTCATCAACGGCAAGTTCGCCGCAGGGCTCATCGCGATCTCCCTCGCGCTCGGCGCGCTGATCCTCTTCGTCGTCGGCTTCGGGCTCCTCCGCCTCGGGATCGCGCCGTCGCTGGAGGAGGTCCTCCGGCTCATCAGCTGGTTCTTGCTGACCGTGCTGTACGTCGGCGTGTGGCTGGCCTTCGGGACGCTGCTGTCGGTGGTCATCCGGCGGGCCGCGACGTCCGCGCTCGTCGGGTTCGGCGCCTGGCTGTTCGTCGCCCTGCCGATCGCGGGGCCCCTACTGCTGGCGTTCCTCGGCCGCTTCCTCGTCGCCGGCGCGACGACCCAGGCGGAGGCATTCGGGACGCTCCAGTGGCTCCAGCGCCTGCTCCCGGGGCAGCTCTACGCCGAGGCCTCGGCCGCGTTGCTCAGCCCGCGCGTCACGACCGTCAGCTCGTCAGATCCATACGTGGTCTCCGCGTTGCCGGATGCCAGCACGATCCTGTCGTTCGACCAGAGCCTGCTCCTGGTCTGGCCCCACCTCGTAATCCTCTTTGCGCTGATGATCGGCTCCTTCGCACTCGCCTACGCCCGCTTCATGCGCCAGGAGGTTCGCGCGTAGCGACCAGCGGGGATCATCGCTGGCGGGAATGAATGTGCGCCGAGACGGCTCGGCGGCGGGCCGGCATGGGTCCTTCGACAGACTTCATCGCTGCAAGGCATGAAAATTGCCGTGAACGGGCGTGCGTGGCCCGCCGAGGTGCCGTTCGACCTCGGAATCATCGCTGGCGGGAATGAATGTGCGCCGAAACGGTTCGGCGGCGGGCCGCGAAAGACCCTTCGACCGTAAGAGTTCGCTGGCAGGAATGACGTCGCCCAGGAACCGGCAGCGAGTCGGGCTCAGGTTGGGGGGTAGCCGGTGATCCTTCGGATCTCTCGGTAGAGGGGTTTGAGGCGGTCGTACATGGGGAGGTAGACCGAGCGGTAGAGGTCGTCGTAGGTGCGGTGGGCCGATGGGTCGGGGTCGAAGCGGTCGGTGACCCGGACCATCGCGGCGACCGCGTCGACCGGGTCGGCATGGATGCCCAGGCCGAGCATCACGTCGATCGCCGCGCCGAGGCCGGCGGCCTCGTGGGTGTGGGGGCGTGAGGCCGGCAGGCCGAAGACATCGGCGAACAGCTGGACCGCCGCGCGGGACTGCGAGCCACCGCCGGAGACTCGAAGCTCGCGGATCGGGACCTTGCTGCGCTTGACGGTTCGTTCCGCGCCTTCGCGCAGGGCATACGCGAGCCCTTCGAGGATCGCCCGGTAGACGTGCGCTCGGCCGTGGATGTCGCCGAAGCCGAGCAGCGCGCCCTTTGCCTCGGGCCCCGGATATCGCACCCCGGGCATCCAGTACGGCTGGAGGACGAGGCCCATGGAGCCCGGCTGCGAGGCCGCGAGGAGCTCATCGAAGAGGGCCTCCGGCGGGATGTCCATGGCGCCGGCGCGAGCGACCTCCGTCGCGCCGAACTCGCGCTTGAACCACTCGACCATCCAGAAGCCCCGCATGACCTGGAGCTCGACCAGCCACGCGCCCGGGATCGCTGCCGGGTACGGCGGCACCAGCGGGATGGCCTCGACGTAGCGGCGATGGGTCGTCCCGATGGTCGCCGTCGTCCCGAACGAAAGCGCCGCAACCTCCGGCTGGACCGCGCCGGCACCGAGCGCCTCGCACTGCTTGTCGCCGGCGGCCGCGATCAACGGCAGACCCGCCGCGACGCCGAGATGCGCGGCCGCGGCCGGGGTCAGCGCTCCGAGCGAGCCCGTCGGCGGGACGAGGCGCGGCAGCCACGACCGCTCGAACGGCGCGACGAGCCACTTCCAGTCCCACCGGCTCGCCCAGCGGCTGTTCTTGAAGTCGAACGGGAGGTAGCCGATCTGGCTGGCTGTTGAGTCGACCCACTCCCCGGTGAGCCGCGCCGTGAGCCACGACGACAGCACCCCGAACCGCCGGATCCGCTTCCAGATCGCAGGCTCGTTCCGCTCGATCCAGTTGGCCTCCGCGTCGGCCTGGAAGCGCGCGACCGTGTCTCGAACGCCCCCGAGGCGGAAGAGCAGGCCCCACAGCCCGCCGATCGGTGGCAAGCCCTCGGTCCGGCGCTGGTCCAGCCAGACGATCGCTGGGCGGAGCGGCACGTTGTCCTCGTCGGCGACCACGAGGGTCACGCGCTGCGTCGTGAGCGCGACGCCGGCGACGCTCGAGGGATCCGGCCGGCCCCGAACCGGGGCGCCGCTGGCCTTGCCCGCGTCCGGCACCTCGGCAGCCCACAGGCGCCGGCAGGCCTCGCCGATCGCGGTCCACCAGACCTCGGGATCCTGCTCGGCCCAGCCTGGTTCGGGCGAGACGTACGGCTCGATCGCCACGCGACCGATCGCGACGACGTTGCCGGCGGGGTCGAAGAGGATCGCCCGGACGCTCTGCGTCCCGACGTCGATCGCGAGCGCATGGTCCGCGGAGCGTCCTCCCACGGCGGGAGCGTACACGTGGCGCCGTGGCCATTTGCGTCGTGTCCATGAGACACGAAAACGACCGGAAGTTGGCGTGCTGGGCGGCCGGAGCCCCCTGATCGGGGAGTTGGTGTCCCACATACACGATGTCGACCGAAAGGGGCGAAATCGGGCCGTTCCTAGGGAGTTTCGTGTCTCACAGTCACGAAATCGGCACGAGGGTCGGACTTCCGGCGTTCGAGCGACGTTTTGCCGTTGCTTGGTGTCTGCCAGTCACGACAATGTCCCGCCTTAGTACGGCGGCCAGGGAATCGCGGGCCAGTCCGGGCTCGGCGACGGGAAGACACCCGCGGCGATCAGGCCGGCGACGCGGACGCGCGTCGCCTGGATCTCGCGGGCGGAGAGGTGCTCGGCGAGGGCGACGGCCAGGGTCCCCGGCTTGCGCGGAGACCCGAGCGCGGAGGCCGCGCGAGCGAGACCCGACACTTCCTCGCCGTCGAACGGCTCGCCCTCCCAGGCCCACAGGACCGTCCGGAGCTTCGGCACGGGCGAGAACGTGACGCCATGGTCGACGGCGAACAGGTGGCCGCCCTCGACCGGCAGGAGGTGGCCGGCCTTTCGATCGGTGTTGTTGACGATCGCATCGAAGAGCGCGACGCGTCTGAGGCGCGGATCGTCCTCGTTGACCATCGCGATGACGTCGGCCTGCGGGTCAATCTCGATCCAGGCCTGGACCATGCCCTCGCCGGCGGGTCCCTCGCGCAGGAGCGTCGGCGGGACGATGCCCCAGCCGAGCGCCTCGGAGACGAGGAACGCGCCGACCTCGCGCCGGGTCAGCGTCCCGATCGGGAAGTCGAAGAGGGGCCGCTCGCCCGCGGTCGGCTTCCAGACGGCCAGGAGCTGCTGGGTGCCCGCCTGCGCGCGAACGACCATCGCGTGGTTCGATGAGCCCGCGAGCCAGCCGATCGGTTCGAGCTCGGCGGTTCGCAGCGCGTCGAGGATCTCCTCGGTGTCGGTCGGCGTGTCCTGCCCCGCGCCCGCCGGCGCGTCGGCGCCGGGCTCAGTGGACGTAGTGGCCGTTCTTGCGCGGGCAGATGTGGCCGGTGGCGTCGAGCGGGTTCCCGCACAGCGGGCAGGGCGGGCGTCCGGCGCGGATGACGCGGAACGCTCGCTCCACGAAGGATCGCGCGGCGTCGGCGCTCAATCGCACCCGCAGGAGATCCGGGCCATCGTCATCGTCGTCATCGAGCTCGACGAGGGCCTCGGCCTCGGTCTCGACCTCCTCGTCATCCTCGCCCGGCGCACGGGCCTCGATCAGGATCTTCTCCGCGTCGCCGTCCCACCCGAGGGTCAGGGTGGTGGCTCGGAAGGCCTCGTTGATCGGCTCGTCCAGGGGGTTCTCGTCGGGCTCGATCGGCGTCGGCGGGTCCTCGACGATCCCGCGGCGGTCGAGCTCCACGAGCAGCCGCCCGAGCCGCTCCGCGAGCACCGCGACCTGGGCCTTCTCGAGGGCCACGCTCACGACGCGATGCCCGTCCTTGGCCTGCAGGAAGAAGGCCCGGCTGCCGGGCTGCCCGACGGTGCCCGTTGCGAATCGGTCCGGGAGATCAAACACGAAGAGACGGCGCGGCATGCGGTGACTGTACCGGGATTCGGTTTGCCTGCCGGGCGGCCCGTGGGCCAGAGGCTGCCGCCGGGCCGGCGGGTCGCTACGCCACAGTCACCGAGACGGCGTGATGGCCGCGAGCACCGTCTGGCGCTGGAGCTGACCGCGCGTCCGTCTGGATCTCGCCGGCGCCGTCGGTGGAGCGGACCTCGATCCGGTGCTGGCCGGGCGCGGCATCCCAGAGGTACAGCCACTGGACCCACGTCGCGTTTGAGATTGGCGCCGAGAGCCTTGCCGGCGCCCAGGCGCCGTCGTCGACCTTCACCTCGACCCCCTGGATCCCTCGATCGGGGGCCCATGCGACGCCGGCGATGGGCACCTGGCCGGCCGTCAGGCGCGTGCCCTGCCGCGGCACGTCGATGCGCGACTGGGTGAGGATCGGGGCCTTCGCGGCCCAGCCGCGCGGGATCCAGAAGCCCTCGAACTTGTCGAACCGTGTCAGCTCGAGCTCGGACAGCCACTTCGTCGCAGAGACGTAGCCATACAGCCCGGGGATGATCAGGCGGGCCGGGTAGCCGTGCGGGCGCGGCAGCGGCTCGCCGTTCATCGCGACGGCGATCATCGGGACCCGCGACTCGTCCATGACCCACTCGACCGGCATGCCGGCCGTGAAGCCGTCGACCGAGCGCCCCACCAGCTGGTCGGCGCCGGCCTGGACGCCCGCCATCGCGAGGACGTCGCGAAGGGCGACGCCGGTCCACCGGGCGTTGCCGACGAGATCGCCACCGACCTCGTTCGAGACGCAGGCGATCGTCACGTACTGCTCGATGAGCGGGAGCGCGACGAGCTCGTCGTACGTCAGGGTCACCTCGCGATCGACGAGGCCGAGCACCTTCAGCGTCCAGGTCTCGCGATCGACGGTCGGGACGACGAACGCGGTGTCGATCCGGTAGAAGTCGTCGTTCGGGATCACGATCGGCGCGAGCCCGGCGGCGGCCAGGTCGGCGGTGGCGATGTCGGCCCCGGGCGGCATCTGCGCCGGCAGCGGCGCCGTCGGGGCGCCGTCGGGGGCCACGGGCGTGCGCTGCCGCTCGAGGAGGTAGCGACCGACCCCGCCGACAACGACCGAGCCGATCGCAAGCGCGCCGCCGGCCTGGAGCAGGGAGCGCCGGCGCCAGTCGGGCATCGCAGGAGCGCCGGGACCCGGCTCGCGCATCGCGAGCTTCACCAGCCG
>JBKKDM010000007.1:0-34318 GCA_046707905.1 Candidatus Limnocylindrales bacterium
CTTCGTTCCCGATGGTCGGGCTGCCCGCGCCCCGCCGCCCGTCGTCCCGCAGAGGCAATCGGGAGACCAGCAGCGTCTGCCAGAATTACCGGGATGGAGATCACCTTCTACGGGCAGACGTGCGTGCGGCTGCGGGGGCGGGACGCCGTTGTCGTGGCGGACGCCTATCAGTCGATCGTGGGGCCAACGGGACGTGGGATCACGGCCGACATCGCGACGTACAGCCACGCGGACGACGCACCCCTTGCCAGGGCCAAGGGCGGCCGGCGGACCCGCGACGGCAAGACCGTGCTGCCGAGCAGCCTCGAAGGCAGCTTCGCGCTCGACGGTCCGGGCGAGTTCGAGGTCAAGGACGTCCTGCTCACCGGCGTCCGCACGTTCCGCGACGACGACAAGGCCGCGACCCGCCGGGCCGGCACGGCGTTCGTCGTGGAGCTCGATGGCCTCCACACCATCCACCTCGGCGACGTCGGGCACCTCCTGACGGAGGACGAGCTCGGCGACATCGGCACGGTGGACATCGCGTGCGTCCCGGTCGGCGGGACCCTCAACGCGACGAAGACGGCGGAGCTGATCGCCCAGCTCAACCCCAAGATCGTCGTGGCGATGCCGGTCTGCCCGGACGAGGGTGATTGCGCCGAGGCGATCGCGAAGTTCTTCCACGAGATGGGCGGCGAGGCGACCCCGCAGGCCAAGCTCGCGGTGACCATCTCGACCCTGCCCTCCGAGACGACGGCGGTCCTCCTCGAGTCGCGCGGGAAGGCCTAGCACCCTCGGGCCCGACCGCG
Organism: Candidatus Limnocylindrales bacterium; assembly: GCA_046707905.1. GTDB lineage: Bacteria > Chloroflexota > Limnocylindria > Limnocylindrales > CSP1-4 > UBA5189. Next base: position 789 of record JBKKDM010000007.1, read on the forward strand.
GGCCCCGGCCGCGCCCCTCAGCTCGCCGCTTCGCGCTCCAACACCACCCGTCCGCGCTTGACCACGGCCCGGATGAGGTCCGCTGCCGGCCAGTAGGGGATCTGGCGATGCGTGGGAACGGTCCAGATCGCGAGGTCGGCCACGCGCCCGTTCTCGATCGAGCCGACGTCGTCCCCGATCCCCAGGGCGGCGGCGGCGTTGACGGTGACTGCCGCAAGCGCCTCGGACGGCGTGAGCTTGAGCGTGAGGCACGCGACCGTCAGCACGAATGGCAGGCTCGCCGTCGGCGATGTCCCCGGGTTGAAGTCGGTCGCGAGCGCGACCGGGACGCCGCGATCGATGAAGGTCCGCGCCGGCGCGACCTCGTCGTGCATCAGGAACCAGGTCGTCGCCGGCAGGAGCACCGCGACGACGGGGTGCCCGGCTCCGGCTGCCGCGGCAAGGGCGTCGATGCCCTTCGCGGACGGCACCGCGAGGTGGTCGGCCGAGAGCGCGCCGAGCTCCACTGCCAGCTCCGCGCCGCCGCTCGGGGCGAGCTCATCAGCATGCAGGCGCGGGTGCAGCCCGAGCCGCGCCGCCTCGCGGAGGACCCGCCGGGACTGGGCCGGGCTGAAGACCCCGCGCTCGCAGAACGCGTCAGCGAATTTCGCCCGGCCCTGGGCCGCCACGCCGGGCAGCTGCTCCTCGAGGAGATGCCGGATGTAAGCCTCCGTCCCGTCCGGGCGAGCGCGGAACTCCGGGGCGACCGCGTGGGCTCCGAGCCACGTCGGGTGGATGTCGATGGGACCTTCCTTGCCGAGCCGGTGCGCGACCTCGAGCAGGCGCAGCTCCGACTGCAGGTCGAGGCCGTAGCCGGACTTCGCCTCGATCGTGGTCGTGCCGTGGGCCAGCATCTCGCCGAGCCAGCGCCGGCCGTGCTCGAGCAGCTGATCCTCGGTAGCCGCACGCGTCGCGGCGACCGTCGAGAGGATCCCGCCTCCGGCCTGGAGGATCTCGAGGTAGTCGGCGCCGCGCTGGCGGAGGACGAGCTCGTTCTCCCGTGAGCCGGCGAACAGCAGGTGGGTGTGCGGGTCGATCAGGCCCGGGGTGACGGTCCCGCCCATCGCATCGAGACGCGCGAACCGCGCGATCGGGTAGCCACTCCCTTCGAGCGCCTGGACGAGGTCGTTGCGGGGTCCGGCGGCGAGGATCCGGCCCTCCCATGACGCGACGGCCGGCGCGGTCTCGTGGCGATGGTCGCCGCCCGGCGCGGACAGGAGCGCCGGATCGTCCATGCGCGAACCGACCCGCATCCCGCCGGCGAGGGTCGCGACCTCGGCGGCGTTCTCGATCAGGAGGCCGGGCAGACCGTCGGAGGCGCGGCCGCCCTGGATGAGCCGCAGCGCCGATGCGCCCACGTCAGCGGGATTCGAACGGGTCGCCGGCCTGGGCCGCGACGAGCCGCTGCTCGAGGACCATCAGCGGGTCGGCATCGCGCAGCCGGAGGTACGCAGACGCAGCGGCGAATCTCGCCTCCGCATCGCCACCGGCACCGGCTCCGGCACTGGCTCCGGCATCGCCCGCCGCGTGAGCGGCTACGGCGTCGAACGCCGCCTGGGGCGCGAGCCCGATCAGCTCCGACTCGAGCGGCGAGACGCCTTCCTCGGCCGCCAGCCGTGCCACTTCGTCCCAGACCCGCCACATCGGGGTCCGCTCGAAGTCGAGCAGGTTCATCGACACCTGCGCCGCATCGAGCTCCTCGATGTAGAAGCCGTTGCCCTGCACCGCGGGGAGCCCGCCACCCGACTCGCGAACCGCACGGGCGACGCGCTTGGCGACCTCGACGTCGTCCGTGTCGAGGTTGATGTTCCAGGCGATGAGGAACGGCCGTGCCCCAACGGCCACGGCGCCGGCGCGGGCGTGCGTCTGCGACGGCCCGAAGTCGGGGGCGCGATCCACCGCTCCGGCGCGCAGGTCGTCGCGAACGCCTTCGTAGCCGCCCCGTCGCACATCGGCGAGGCGGACCCGTTCGGGCCGCGTCGCCGCCCGTGCGTAGAGGTAGACGGGGATCTCGAACCGCTCGGCGATCCGGGCCCCGAACCCGCGTGCGAGCTCCACCGCGTCGTCCATCGTGGTGGAACCAAGGGGCACGAATGGCACGACGTCGACGGCGCCGATCCGCGGGTGCTCCCCGCTGTGCTGCTCCATGTCGACCTCGTGGGTCGCGATCTCGAAGGTCGCCTCGAGGGCCGCCTGGACCGCGACGTCGTCCCCGGCGAGGGTCAGGACGGAACGATTGTGCGAGGCGTCGCTCGTCCGATCGAGGAGGCTCGCTCCCGGCGTCGCCTCCACTGCCTCGGCCAGGCGGTCGATGACGTCAAGCCGCCGTCCTTCCGAGTAGTTCGGGACCGACTCGACCAGCACGCCGAGATCGTGACACAGGCGGCGTGCCCTGCGGGCGGCGGCGCCCGCTTCCGCCAGTTGGCGGCCCGTGAGGTGCGACAAATCGAACGTGAGGATCGCTTCGCTGCATAACTTCTCACTTTCTAGCAATCGGGTATTGACATTTAGCAACTAAATGTGCCATCCTGCCAATCGCCACCAGAAACACCGAAAGGAGCAACCCGAAATGATCGCCTCGATGTTCAACCTCGAGCACCGCCTCGCCGAGCTTCGCCCCACCGAGTCCGAGCTGCGGGTCGCCCGCGAGCTTCGGAAGGCCGCCGCCCCGGCGATCCGCCCCAGCCGCTCGATCGGCGAGCCGACCCGAAGCTGGACCGGCAACGCCGTCATCGGCAGCCACCTGTCCCGCCTGGCCGCGTTCTAGGGCGCGTCCTCGAGCATCGGGACGTGGACGCCGCGCTGCCGGGCGACCTCGATCGCCCGCTCGTAGCCGGCGTCGACATGGCGCAGGACGCCCATCGCGGGATCCGTGGTGAGCACCCGCTCCAGCTTCCGCGCCGCAAGCTCGGTGCCGTCGGCCACGACGACCATCCCGGCGTGCTGGCTGTACCCGATCCCGACGCCACCGCCGTGATGGATGCTCACCCACGTGGCCCCGGCGGCGGTGTTGACCAGCGCGTTCAGCAGCGGCCAGTCGGCAACGGCATCGGACCCGTCGCGCATCGCCTCGGTCTCGCGGTTCGGTGACGCGACGGAGCCGGAGTCGAGGTGGTCCCGCCCGATCACGATCGGCGCCGAGACCTCGCCGGTCCTGACCAGGTCGTTGAATGCCTGGCCGGCGCGAGCCCGCTCGCCATACCCGAGCCAGCAGATCCGGGCCGGCAGGCCCTGGAACGGGACGCGCTCTTCGGCCAGGGTGATCCAGCGCGCAAGCGCAGCGTCGCCGGGGAACAGTTCGAGGATCGCCTTGTCGGTCCGGAGGATGTCGTTCGGATCCCCGGAGAGCGCGGCCCACCGGAACGGCCCGCGGCCTTCGCAGAACTGCGGCCGGATGAACGCCGGCACGAAGCCCGGGTAGTCGAAGGCGTCGTCGACGCCGGCGTCCCTAGCCTGTGCCCGGAGGCTGTTGCCGTAGTCGAACACGACCGCGCCGGCCTTCTGGAAGTCGAGCATCGCCCGGACATGGGCCGCCATCGAGGCGCTAGAGCGCCGGACGTACTCGTCCGGCTGGTGCTCCCGGAGCAGCGCCGCGTCACCGAGGTCGATCTCGGCTGGGACGTAGCCGACGAGCGAATCGTGGGCCGACGTCTGGTCGGTGACGACGTCGAACCGCTCCCCCGCCTTCGCCCAGGCCGGCTCGATCTCCGCGGCGTTGCCGACGAGGGCGATCGAGATGGCCTTCCCGGCCGCGGCGGCCTCCCTCGCCATCGAGAGAGCCTCGTCCGGCGACTCGGTCAGCCGATCGACATAGCCGATGTCGAGGCGGCGCTTCGCCCGCACCGGGTCGACCTCGATGACGATCGCGACGCCCTCGTTCATCGTGACCGCGAGCGGCTGGGCGCCACCCATGCCGCCGAGGCCAGCGGTGAGCGTGACCCGCCCCCGGAGCGTCCCGCCGAAGTGCTGGCGCGCCAGCTCCGCGAACGTCTCGTACGTGCCCTGGAGGATCCCCTGGGTCCCGATGTAGATCCAGGAGCCCGCGGTCATCTGGCCGTACATCATCAGCCCCGCCTTCTCGAGCTCGCGGAAGTGGTCCCAGTTGGCCCACTTCCCGACGAGGTTGGAGTTGGCGATCAGGACCCGAGGCGCCCACTCGTGGGTCCGGACCACCCCGACGGGCTTGCCGCTCTGGATCAGCAAGGTCTCGTCGTCCTCCAAGCGGCGGAGCTCCCGGACGATGGCGTCGAAGGCGGCCCAGGACCGGGCCGCTCGGCCGGTGCCGCCATAGACCACGAGCGCGTCGGGGTTCTCGGCGACCGCCGGGTCAAGGTTATTCATGAGCATTCGGAGGGCCGCCTCCTGGCCCCAGCCCTTGCACGACAGCTCGGAGCCGTGGGGCGCGCGGACGGGTCGAGCTCCCGGGAGCGCGCCCGTTGCGCTGGGACTCATGCGTCGTCCCTCGACGAGCCCCGATGGGCGACTGCGTAGACGGTGATCAGGAGCGCCAGCAGGACAATGATCCCGACGCCACCAAGCGCGACTGCCGCGATGTCGACGCCGAACGCGACGTCGCCGACGCTCGGTCGCGGCCGTCCGTCCGGGACGAAGCCCCCGCCAAACTGGGCTTCGGCCGCCGCGATCAGGCGCCCGCCCTCGTCCGACGCGACGACGGCATGCGGTGAGCAGAGCCCCGGCATGTAGATGCCGTTGGCGAACCCGGCGGCCATGATCAGCTGATCGCCGATCTCGAAATGCAGGCCGCAGGTGTTGATCACCACCGCCCCGTCCGGCATCGGCTCGCGCTCCGAGGTGACCTTCACCTCCATCGCGTCGCCGCCAACGAACCAGCGCTGCACGGCGAAGAGAAAGGTGCCATCCGGCTGCGGCTGGCCCGCGGTCCCGATGAAGACCGCCTGCTCCTCGCCGCTGAAGGCGGGGGCTCGGGGGTCCGGCGCAGCGCATGAGCACGCGAACGCGCCACCGGGAAAGACCGCGCGATGGGCCGACAGCGAGACGAAGAGGAACGTGATCGCGATCGCAATCCGCGGGAGCCGGCTCACTCCGGAACCCGCAACGTCGACATGAGGATCTCGCCGAAACGACCCTCGCCGATCGACGAAGCCGAGATCAGCACGTTCTGCTCCTCCAGCCACACGTGGTAGGTCCGGAGGGCGGTGACGCACGAGGTGACGTGGGTGTTCCGGCCGCCAAGCTCGGCCTGGGCGAGCCCAACGATGCCGCCGCCCGCCTGGCACGCGCCCTCGTCGTAGGACGACCGCCATTGCCGGTAGACCTCATCGCCGAAGGCCTCCGGTCGCAGCCGCACGACCCATGCCGTTACCAGGTTCCCAGTCCCGGCGTCAACGGCCACCGCCGCATCGATGCCCGTCGCGATCTGGGAGATCGCGGGGTCGAACAGCGCCTCCCCGGCGACGTCAAGGTCCTCGACCACCGGGATCTCGCCGATCGCCTCCGGGAGGAAGGCCAGCAACTCCGGCTCGATGGCGATGGGCGTGGCGTCGTCCGGGGGCGACGGGCTGGGAGGTGGCCCCATCGTCCCGATGGGTGCGTCCGTGCTGCCGCCGCTGGGCCCGACCGCGTCCGTTTGCCGATCGGGGACCTCCACCGAAGGTGTCGGCCCGGTCGAACCGCAGGCTCCGACGAGGACCGCGGCCAGGAGGGCCACGGAAGCGCGAATCACAGCTCCCTCCGAACGACCGGAAAGCGTGTGTCGTCGATCGCCAGGTCGAAGCCGCAGGCCGACCAGAAGGCGGGGAACGCCGCGCTCGTCGCGTCGGGGCGGGCCTCGGGCTCCGGATACGCCTCGACGGCGGAGAAGCCCCGCTCCGCGAGATCTTCGACGACCGCTTCGACGAGGGCGTGGGCGTGGCCCTGCCCTCGAGCCCTCGTCGTCGTCGCGATGCAGGTGATCACCGCCGGTAGCGGCGAGCTCGGGAGCCGCGGGTAGAGCTCCCGGACCCGCTGCGCCCGCGGATAGGCGGACAGTGGCCCGAACTGGCAGTACGCGGCCGGCTCGCCGTCGAGCTCGAGGACCTTGGCGTAGCTCCCGAACACGGCCAGGCCCCGTGCGAGCAGCTGGAGCTTCCGCGGCGCATCCGAGGCGACCGCCGGACCGGTTCGCGGTCCTGGCGCGAACGGGTTGTCCACGGGCGCATCGTCGTCCGCGAAGGGGTCGAACAGGTTGCCGCCGAGTCCCGCATCCGACCGGGCCGTGGGATCGAACGGGTTGGCTGCGGGTCCCTTCGGCTCCGGCGCGAACGGGTTGAAGGGCTTCGCCGGCTCCGGCGCGGGCGCCGCCGTCGGCTCCAGCCAGGCGAGCCGGGCCGCCTTGGAGCCGCGCTTCTCGTCCTCCCAGAAGTCGCACGATCGGTGGTCGAATCCCGGATCGGCGCACAGCGGGATCCGGCCGAAACCGGCCTCGTCGGTCACGTCCAGGACGCGGATCGCGGTCACGGTCGAACGAGGCTCACAAGTCGGCCTTCGCGAACCAGGCGCGTGGCCGCCGCGATGTCGGGGCCCGGCTCGTGATCGCCCTCCCACGGCCGGACCACGGCACGGACGGCGGCATGAGCGGCGGCGACCCCGGCTCCCGGGACGATCGTCAGTCCCGGCGACGCCGCGTCGAGCAGCGGCATCCGCAGGTCCAGCGCCCGGGCCGCGCAGAGCAGCTCGAGGGCCACGATCTGCTCCACGTGGCCCAGCACCATCCGTGCCTGCCGGCCGGAGATTGGGCCCATCGAGACGTGGTCCTCCTGGTTGGCGCTCGTCGGGATCGAGTCGGCCGAGGCCGGGTGCGCGAGGACCTTGTTCTCCGAGGCAAGGGCGGCGGCGGTGTACTGGAGCAGCATCAGGCCGGCCTCGAGCCCCGAGTCCGATCCCAGGAAGGCCGCGAGGTGATCGTTCAGGTGGGGATCCTGGAGGAGTGCGATCCGGCGCTCGGCGATCGAGCCCAGTTCGGCGAGGGCGAGCTTCGCGAAGTCGAGCGCGAGCGCGACCGGCTCGCCGTGGAAATTGCCGCCCGAGATCACGCGCCCGCCGCCGGTCGCCCGCGCCGCGCCGTCCACGACCCCGCCGTCCGGGAAGATCAGCGGGTTATCGGTGGCCGCGTTCATCTCGATCGCGAGGACACCCTCCAGGTGCCCGAGCGCGTCCCGGACGGCGCCGTGGACCTGGGGCACGCAACGCAGCGAGTACGGGTCCTGGACCTTGTGCGGCGACGCGTGGTGTGACTGCTGGACGCCGCTGTCGCGGAGCAGATAGCGCAGCTCGGCTGCGACGGAAACCTGGCCCGGATGCGGCCGCGCCGCCTGGTAGGCCTCGGCGAAGGCCACGTCCGTGCCCAGCAACGCCTCGACCGACATCGCGGCCGCGACGCTCGCCGTGGCCACGAGCCGCCGCGCATCCGCCGCGAGCAGCGCACCCAGTGCCGTCATCAGCTGCGTGCCGTTCAGGATCGCGAGGCCCTCCTTGGCCCCGAGGCGCATCGGCTCAAGGCCGGTCTCCCGGAGCGCGACCATCGACGGGACCACGTGCCCGGCGAGCTCCACCTGGCCCCGTCCGATCAAGGGCAGGCCGAGGTGGGCGAGCGGCGCCAGGTCGCCGGAGGCGCCGACGGAGCCCTGTGCCGGGATGACCGGGTGGATCCCCAGCCGGAGGAAGTCCAGGAGCCGCTCCGCGACTTCCGGCCGGGCACCGGAAAAGCCCAGGGCAAGCGTGTTGGCCCGCAGCAGCAGCATCGCCCGGACCACGTCGCGCGGGAGCGGCTCGCCGACGCCGGCAGCGTGGCTTACGAGCAGGTTCTCCTGGAGCCGCTCGGCGTCCGCCGGATCGATCATCCGGTCGGCCATGGCGCCGACGCCAGTCGTGACGCCGTAGACCACGGCGCCTTCCGCGATCAGGGCGTCGACCACGGCCCGTGATCGCTCCATCCGGATGCGCGCTCCGGCGTCGAGCGTCGCCACGGCGCCGTGGCGGGCGACCGCCTCGACCTCCTCGATGGTCAGGTCGGCGCCGGTCAGGAGGACGCCCTCGACGGTCACGCGGCGAGGATAGGCCCCGCTCCGCACGGGTATCCTGCCGCCCGTGTTCGACTTCCTGAACGGGCCGGTCCGCGAGCTCGTCACCCAGATCTACGAGGCCGTGGGGTACCTGGGGGTCGCGATGTGGGTCGCCATCGAGAGCGTGATCATCCCGATCCCGTCCGAGCTGATCCTGCCCTTCGCGGGATTCCTCGTCGGGGAGGGCGAGGCGATCGAGCCGCTCACGGGCCAGCCCTGGAATCTGCCGCTCGTCGTCGCGGCGGGCACGACGGGCGCCACCGTGGGCGCGCTCGTCGCGTACGCGATCGGCTACTGGGGCGGACGCCCGCTGCTGCTGCGCTGGGGTCGGTGGTTCGGCGTCAAGGCCGAGGACCTGGACCGGATGGAGACGTTCTTCGCCAAGCACGGCGCGGCCGCGAGCCTCATCGGCCGGCTCATTCCCGTCGTCCGATCCCTGGTGTCCTTCGGCGCCGGCGTCGGCCGGATGCCGATCGTGCCGTTCACGATCTTCACGTTTTTGGGGTCGCTGCCCTTCACCTTCGTGCTGGTGTTCCTCGGCGTGCAGCTCGGCGCGAACTGGGAGTCGATCGGCGCGATCCTCAAGCAGTTCGAGTACCTGATCCTGGGCGTGCTGGCGCTGATCGTGCTGGCGTTCCTGTGGATTCGGGTCATCCGACCGCGGCGCACCGCGACGCCTCCCCCTGGGTAGGACGGTTAAGAGCGCGAGTCTCATGACGCACTCGAGCGCGACGCTGGCCCTGCTCCTCGCGGGACTGCTCGCGGCGTGTGGTGGCTCGTCGGCAGCCGGCGCCGACGAGAGCGCGGTCTGTCCCCCGCCCGACGTCGCGATGCCCGGCGCGGTCGATATCGTCGCCCGGTGCGAACGAGTGATCTCGGTCGCCGACGAGCGCCTCGGCCTGCTGCACTGGCCGGTCTCGAGCGTCCAGGTTCGCTGGAACCTCTGCCCGCCCGGGGCCAGGTGCCTGTTCCTCCAGCTACGCCAGGCTTGGGTGATCTACCGCTTCTGGGCCGGCGACCCCGTGATGATCCACGTCGGGCCCCCACTCGCGGGCGTCGATCTCACGGATGACCTCGTCGCCGACGCCCCCGAGCCGCTGCCCGCTTGGCTGGTCGAGGAGCTCGAGGTCGAGGAAGTCCCGGGGCCGAACCCCTAGCCGCGAATCTCCTCGGCGGCGCGTTGCTCCTCTGGCGGACGTCGAGCGCGGAACGCCCGCCACAGCGCGAGGTCGTAGACGATCTTCAAGCCGCCCGCAAGGAAGAACGGCACGGCGGCGAGCGCCGGGACGGCGAACAGCGGCGCCGCGATCAGCGGCGAGAGCGCGGCCCCGGTCGTGCGTGCCACCCCCGTGATCCCGGCCGCGGCCGAGCGCTCGTCCGGATCGACGATCGAGACGGTGTAGCTCTGGCGCGCCGGCACGTCCATCTGGCTGATCGAGAACCGCGCGAGGAGGACCACGACGGCCAGCTCGACGGTCGGCATCAGCGGCACCAGCATCAGCAGGACGTTCGACGGCAGGTGCGTGAACACCATCGTGTTGATGAGGCCGATCCGGGCCGCGATCCGGGCCGCGAGCAATGCCGACACGGCGGCGAGGATGTTGGCCCCGAAGAAGATCGCGCCGAGAACCTCGACCGCCAGCCCGAACCGCTCGTGGAACCAGAAGGCCAGCAGGCTCTGGATGATCAGGCCGCCGCCGAAGGCATCGAGCGCGAAGAGCGCCGCGAGCCGTCCGACGACGCCCCGCGACCGGTGCAGCCCCAGACGCCCACCGATCGACGTGTCGACCGGCGGAACCTCGACGCCAGCGGACACCGACCGGACGATGGGGACGAGGATGAGTCCGCGAATCGCGTACGACACGAGGATCACGCGATAGGCGTCGACGTCGGACCAGCCGGCGGCCTGCAGCGCCCCCACGACCAGGCCCGCGACCAGGGCGCCGACCGCGGTCGCGAGGGAGCCCGTGAGGTTGTACCAGGCGTAGATGGTCGTCCGGCGCTCGGCTGGCGTGACCTCGGTGAGCGAGGCCTGCTCGATCGGCAGGAACGGTCCGACCTCGGCGCCCGACGGGCTCACGACTCCGATCGTCGCGGCGAGCAGGAGGATGACGAAACCGCCGGGCCCGGCGAAGGAGCCTCCTGCTGCGAACACGAGCCCCGCCCCGGCCATGAGCAATGCCCCGATCACCAGCGTCCGGCGCCGCCCGATCCGATCGGCGTGGGTGGTCAGCCAGAGGCTGATGAGGGTGTCGCCGACGAGCGTCAGGGTGAGCAGGAGCCCGATCGGTCCCGCTTCGAGCCCGAGCGAAGACAGGTACAGGACGAGGATGACCCCGAGCGCGCCGTAGCCCGACATCCGGACCGCTCGCGCCAGGAACAGCAGCTGGGCGTCCCGGGTCACCGCGCCGCCTCCCGCGTCACCCGCCGAGTGTAGGATGGCCCCGATGTCCCACCTTCCAGCCGTAGACGCCGACACCCACCACCAGTCGGGCGATCACGGCGGCGACCACGGTCACCAGGACAACGCCCACGGCGACGCCCATGACGGCCCGGCGCTCGGCCCGATCGACGTCACGGCCTGGGGCGCGGCGATCCTGGGGATCGCGCTCGGGCTCGTCGTGCTGATCGCCCTGATCTAGGCGCTGACCTAGCTCGCCTCGCGTCACGCCGCGGCTGGCCGGGTCGCCCGGAGTGGTCAGTCCTAGAACAGCCCGACGATCTCCCCCTCGGGATCGATGTCGATGTTCTCGCCGCCCGGCTTGGAGGGCAGCCCCGGCATCGTCCGCATCTCGCCCGCCAGCGGCGTGACGAATCCTGCTCCCGCGCTGAGCCGGACTTCCCGGATCGGAAGGCGGAAACCGGTCGGGCGGCCCTTGAGCGCCGCGTCGTGGCTGAGCGAGTACTGGCTCTTGGCCATGCAGATCGGCAGCTTCCCGAATCCGAGTGACTCGTACTGCGCGAGCTGCTTCGCGGCCAGCGGGCTCAGGTCGACACCGTCCGCCCCGTAGACCTGGGTCGCGATGGCCTCGATCTTCGAGACCAGCGAGGCGTCGTCCGGGTAGAGGAGCTTGAACTCGGGCGCACCTTCCTCGGCGGCGGCCCAGACCTCGGCGGCGAGATCTGCCGCTCCCTCGCCGCCCTTCGCCCAGTGGTTCGCGACGACCGCCGCGCGGGCGCCCGCCGCGAGCGAAACGGCCTTGACCGCCTCCATCTCGGCGGGCGTGTCCGTCGGGAACGCATTGATCGCCACGACGACCGGGAGGTTGAAGAGCCGGACGTTCTCGATCTGCTTCGCGAGGTTGGCGCTGCCCTTCGTGACGGCCTCGACGTTCTCCGCGAGGAGCGCGGGGTCGAGTGGCTTGCCGGCGACGATCTTGCCGACTCCGCCATGCATCTTCAGCGCCCGGATCGTGGCGACGACGACTGCCGCATCCGGACGGAGGCCGGAGGCCCGGCACTTGATGTCGAAGAACTTCTCGGCGCCCATGTCCGCGCCGAATCCCGCCTCCGTGCAGACGATCTCGCTCGTGGCCAGCGCGATCCGGTCGGCCAGCACCGAGTTGTTGCCGTGGGCAATGTTCGCGAACGGCCCGCAGTGCACGAATGCCGGCCCGCCCTCGAGGGTCTGAAGGAGGTTCGGCTTGATGGCGTCGGTCAGAAGCGCGGCCATCGCGCCGGCGACGTGGAGATCCTCGGCGGTGATGGGCCGGCCGTCGCGGGTTGTTCCCAGCACCATCCGCCCCAGCCGCACCCGGAGGTCCTGTAGATCCGAGGCCAACGCGAGCACCGCCATCACCTCGGAGGCGACGGTGATCATGAACTCGGTCTCGCGCGGGTAGCCGTTCTCGCGCCCGCCGAGCCCGACGACGACCTTGCGCAGCGCCCGGTCGCTGATGTCGATGACCCGCGGCCAGAGGACGTTCAGCGGGTCCATCCCCAGCGCATTGCCGTGATGGAAGTGGTTGTCGATGAATGCTGCGGCGAGGTTGTGGGCCGCCCCGATCGCGTGGACGTCGCCGGTCAGGTGGAGGTTGAAGTCCTCCATCGGGATGACCTGGCTCCGGCCGCCGCCGGCGGCACCGCCCTTGATGCCGAACACCGGCCCGAGGCTGGGCTGCCTGATGCACACCGCCGCCTTGCGCCCGATCCGGTTGAGCCCCTGCGCCAGCCCGACCGTCGTCGTCGACTTGCCCTCGCCGAGTGGCGTCGGGGAGATCGCGGTCACGAGCACGTACTTGCCGCGGGGCCGCTCGGCCTCGAGGCGCTCGATCGCGGCCAGCGTGATCTTGGCCTTCGACGAGCCGTACGGCTCGATCTCGTCCTCCCGGAGGCCCAGCTCCCGCGCGACATCGATGATCGGGCGGGGCGTGACCGATCGAGCGATCTCGAGGTCGGACGCCGGCGTGGTCAGGGTCGTCATGCGGATCGGCTCGCGGTGGTTCGGCTCGTCATGCGGTTGCGCTCCCCTTCTCGGCGGCGCCCCCCGGCGCCTTCGCGCCGGACGACCCGCGCCCTCCCTGCCCCTGGCGCTGCGCCGCCCGCATCAGGTGGCTCAGGAGCAGCGCGTTCGTCAGTGGCCCGACGCCGCCCGGGACCGGCGTGATCGCCGACGCCACGGTCTCGGCGGACGCGAAGTCGACGTCGCCCACGATCCGGCCCTCGACGACGTTGATCCCGACGTCGATCACGACCGCGCGAGGCTTGAGCATGGCGCCGGTCACGAGGCCCGGCACGCCGGCGGCGACCACGACGATGTCGGCCCGCCTGACCTTGTCGGCGAGGTCGCGGGTCTTCGAGTGGCAGACCGTGACCGACGCATCCTCTTTGGTCAGCATGAACGCGAGCGGCATGCCGACGACCGGCGAGCGGCCGATGACGACGGCGTCGGCGCCCTGGACGGTCACGCCCGACCGATGAATCATCTCGAGGGCGGCGTGGGCGGTGGCCGGGACGAAACCCTCGTAGCCCAGGCGGAGGAGCCCGGCGTTCAGTGGATGGATGCCGTCGATGTCCTTTTGCGGGTCGATCGCGTCGACGACGGTCCGCAGCCGGACACCTTCCGGGAGGGGCATCTGGACGATGATCCCGTTGATCCTGCGGTCGTCATTGAGACCCTTGATCGCCGCCGCCAGCTCGAATTCCTGGTCCGCGGCCCCGACCCCGGTAACGTCGACGAACGAACCCTCGATCCCGACCTGCGCGCAGGCCTTGAGAATCCGCTCGAGGTAGACCATCGACGGCGCGCTCCGCCCGCAGATGACGACCGCGAGACCCGGCGCATGCCCATGCTCCGCGGCGTAGGCGGCGACGTCGGCCGAGACGCGATCGCGGATCTCGCTCGCGAACGGCGCACCTTCGAGGCGATGCGCGAGTCCAGGCGCGGCCTGGCCGCCGGTCATCTGGGCCGTGCGATCGGCGTCCTGACCCCTCGTTGGGTCGGTTCCGTCGCCCGTGCGTGGCTGTCCGGACGCCACGGTCAAGCCGCGACCTCCGGAAGGGTCACGAGGACGTCGCGTCGCTGGCCGCTGGAGACGATCGCATGGACCCGGTCCTTGAGGCCAGAGATCTCATCGAGGAGCCCGCGGACACGGGCTTCCGCGTCGCGCGTCCAGTCGGTTTCGCCGATCAGCGGAATGTTCACGAGGACGTTCTCCGCTGCGCCATGCCCGGCAGCCTCGGCCAGGAGGGCAGCTACCCGGAGGTCCGATGAGGCATTCACATTGGAGCGGCCCGCGAGAGCCTCCGCGAGCATGAGCACGTCGTGACAGCGCTCCACGCACCGGAGCGGCACCTCTGCGGCGACCTGGGCGGTCGACCTGATCTGCTGGTCGCGGAACTCCTTGTTGGCGAAGGCCTCGCGCGGGAGCTTGAGCGCGAATGCGCACGCCGCATACGCCGCCGCGTCCTCGTCGGCGATGTTCAGCAGCTCGACGCCGAGACGGCGTGCGGCGGGGATCGCGGCCTCGTGCAGGGACGCATGATCGGCGTACTTCGGCCGGCCCTGGGACAGCGTCGCCACCATCTCGACGAGTGAAGCCGCCAGCGACGCCGCCACGGCGGAGGCGCTTCCCCCGCCCGGCACCGGGTCCGAGGACGCCAGCTTCTCGCCAAACGCCGTGAGCGTCAGGTCACGGAATGAGCCATAGCTGAGGGGTTCCACGTCGCCAAGTATGGCAACCCGGAAGTCGTGCGGTACCGACGCGCAACCTCCGGGTCACCGTGTCTCACCCGACCGGGGCACCGAACGGGTGGGCCTCGCGCCTCACGGCAGCGATGGTTCCGAGGGAGCTCAGGTGGCGGCCATGAGCCCCCTCGGGTGTCTGTTGCGGCGCATGCCGGACCATGCCTGGCCTCGGTCTCCGCCGCGGCGTAATTCCTACGCTGCCTTGGCTTCCATTCCCTCAACCGTCCAGCGGCGGGAGCGGTGCCGGAAGGACAACTGCAGGAAGGCGCCCGCGGTCTCGACCTCGAACAGTGTTCGTGGCCCGGTGACGATCGGGAACGCGGAGCTCTCGTCGCGGACGCCAACTATCTCCAGGACGGGAAGACGGCGGCCGTGGAGCGTCACCTCGCGCGGGCGACCATCAAACCAGTCGGCTCGGACCCGGACCTCGACCGGTTCGACTCGGACCATCGCCATTTCGCGGCTCCTTTCGGGGGCGCTATGCGAGCTCCGGTCACCGGGCACTGGTGCCGTGAACGCCTGTTCGCTTTCGATGTCAGGCTAGATCGAACGGGTGTTCGATGTCAAGTCCTTCCCCTTCGTCAAACGGATCCTCCGTCGCGCTTGTGCCAGCTCCGCTGTCACGACCCTTCCGCCGCTTCCTGCCCGACCGCTCCACGTCTTCCGCGAGATCGCCACGCCGCTCGACCGCCGTTCCGAAGTCGCGCTCGAAGGGCGCCGGGATTCCGGTCCGGAGCAGGCGTGCCCGGGTGATGGCGCGCGTCCCGAACCGCTCCCGGAGCTCGTCGGCCGCCTCGGTCGCCTTCCGCTTTCGCTGGTCCTCGACCTCGAACAGCCCCAGCTGCTCGCGCGCGCCGAAGCCCGACGCGGCCACGCCCAGAAGCCGGATCCGCTTGCCCCGCATCTCAGGCCGGGCAAGCTCGACCGCTAGTCGCCAGATCGGCTCCGTCATGTCCGTCGGCTCCGGCAGCCCCCTCTGGCGGGTGAGCGTGTTGAACGCCGTGTCGCGGACCTTCACGGTGATCGTCCCGGCCTTGAGCCCGGCATGCCGCAGCCGCCCCGAGACACCTTCGGACATGGCGAGCAGCGTCCGCTCGAGGACCTCCGGGTCGGACGTGTCCTCGTCGAACGTCGTCTCGTGGCTGACCGACTTGGCCGCGTCCGGATTGTCGACCGGGTCGGGATCGACGCCATGGGCGCGGTCGACCAAAGACGCTCCGTGCTTCCCGAACCGCCGGACGAGGGCCGATCGATCGAGGACCTGGAGGTCGCCGATCGTCGCGACGCTGAAGTCGCGCAGGGCGACCGCTGTCGACGGCCCGACACCCCACAGCCGCGAGATCGGGAGGGGAGCAAGGAATCTCGCCTCCGTGCCGGGCTCCACGGCGACGAGCCCATCCGGCTTCCGCAAGTCGCTGGCGATCTTTGCGACCAGCTTCGTGGTCGCGACTCCCACCGACGCCGTCAGCTCCAGCTCGGCCCGGACCGCCGCCTTGATCAGGCGCGCGATTGCCTCGCCGTCGCCGAACAGCTGGCGCGACCCAGTCACGTCAAGGAACGCCTCGTCGATCGAGATCGGCTCGACCAGCGGCGTGAAGCGCCGGAGGATGCCCATCACCTCGCGGCTGGCCGCCTGGTACGCGGCGCCACGAACCGGCACGAAGACGCAGGTCGGGCAGAGGCGGCGCGCGGTCCGGATCGGCATGGCCGAGTGGACCCCGAACTTCCGCGCTTCGTACGACGCGGCGCTGACGACCCCGCGGTCGTTCGCGCCGCCGCCCATGCCGACCACCACGGGCCTGCCGCGGAGCTCGGGGTTGTCGCGCTGCTCGACCGCGGCGAAAAACGCGTCGAGATCGACGTGCAGGATGGTCCGGACGCCGGCGGTCGCCGTCACGCGGCCATTGTCACGCGCCGCGGTGTCAGCTCGATTGGCGCAGCCGGCGAGCGTCCGGAGCTTCTCTAATTCTCACCCGAGGCAAGCTACCGACGAGAGCCTTGGCGTGCCGGTCCGCGCGCGCTTGCTGTGAGCGGGGTCACGTTCGGACTGGGCAGTACGAGGGCAGTACGAGGGCTGTTCTCCACCCTTCCCAGGCCGCGCACGGACCTTGGGGAGCGCTAACGTGCCAGGGGAGAGAATTAGCGAAAACAGCGTGCGGACTTGGCGCTCCCCCACCGCGTCGGCGTGGTCTCCGAGAGCGTCGGCGTGCTCCCCGAGAGCGTCGGCGCTGACTACCCCTTGGGCTCTACGACCACCGTGACTTCGGGCGTCAGGCCGCTCAAGACCTTCACGGCGACCTTGTACGTGCCGAGCGATTTGAGCGGCTCGTCGAGCTCGATCTTGTGGCGGTCCACGACGATGCCGCGGCGAGCCAGGGCCTCCGCGATCTCTTTCGTCGTGATCGAGCCGTAGAGCTTGCCGCCCTCGCCGACCTTGACGCCCATCGTGAGCGTGGTCGAGCCGATGCGGGTGGCCGCGATCTCGGCCTCGCCGCGCTCGCGCGTGCGCTTGTCCTCGCGCGACGCGATGTCGTGCTGCCAAGCGCGGTAGGCGCCGCCGGCGGCCGGCACGGCGAACTTGTTCGGGATCAGGAAGTTGGTCGCGAAGCCGTCGGCGACCGTCTTCATGTCCCCCGACTTGCCGAGCTTGTCAACGTCCTTCGTCAGGATGACCTTCACGTTGGTCTGGGTTCCTCCAGGTTCGCTTGGGCGCCGGTCAGGCGCGATCGATCCAGCTGCGCAGCCGCGGCTGCAGGCCGGATTGGGCAACGGCGTCGGCCGCCATGCGGACCGCGCCGGGGATGCGTCCAACGGTTCTTCGGATCGGGCCGGGGATGAAGCGTCGAACGCGTGCGACGTCCTCATCGTACGCGGCGCGCGGGATGCCGGCTTCGTCGAGCTTCTCGGCCAGGAGGTCGTCCTCGAGGCCATCGAGGAACAGCTCGATGGCGAGCGCCACGACGACGAGGTCATCGAGCTGGCCGAGAATCGGGACCCTGTCGGGCACGATGTCCTTGCCCAGCGCCACATAGCCGACGGCTGCGCCGAGCATCGCCTTCCTGGCGACGGGCGTCCGAGGATCCGCGAGGAGTGACCACAGCATCCGCGCGTACAGGGGGGCGCGCGACGCAAGGGGCATGAGCGCGGCGGCGGCGATCATTCGGCGGACGCCGGGACTTCGACCGCGGGAACCCTTGCGCCCGCTTCTCTTCGACTCATCGGTGCCGTTCTCTCCTCGTGGCATCAGCGCAGGCAGTCTACCAGCGGTTCCACCGATCTCCGGTCCGCGCCTTGACATCGAACGTCCGTTCGGTATGATCTGGATTGCCCACGCCCCTGAACTGGGAGCCGCGAGTGACGCGACACGATGCCGACCGGAAGCTGAAGATCCTCCACCACATCGCCGCGACGCTACGGGCGCGCGGCTATCCGCCCTCGGTCCGCGAGATCGCGGGGGCGGTAGGTCTCAGCTCCACGTCCGCCGTCCACCATCACCTCCAGATGCTCGAGCGCGAGGGCTACCTCGAGCGCGGGGCCGCACAGTCACGCGCGATCCGCCTCACGCCAACCGCGGCGCTCCAGCTGGGGCTGACACACGAGCTCGTGCCCCAGTCCGGGACCTCGGAGTCCTACACCCTCCCGATCGTCGGCGAGATCGCGGCCGGCGGCCCGATCGAGGCGTACCAGGACGCCTCGGAGACGATGGCCGTCCCGGACCTGCTCGCACCATCCGGCGACGCGTATGTCCTCCGCGTCCGCGGCGACTCGATGATCGAGGAGCACATCGCCGATGGCGACTTCGTGCTCATCCGCCCGCAGACCACGGCGCGCAACGGCGACATCGTGGTGGCCCAGGTGGAGGACAACGCGGTCACGCTGAAGCGCTTCTTCAAGGAGAAGGACCGCGTCCGCCTGCAGCCTGCGAACCCCAAATACGCCGCCCAGTTCTACGACGACGTCCGGATCCAGGGCAAGCTGATTGGCGTCATTCGCAAGCTGGACTGAGCGCGTGGCGGAGCTGATCTGGCCGGAGGGCTGGCAGCCCGAGGCGATCGCGGCAGCGCTCCCATACGTCGGAACAGACGACCGGCTCGACATCCTCGTCGATGACCCGGTGGTCGCCAAGAGCGGCACCCTGCTTGGCGGTCACCTGTTCCGGGGCGACGATGGCGTCGTGATGATCATCCACGATCGCAGCGGTCGACCCGACGTCTACCCATGGCGGCTCGTCCGCGGGCCCGTGCTCGTCATCAAGCTCCTGCGTCCTGGCCGGCGCGGCGTCGAGCTCTTTCGCCACCCCCAGTGGAGCAAGTAGCCAGCCCGTCCACAGTCGACGGGCGGTTGTCCGCAGCCCGTCCACGGCCGGCGCGCCGGTTGGCGACGAAGTCGTTGGTAAACCGGTTCACGCCGGGCCTCCGCGGCGTGACAGTCCGTTGTCACGACCACCCGCGACCGTTGGAGCCCAATGATCGACCGCCTGCCGCCGCACAGCCTCGAAGCCGAGCAATCAGTGCTGGGCGCCATCCTGATCGATCGCGAGACGATCATCGAGATCGCGGAATTCCTCCGGCCGGAGGACTTCTACCGCCAGGCCAACGGCACCATCTACCGCTCGATGCTCGAGCTCTTCGAGCGGCGCGAGCCGGTTGACCTCGTCACCGTCGCCGAGACGCTGGAGCGCGGCGAGGACCTGGAGCAGATCGGCGGCCGCGCCTACCTCAGCCAGCTCTCGAACCAGACGCCGACCGCCGTCCACGCGGTCCAGTACGCCCGGATCGTCGAGCGCAAGGCGGTCCTCCGGAACCTGATCGGCGCAGCGGGCAAGATCGCCGGCATCGGCTACGAGGATCCGGCCGAGATCCAGGAGGCCATCGACCGAGCGGAGTCGGAGCTGTTCGCGGTCTCGAACCGCCGGATCACCGCAGGCTTCTCCCAGCTGAAGGAGCTGCTCCACGCCGCCTACGACCGGCTCGATTACCTCCATGCCCACCGCGGCGAGCTCAGCGGCATCTCGTCCGGCTTCCTGGACCTCGACCAGCTCACGACCGGCTTCCAGCGCAGCGACCTGATCGTCGTCGCGGCTCGGCCATCGGTCGGCAAGACGAGCTTCGCGCTCAACATCGCCGAGCACGCTGCCGTGCGCGAGAAGAAGACGGTCGGCGTCTTCAGCCTCGAGATGAGCAAGGAGCAGCTGGTGCTCCGCCTGCTCTCGAGCGTCGCCAACATCGACTCGAAGCGCCTGCGTTCTGGCTTTCTCGAGGAGCTCGACTTCACCCGGATCGCGCCGGCGATGAACGACCTCTCGGAGGCCTCGCTCTACATCGACGACACCCCGAACATCACCTCGATGGAGCTCCGGACCAAGGCCCGCCGGCTCCAGGCGGAGTCCGGCCTGGACCTGGTGATCGTCGACTACCTCCAGCTCATGCAGGCGACGACCACGAACCGCGACTCCAATCGAGTCCAGGAGGTGAGCGAGATCTCGCGGGGGCTCAAGGCCCTCGCCCGCGAGCTGTCGGTCCCGGTGATCGCCCTCTCCCAGCTCTCGCGCCAGCCGGAGATGCGCGAGTCGAAGGAGCCACGCCTCTCCGACCTCCGCGAGTCGGGCGCGATCGAGCAGGACGCCGACCTCGTAGTCTTCCTGTACCGCGAGAAGGAACGATCTGCCGAAGAGACGGACATCGACGGCGAGGTCATCAACTGCAAGCTGGCCAAGCATCGAAACGGACCCACCGGTGACATCCAGCTGTGGTTCCGGAAGAGCCAGACGCGGTTCCAGAGCTATGCCGGCCAGCGCTACGCCGAGGCGGTCTGATCGCGCCTGATCGCTGATACGGCGGCCTGATCGCCCCGATCGCCGCGTTGCCCGGCTCCGCACTTCGCTCACGCACGGACGTGCGCTCGCTCGGCTGCTCGCCGCGCGCCTTGCGCTCGGGATCGCTGAGGCCGCCGCCAGGGTCCGCTAGGAGACGACCGGAGCGGGGGCGGCGGCGGGCTCGATGACCCCGGCCCGCACCTTGTCGAAGCACGTGCTGCAGTAGACCGGACGGTCTGTCCGCGGGGCGAAGGGCACCATCGCCTGGTTGCCACAGGCGTTGCACACGGCGGCGTGATACTCACGGGGCCCGCCCATGCGAACGCGCTTGGCATTTGCCCGACAGGCGGGGCAGCGCTGCGGAACGTTCTGCAACCCCTTCTCGGCGAAGAACCGCTGCTCGCCGCCCGAGAAGATGAACGAGTCGCCGCAATCGCGACAGGTGATGCTCCGGTCCTCGAACACCGCGTCGGTCCTCCCTGAGGTCGCACGACTCCGTTCCGCTCGCCAGCCGGAACCTACTGGCGGGCAGAATACGAGCGCCGTCAAGCGGTCCCAGAGCCGCTGGGCAAATGCCCGTGCAAGACGGTGCCCTGCGGCACCACGAATGACGGTCCCCGAGGTGCCACGGAACCGCTCGCACGGCGTCGCCGTCTCGCCGCCATGACCAACGCCCCACCGGGGTTCGACTCCCCGCGCCCCACGTCCCCCCGTCGAGCGACCGGGCCCCTCCGCGCTTCGGCGGCAGCCTTCCTTATCGCCACCGTCGCCGCCTGTTCCACGGCGCCTGGCCCCGCGACCACGCCGGCGGCGAGCGGCAGTCCGACAATCGGGCCGACGCCCAGCCCGACGGCTGCCGCCGGGCTGGATCACCCGACGGGCGCCAAGGACATCCTCCTCCGGTTCGAGGAGAGCGGCGGCTTCGTCCCGATCGAGTGGAGCGCGACCTACGCCCCGAGCTTCACCCTCTACGGCGACGGCACGGTCGTCTTCAAGGACAACCAGGCGATACCGCCCGAATCCAACGACAACATCAATCGGGCCGTCCCGTTCATGCTCGCGAAGCTCGATGAGGCCTCGATCCAGGCGCTGCTCGAGCAGGCGCTGGGGCAGGGAGGCCTGGCTGTGGCGACCGGCCCGTACGACGGTGGCATGGTGGCCGACATTCCGACGTCGACCTTCACGATCACGGTGGGTGGCAAGACGAAGCAGGTCAGCGTGACCGGCATGTCGCCCGACATGCACCCGCAGAACCGGGCCATCGTCGGGCAGCTTGCGGCATTCGCGGAGCTCCTCCGCACCTTCGGCGCCCAGACCTCGACCGAGCAGCCCTACCTCCCCGCGGCCTACCGCGCCGTGCTCATCGACGTCGAGCAGCCATTCGGGCCCGTGATGGACTGGCCTTGGACCGACCTCACGCCCGCGGACTTCGCGAGCGGCGAGAACGAGTTCTTCAAGTCCCGCGCGTTGACGTCGGCCGAGGTCGACGAGCTCGGGATCGAGGGCATCGCCGGCGGGATGATCGGCGTCGCAACGCAGTTCGAGGGCAAGGTCTACACGCTCTCGTTGCGTCCGCTGCTCCCGGACGAGGACAAGTAGCCGGCGTCCCGAACACCGCGAAATCGACGGCGCACGACGGGCCACTAGACTCGACCGGTCGAACGACCGACGGAGTCGAAGGAGGTCAGCGTGGGCGTGATCATCGTTCGGGAAATGGTCGGGACCAGTCCCAAGTCATGGAGCGACGCGGCTCGCCAGGCTGTCGCGACCGCCGCGCGAACCGTGCGCAATATCAAGACCGTCGAGGTCGTGAACTCGAGCGCGGTCGTCGAGGACGGCGAGATCGTCGAGTACCGCGTCAACCTCAAGATCGGGTTCGAATACGAGGGCTGACCCTCGGAAATCCCCAGCCGCGCTCCGGAAGCCAGCCAACTATCCACAGCTCATCCACGGCCGATTGATCGCCCGGTGAGCCAGCGCGGCCACCATGCCGGGCATGCCCAGAGGTTCCTCGGGCGCCGCCCCGTCGCGCCGTCGGCGCGTTGACACGCCGGACGACGCCTCCCTATCGTTCGCGCCGCCCGATCGGCCCATCGGGCACGGGCAGGAAGTCGAGCCGCAAGGCGACCGGCCCGCGCGAACCCTGGGGCCCGAAGCTCGTTCCCGCAGGCGGCGCCCTCGGCTGATCGTCGAGGGCGGTCCTCCCGCCAGCGTGACGGCCAGCCTCGCGTCCACCGGAGGGCCACTCGGCGCGATGCCGGACTACCCGGTTCAGATCAGCAAGGTCCAGGCACCGCCCCTGCGGGACGAGACGCTGGCGCGGGACCGGCTGCTCGATTGGCTCTCGGTGAAGGTCCATCGGCGCGTCATCCTGCTGACCGCCGAGGCGGGCTACGGCAAGACCACCCTCCTCGCCGACTTCACGCGCCGTACGCGTCTGCGCGTGCTGTGGTTCCGGCTCGATCGGGGGGACCGGGACTGGACGGGCTTCATCGCCTACCTCGTGGCCGCGGTTCGGATCCCCGTGCCGGAATTCGCCCCGTCGACCCGAGCATTGCTCCGGGAGACGGCCACGAGCGCGCCGTCGCTGGAGACCGTGCTCGAGACGTTCCTGCGCGAGCTGGCTGCGCTGCCGCCCGACCCATCGGCGTTTGTCTTCGACGACTTCCACCTGGTCGACGACTCGCCAGACATCCGGCATATCGTTCGCGAGCTCCTCACGCGGGGACCCGAACGGATGTCCCTGGTCTTCGCGAGCCGGCGCGAGCCGCCGATCAGGCTCGCTCGCCTCCGCGCGCTCGGGGAGGTCGCGGAGCTCGGCACCGACGACCTGCGGTTCGACCCGGCCGAGACCGAACGCCTCTTCCGCGAGACGTACGAGATGCGGCTCGAGCCGTCGCTGCTGGCCGAGCTGAGCCGCCGAACCGAAGGCTGGGCCGCCTCGCTGCAGCTCGTTCGTTCCGCGCTTCACGATCGAGATCCGGGCCAGGTGCGGTCATTCATCTCGTCCCTCAGCGGCGCCGAGGGCCATCTCTACGAGTACCTCGCCGAAGAGGTCATCGGCGAGCTGCCGGAGGACCTGCAGCAGTTCCTGATGCGCACGTCGGTGCTAGAGACGGTGGACCTCACGTTGGGCCCGGTCGCCGCCGAAGTTCCCGCCGATGAAGCAGCCCACCTCATCGAGGAGGGCGAACGCCACGGCCTCTTCGGCAAGGGCGGCAAGCGCTCGCGGCACATCGTCCGTGCCCACCCGCTCGTTCGGGACTTCCTCCTGGCCCGCCTCCAACGATGGATTGGGCGTGACGGCATGCGGCTGATCCACCTGCGTGTGGCCAAAGCCGCTGACCCAGGGGCATGGAGAATCGCGGCACGCCACTTCATCGATGCGGGAGATGAAGGCGCCGCCCAGCGAGCGATCGCGGGCGCAATCGAGCGCGTGTTAGCCACAGGAGCGTATACCGCAGCGCAGGAACTGGTTCGAGAACTCTCCGACGGCTCGAGGATGGGCGCCCCCGGTCTTGTCGTGCGCTCGAGGCTGGCATATCAGAGGGCCGAACTTGCCGAAGGCCTGATCCTGGCCGAAGAAGCGGCCCGCACCGAACCCGCCTCTACCGCTGCCCTGTTGAACCTCGTACACGCGAGGCCGATTTCCGGCGACATGACTGGGGCTCTGGAAGCTTCTCAGCGGCTCGAGCGATCCGATGGCTCGGTGTTGTCGCAAATCGGCCGAGCATTTCAAACACTCTTGGATGCATCCGTAGGTGGTTCGCTTGATGTCGCTGTACAGGAACTGTCTGACCTCTCATCAGTGTTCCGTGGAGATGGCCAACTTCACTTCTTGGGCGTAGCGCTTCACAACATCGCCCTCCTTCAAATTGCTCAGGACGATGCCGAGGCGGCGGTCCAGAGCGCGGACGGGGCGATCGATGCTTTCGCGGCCACGTCCGCAGGAGTCGAAATGGTCGCCGCGAGGCTCGCCAAGTCTCAGGCACTCGGGCTGCTCGGAGAGATCGACGCCGCGCGAAGCGAGGTCACGTTAGCGGTCGAGCAGGCCCCAGCAGGGCAAGGGGTGGAGCTGGCAGTTGAAATCGGCTTTCTTGAGGCCCTGTTTGGCGAAGGCTCACGCGCTCGACGACGGATGGAAGACGTAACGCGCTCGACGATCCCCGATGCAGATATCACAGAGCAGGCTGTGTACGTCCGAGCGCTCGTCCGGGTCGCCGACGGCGAGACTGAGGATGCAGCCAAAGATGCGGAGCTCCTGCGCCATTCCGAGCCCGGCACGGCCATGGCATTCGAAGCGCGGCGTCATCTGCTCAAGGGCCTTGTTGGTCTATTGCTTGGAAGCACTGCCGCTCTTAGCGAAGTCCAGGTCGGCACCGAATTGGCGACGCGGCAGGGAGCGTGGCTTTGGGCGAAGTACGGTCGCATTCTCCTGGCGCTCGCCGATCGAGATCATGATCCCTCGTCGGCGGTGACATCCGCGGCTCAAGACCATCCGGTCGTACTCAGCATGCTGGCCGAGGCAGTCGTCGGCCGGCTGGGAACTCTGAGCAGCGACGCGGTGGTCGCTGTTCTCAGTGCAGCGGAGGACAGGCCTTGGCGGTGGCGGGCGGCGGTGCGGCGAGCGCTGGAGGCTGACGGCGCATCGGAACGAGTTGCTGCCGCACGGATCCTAGAAGCCATCGGCGATTCGACCGACGTTCCTCGGCTGAGAGACGCGGGCAAGCGCGTCCGAGGACGGCACGGCGCACGCCTGGGATACGCACTCGCGCGGAGGCTGGCGCAACAAGTGCTTGTTGAGGATCTAGGAAGAGTGCGCCTCTCCCGAGGATTGGCGACGACCGACGGCCGTGACGTCCGCCGAAAGGTTTTGGCGTTGCTCTGTCTCCTTCTGACCCGGCCCCGCATGGCGCTAACACGGGAGGAGGTCGTCGATAGCCTCTGGCCTGAACACGACCCAGCCTCTGCCCTGAACTCGCTCAACCAGACGGTCTACTTCCTTCGGCGAGTGTTTGAGCCCGACTACGCCGAAGACCTCTCGCCAGGCTACGTGGGCCAAGACGGAGAGACGGTCTGGCTGGATCCGGAACTCGTTGACTCCTCAAGTCGCCGGTGCCTAGAGATCATCAGAGCGATGCCCGGGGAGCCCACGCCAGAAGGCGCCCTGGCTCTGGCCGCCGAGTATCGGGGCCGCTTTGCGCTGGATTTCGCCTATGAGGAGTGGGCAAGCCCGTACCGCGATGGCCTTCACGCCGCATACCTGCGGGTGATGGAGCACGCCATACGGCTCGACATCAACGCGGGTCATCTTGCGCGAGCTACGTTCCTGGCGGAGCGCGCGGGTGAGGCGGATCCTGATTCCGAGGAAATCCAACTGTCTCTAGCGCGTCTATATCGTCAGTCTGGAGCGTTTGCTGCGGCCGCTGAGCAGTACGGGCACTATGCCGATTTGATGAAGGATCTCGGAGTCGATCCGATCCCAGCGGAAGACCTTTGACGTTGGGGTGATAGGTACACATGCGTATTGACCGGTGCAGAACGGTCTACCTATAGTCCCGCCCGCTGAGTAGTACTTCGGTACTAACAGTATCAACTCCAAACGCTCGGACGCGCTGAAGCCATCACCTGAAATGGGCACTTAGGGTGAGGCGGAGCAAGTAGTGCAACCGACCGACCAAGGTCTGGTCGGTTTTCGTTGCTTCTGAGGAGAAGCGCGAAGACCGCGAGGAGGACGAGCGTGTCGCACGACCGAAGCGCTAAGGGCTTCTAGTCATGAAGGTTCGGATCTACCGACTCATGATCACTCTCGGCACTATTGCCGCTGTTGCCCTCGCGGGGGGAGCTTCCGCGAAGGGGTTCTGAAGTACGTTGGTCCCATGACGGGTTTGGCGCGACCCACCTAAAGTCGCCGCCAATGACTCTGAGTGCGGACCAGGCATGAACCCTTTTCTCAAGACGTACATCGCTGGGCTCGCGATTGCGGGTGCATTGGCACTCGCGCTCGCGAGCCTTGGTGGTTTTAAGCCTGCGATTGGCCTTGACATTGATGGCCGCGCCGGCATTGGGGATCTGGACATCCTGGCAGGCCTGATCTTTTGGACTGGCCTCTCTATCCTCACGTCCGCGCTGCCGGTGAAGATGCCTCGAGGCATCCTCATTGCGGTCTCCATTGCCCCCATCATCGGCGCGGTGAGTTTGGGCGGGGCAGCTGCCGGCGGGTGGGTCGCGCTGATCGGCACCACAGAGCTTCGCGAAATACGCGGCCGCGTTCCGTGGTACGGGACGGTTGCGAATCACGCCGGAATCGTCATCCCCGCCATCGTTTGTGGTGTCGCAATTGGCCTCTTCCCGCATCCTCCGGGTGACCTAGGCGCCGATCTCGCGGCAACGCTTGTTGGCGCTGCCCTGTATCTCGTCATAAATCTGACGCTGGCGGCGGGCATTGTGGCCGCGCGAACTGGGACGCCGCTTCGAGAAGCCCTGGTCGCCGATTTGGGCGGATATGCCGTGAGCTTCGCGGCACTTGCTCCGCTCGGATGGTTGATGGCGCAGATGTACGTCTTGGCGGGATGGTGGACGACGATCCTCTTTGGCTTGCCATTGGCCACTACTCGGGTTGCGTATCAGCGGTTTGTCGAGATGCGTGAGATGTTCACGCAGACGATCGGGGCGCTGGCGGAAGCGGTTGACAAGCGCGACCCGTTTACGAGCAAGCACTCGCAGCGAGTGCGGGAGATCTCGGTCGACATCGGGCGGCAGATGCGGGTGTCCGCGGGCGAGCTTGAGGCCCTGGAGTGGGGCGGGCTCCTCCACGATGTCGGCAAGATCGGCGTGCCGGACTCGATCCTCCTGAAGCAGGGCAAGCTGACCCGGGAGGAGCGGATCACGATGAACGCTCACCCGGTGCTGGGCGCGCAGATCATCGGGCCGGTCGACCGGCTGGCGCCCGAGCTGCCGGTGATCCGGCATCACCACGAGTGGTACAACGGCTCGGGCTACCCGGACCGCCTCATGGGCGACGAGATCCCGAAGCTCGCCCGGATCCTTCACGTCGCCGACGCGTTCGAGGCGATGACCGCCGATCGACCGTACCGCAAGGCGCTCTCGACCGAGCAAGCGCTTGCCGAGCTCCGGAAGTTCGCCGGCGTCCAGTTCGACCCCGAGGTCGTCGACGCGTTCGTGAAGACCTCCTGGGCCGACGACATCCGCGAGCCGGGCGATCCGGACCTTCGACCCATCCCCCTCCTTGGCCAGCACGGCGCCCGCGCAGCCCGCGCGTACGATGCGCCGGCGCCCGGGTCGCCGGCGGCCGACCTGGCCTGATCCGACGAGCCGCGAGGTCGCGGCCTGGTCAGCCCGCCCACGAATTCGGTTTCGCATCGGCGAAACCATCTCGCAATCGCCGCTGCCGGGGGCGTCGACGCCCCGTCCGGCTGCGCTTCCCGGGTACGGCGGGCGCGAGGCTGCACGGCGGCCGCCGCGGCTGTCGCGGGTGCCACGAGCGGCAGCCGTCGGTAACCGGTCCGGAATGGACGGCACAGCTCCCAACCAAAGTCCTGCGCAGTGACCCTCCCCGCGCCGGACAATGGGCTCGTGCGGAGAGGCGCGCGGTTCCTGGTGATCCTGCGCGGCACGGGGGTTCCGTGGTGACCCCGTGCTGATTCTCAGCCTCGTCGTCGGTCTCCTCCTCGGGATGCTGGCGGGCGGGCAGATCACGAATCTCGCCTCCGTGCGCCTGCGCTTCGTCCAGCTCCTGTTCCTGGGCCTCGCGCTGCGCTACATGACGCAGTTCGCCATCGAGGACGGGATCGCGGTCGCGCACGACTACCGGCTTCTCCTCTTCGCGAGCGGGTTCGTCCTGCTCCTGATCGGGCTGTGGATGAACCGCGAGCAGCCGGGCCTGCCGCTCGCGTTCGTGGGCATCCTCCTGAACGCCGTCGCAATCGTCACGAACGGCGGGTTCATGCCGGTCTGGGAGCCGAGCTTGGCCGCCGCGGGCCTCACGCCGGCGGATGTCGGGTCTGTGTTCCACAAGGTCGTCGGGGCTGCCACGGACGGCGGCATCACGGGCGACTTCCTCACCCAGGCGGGACCGCTCGGCGACATCATCCCCATCCCGATCCCGTTCATCCGGAACGTGGCCAGCATCGGGGACGTGTTCCTCGCCTCGGGCCTGGCCTTCTTCCTCTTCGCGATCCTCGTCCGGCATCCGGCCGAGTCGGAGGAGGCGGGTGCGGCGGCAATCCGACGACGCATCGGTGAGCTCATCGGTGACGAGCCCGGACTCGGGGCTGGTGGTGTTCGCGTCGCCGCGGGCGGGGCACTCGTCCTCGATGGCGATCTCCCGGAGGGCTTCGTCGGAGAGATCGGCGAAACGCAGGCGGCCGCCGCGGCAGCCGCAGCTGCGACCGCGAGCACTCCAACCAGCGCCACCGGACTTGTGAGCGCGGCGTCCCTAGAACGCCCCATCCACCTGGGCGGCAGCGCCCTGGGCGGCGAGGGCACCGTGCGCGGCCGAGTCCTCCCGCTGCCCCAGGTCCCACCCATCCTCGAGCGGGTCCGGCGGCACCCCTACGTCCGCCTTGCCCTCGACAGCTCGTTCAGCGCCCTGTGGATGGGCCAGCTGATCAGCGCGCTCGGCGATCGGATCCACCAAGTCGCGCTGGTCTTCGTCGTGTACGACGCGACCGACTCGGCGCTCGCCGTCGGGGCAGTCTTCCTCGCCGCGACGCTCCCGAACCTGCTCTTCAGCCCGATCGCCGGTGCCCTCGTCGATCGCTGGGACCACCGCGAGGTGATGATCGTCAGCGACCTCCTGCGTGCCGGCCTCGTCCTACTGATCCCCCTCGCGGCCGTGACGAACCTCGCCCTCGCCTATCCCCTCGTGTTCCTCCTGACCACGGTCTCGATCTTCTTCCGTCCAGCCAAGGGCGCGATCCTTCCGCGGATCGTCAGCTCGGACGACCTCGTCCCCGCGAACTCCGCGCTCTGGGCCGGCGAGGCGTTCGCCGACATCGGCGGCTACGTGATCGCCGGACTGTTCGTCGGACTGCTCGGGAGTCAGGTGCCACTGGCATTCTGGGTCGACTCGGTGACGTACGTCGCGTCGGCCGTGCTGATCGCTTCCATCGCGGTGGCGCCGGTTGGGCGCGCGGCGGCGGGCGCAGTCGCCGAGGCGGCTGCCGAGACCGCGAGGGGCGTGCGCGGCGCCATGGCCACGTTCGGCACCGAGATTGGCGAGGGCTGGCGCTTCCTCCGCAGCGAGACCGCGCTGCTCGCGAACACGCTGCTGGCCGTCCCGGCGCAGTTCATGCTCGGGATCCTCCTGGCGCTGACGCCGGTCTACGCCTCAACGGCGATCGACCTCGGGGGCTTCAACGACGAGGAGAGCTATGCCTTCCTCGAGGGGGCGATCGGGGCTGGAAACCTGGTCGGCGGGTTCGTGATCGGACTGATCGGGAGCCGGCTGGGTCTCGGCAAGATGGTGATCGTCGGTTACATCGTCACCGGCGGCTTCGTCGCCGCGATGGCGTTGGCCGGCAACCTGCCGCTCGCGATCGGGATGGCCTTCGGGGTCGGAGTGGGAAATCTCGCCTTCGTGATCCCGAGCCAGACGATGTTCCAACGGCGGACGCCGCCCGAGATGATGGGCCGGGTGCTGGGGCTGCGGTTCTGGCTGGTCTCCAGCTCGTTGACGTTCGCGATGGGCATCGGCGGGGTGCTGGGAGAGGCGTTCGGGGCGGCGGCGGTGATCGCGGTATTCGGGCTAGTCACCGTCGCAGCGGGCCTCATCGGCGCGCTCGTGCCGGCCGTGCGCGACGCCTGACGTACACTGCGCGGCGGTCCGCAATCGACGCGGGACACCTTCGCCCGAGCCCCTGGAGCCCACCCGACCGATGACCGATCGATCGAACGCCGTCCCCGGCGACGACGCGCCGCCGACTTCTGACGCCATCGAGCCGGCGACGCCCGAAGAGATCGTCGAGGAGGCGCCCGACCTGACCGACGCGCAGCTCGCGGACGCCGCCGATGCCGCGGAGGACGAGGTCGACGAGGCCGCGTCGGGCGAGGCAATCGAGGGTGATTCGGAGGCTGAGGATCTCGTGGTCGAGGCGCTCGAGGACGACGCCGACGGCGAGCTCGACGCCGATGGGGACGAAGACCTCGACGAGGAAGAGCTCGAAGGCGACGATGCCGCCGCGACGCCGAAGCTCGGCGCCCGCGCCCGCGCCGAGGAAGAAGCGCGACGACGCCGCGAGGCCAAGCGTCGACGCGACGAGCCCGAGAAGCGCGGCCGCTTCGGCCGCCGCGTTCGCGAGGAGGAAGAGGAGCTCCAGCGCGCGCCGACGCGGACCCCGTTCGCGATCGACCCGGCGCTGCGGATCAAGGACCCGGTGTCGTCGGGTTTCGTGGTCGCGACGATCCTCGTCTTCGTGCTGATCTTCGTGGCCGCGATGGCCTTCGGAAAGGGCGGCGCCTTCACGGTCCGGCCGACCCCCAGCCCGATCGTCACGCAGTCCCCCGGCCCGAGCACCAGCCCCGGCGCCAGCGGCAGCCCCGCGGCCTCGGGCTCGCCGGTCGCATCGCCGGCGGCCTCGCCCGCAGCTTCCCCGGCGGCATCGCCCGCCCCCAGCGCGACCACGCCGAGCAGCTGACGCCTGCGTCTGAGGCGCCCCGGCGGGTGTAGCCTCGTCGCGTGCGACTGCGCCTCGGTCGGCGCCGGCCGGCGGACACGCCGAGCGACAGGGGGATCGGGCAGGCGCGTGCCCGGATGGTCGCGGACCACCTCCAGCGGCGCGGGATTCGGGACGAGCGCGTCCTCGAGGCGATGGCCGCCGTCCCGCGGGAGATCTTCGTCCCAAATGTCCCGGCCCCCATGGCCTATGACGACCGGGCCCTCCCGATCGACGCGGGCCAGACGATCAGCCAGCCCTACATCGTCGCCCGGATGACCGAGCTGCTCGGGGTGGAGGTGGGCGACCGGGTCCTCGAGATCGGCACCGGGTCTGGCTACCAAGCTGCGGTCCTGGCGCGGCTCGGGGCGCGGGTGACGTCGATCGAGCGGCACGCCGACCTCGCGGAGCAGGCCCGCGAGCGATTCGCGACGCTCGGCATCGAGGGCGTCGACGTCCGCACCGCCGACGGCAGCCAGGGCGAGCCCGACGGGGCGCCCTGGGACGGGATCGTGGTCACCGCGGCCGCGCCCGCCGTTCCAGACGCGCTCCGCGAGCAGCTGGCGGTCGGGGCCAGGCTCGTGATCCCGGTCGGGCCGCGCTATCAGCAGGACCTGATCGTGGTCGAGCGCCGTGGCCCGAACGACTGGGACGAGCTCTCAGATGGCGCGGTCGTCTTCGTGCCACTCGTCGGCGAGGGCGGCTTCCGCGACGAGGGTCGCTGAGGCGAGGGCCTCTCTATACTCGGCCGCTGATGGCCCACGTGTTCGTCGCCCCCCACCCTGACGACGTCGCGCTGTCGTGCGGCGGGCTGATCGCGAGCCTCCGGGAGATCGGGCAGAACGTCACGATCCTTACGGTCTTCTCGGGTTCGGGCTCGACGAACGGCAACGGGCTGACGGGCTACCAGCGCGAGGCGCTCGGGTTCGGCACGAAGGCGATGTGGCCCGTGACCGAGGCCTTCAATCGATCGGCCATCAGAGCCGACTTCCCTGCCGGCGAGGCCGACGCAGAATGGCTTGCCGACGACGATCGCCTCGAGGCCACGCAGGAGGACGCCGACGCGTCCGCGAAGCGCTTCTGGCAGCGGGCCTCGTGGTACCGCCGGGCGTCGATCCGCAACAAGTCGCTCGCGGGCCAGGCGGTCATGGACGACGTCTCGACCCAGGGCGCGATCTACGGCGAGGACCTGCTCGAGGCCGCGACCGCGGGCGAGGTCATCGCGCGGCGCCGGGTCGAGGACGAGCGGTTCGCCTACTTCTCCGAGGCCTCGGTCGTGTTCCTGGACCTGCCCGATGCGGTCTTCCGCGGCTACGAGGGCGACGATGCGCTGCTCGGGTCGGTTCGGCCGGACGACGAGGCCCCGATTTCGATCCTGCGTCGGGAGATCGCGCGGCTTGAGCCCCAGAACGTGTACTTCCCGCTCGCGGTCGGCAACCACGTCGACCACCAGCTCTGCCGCGATGCCGGGGTCGCGCTGCTGGCGGAGCCCCGGGACTGGGTCATGCCCGGTCCCGAGTGGGCCGGCAATGTCGTCTTCTACGAGGACTTCCCGTACGCCTGGTGGAACTCCTTCCAGACGCTCGAGGACCTGCCCGAGGGTGCGCTCGATGGGATCCCGCGTGAGGTCCTCATGACCCCGCGCTACGCCGACATCACCGACCAGATGGAGCGCAAGGTTCGCGGCATCTCGCTGTACGAGAGCCAGATCGACCGACTCTTCGGGGGCGTCAAGCCGATGGGCGCCGCCGTGCGGCAGCACGCCGCCGCGGTCGGGACGGTAGGGCGCGTCGCAGGCTCAGCCGAGCGCTACTGGCACAGCTACCTGCCGTAGATCGAGGGAGCGCAGGCTGGGGCAGGCTCCGCTATTCCTCCCAAGACTGAACGCCGCCCCGCCCGCTACCTGGATCGGCGCATCGATGCACCGGGCGACTCATTCGGGCGATTTCATGCGTGTGGGAGTTCAAATCGCGGTGAAGGCTAGCCACCGCCGCCTTGTTCATTCACCCGGGGAATAACGGGCACCCGCCTTGCCGGGCGTTCGCTTCGATCGCCCGGACCCAGACGGAGCCTTCGGCGTCTCGATAGGCCGATGACCAGAAGCCGGTCGCCTCAAGGAGCGGTTCGATTCGGGGCGCTTGGTCCGTCGTGACGACCATCGCCTCGACAGTCCGCTCGCTCAAGATCGAGAGCCACTCGCCGACCCCTTGGTCGAGCTGCGACGCGTCTGCCCAGAGCTCGGCCGGGAAAAGCTCGATCCGCGAGTCGACGGCGTAGCACGCGCCGGGCGCACCCCATTCGAGGAACGACGTCCACGACTGCGGGGCCCAGACGTTCCGATACTGCTCCTCGGTCATGCCATGGAGGAAGGCCGCGATGCCCTGCGGTGCGCTGCTGAGCGTCCCGATCGGCACATCCGCACGCCCGAGCGGGCGCCACAGGGGAAGCAGCGCGACGCCTGCGACGACCAGCGCGACCATCACGACCGCGTTCAGCGGGGAGGGGCGATTCTCGCTTTCGGCCGACGCGCGGGCGGTGCGGGCGCGAACGCGCGGCCGGCCGACCGCCGCTGCGTCCGAGAGCTTCAGCCCCGGCTGGAGCGCGGCCATCGCGACAGGGGCGGCGAGGGCCCACCAGGCGAGGCCCCGACCGGTGAACGCCGCCAGCACCCCGAAAACCGCAACGGTGACGATCGGCGCGACGAAGCGCGCGGGCGGGCGCCGGCGGTCCAT
>JBKKDM010000008.1:0-78776 GCA_046707905.1 Candidatus Limnocylindrales bacterium
CGTTTTTCCCGTTCTGGGGGGGGTGGGGGGGGGGGGGGGGGGGGGGGGGGGGGCAGGGGGGGCCCCCTTGGCGGGCGCCCCCCGACGGCTCCACGACCAGGCGGGCCTCGTCGGCGATCAGGCGGACCGTCGCGGCGATCTCGCCCTCGGGCACGGTCACGATGTCGTCCAGGAGCCGCGACAGGTGCGCGAAGGTGCGCCGGCCGATGGCCTGGGTCCGGACCCCGTCGGCGATGGTGCTACCGGTCCGGGCCGCGTTCCAGCGCACGATCCGGCCCTCGCGCAGCGACTGTTGGGCGTCGGCGGCGACCTCCGGCTCGACGCCGATGATCCGGGCGTCGGGATGGAGCGCGCGGATCGCGACCGCGACGCCGCTTGCGAGCCCGCCGCCACCGACCGGGATCAGCACGGCGGCGAGATCCGGCACGTCCTCGGCGATCTCGAGCCCCACGGTGCCCTGCCCGGCGATGATCCGGTCGTCGTCGTAGGGCGGCACGAAGATCAGCCCGCGCTCGCGGACCAGCTGGTGCGCCATCGCCTCGCGCTCGCTGCTCGCCGGCCCCACGGTCACGATCTCCGCCCCGTCCGCCTCGACCCGCCGGCGCTTGACCTCCGGGGCGTTCGAGGGCATCACGACCACCGCCCGCACGCCCAGCAGGCGCGCGGCCCGGGCGACGCCCTGGGCATGGTTGCCGGACGAGTGGGTGACGACACCCCGGGACCGCTCCTCCGCGGAGAGAGGGGCGATCGCGTGGTAGGCACCGCGAAGCTTGAACGCGCCGATCGGCTGCAGGGACTCGGCCTTGAGCAGGACCCGTGGGCCGCCGCTGCCCGCCGTGCCGAACGGCAGGAGCGGCGTCCGGAGCGCCACGTCGGCGAGATTCGCGGCTGCCCGCCGGACGTCCGCGAGCGAGACGAGCGGCGCCTCGCCGCCGATCTCCGCCGCCGGCGCCGGCGTCGCCGCTGGGCCCCCTGCCGCCTCGGCCCCCGCGACGGCGCTCACCGCACCCCTTTCCGGGCGCAGTCGATGCAGACCGGGGCCCACGGGATCGCCTCCAGGCGCTCGAGCGCGATCGGCTTGCCGCAGCTCGTGCAGGTCCCGTACGTCCCGTCATCGAGCCGCCGCAACGCCGCCTCGACCTTCTCCAGCTCGCCGCGTGACCGCTCCCGGAGCGCAAGGTCGCGCTGCTGCTCGAAGACGTGGCTCGCGGCGGCGGCCTGGGAGCCGTAGGTCATCTGGCCGGGCGCCTCGATCGGCTCGCCCAGCTCCTCGAAGAGGCGGGCGCGTTCCGCCAGCAGGTCCGAGCGAGCCGTCGCAGCGTCGAAGGACGTCGCCATCGCTCGATCGTAGCGCGCACGTCCCGGCATGCGGCATTGACCCGTCACGGGTCTCATCAACTGGGCGACGCCGCCGCCCCGGGAGGTGCCTAGAGCCTCGCCCCGGTGGTCTCGGCGCCGCTGATTCGCTGCGCCAGCCAGACAGGGATGATGCTGGCGAGGATCAGGACGAAGGCGACCACGTTCACGACCGGCAGCTCGTTCGGGCGCTGGATCGACGAGAAGATGAACATCGGGATGGTCTGCGTGCCCGGTCCGGCCGTGAACAGCGTGACGATGATCTCGTCGAACGACAGCGCGAACGACAGGAGCGCGCCCGACAGGAGGGCCGTCCCCAGCCGCGGCCCGGTGATCCTCCGGAATGTCGTGAACATGGTTGCGCCGAGGTCGGCGGAGGCCTCCTCCGGGGACGAGGGCAGCCGCCGCAGCCGGGCGACGACGTTGTTGAGCACGATGACCACGCAGAAGGTCGCGTGGCCGATCACGATCGTCAGGAGGCCGAAGTCGATCCCGAAGGTGACGAACGATCGCTGCAGCGCGATTCCGGTCACCACGCCGGGCAGGGCGATCGGGAGGATGAAGAGGAACGAGATCGTCTGCCGGCCGAAGAACGAATAACGGTGGATCGCGATCGCAGACAGTGTCCCGAGGACAAGGGCGACCGCGGTCGCGAGCGTCGCGGCCAGGAGCGAGTTGATGACCGCCTGGATGACGCGCCGGTTCTGGAGCGCCTCCTCGAACCAGTGGAGCGTCAGGCCCTGTGGCGGCCACGCTTGGACCCGGCTCGTGTTGAACGCGTAGATCATGATCACGGCGAGCGGCAGGTAGAGGAACAGCAGCACCCCGGCGGTCGCGAGCCGCAACATGATCCGGGCGCCGCGAGACTCGGTCACCGAATCACCTCAGAGCGACTCGAAGGCGCCGAACCGCCGCGCCACGATCAGGTACACGACCATGATCGTGATCGGCACGAGCGAGTACGCGGCGGCGAGTGGCGGGCTTCCGAGGCTCGAGTTGTCGTAGATGACGTTCCCGACGAACTTCGCGTCCGAGACCAGGTCCGGGGTGATGTAGTCGCCGAGCGTCAGCGAGAAGGTGAAGATCGAGCCGGCCACGACGGCCGGGAACGACAACGGCAGGATCACGCGCCGGAACGTGGTTCGCGCCCGGCCGCCGAGGTCCGCTGACGCCTCCAGCAACGAGCCCGGGATCCGCTCGAGCCCCGCGTACAGCGGCAGGATCATGTACGGCAGCCACAGGTAGCTCAGCACGAGCCAGGAGTTGGCAATTCCCCTGAGCCCCTGCCACGGCTGGCCGATCCCGAGCGGCTCGAGAACGACGTCGAGCAGGCCGTTGCCCTGCAGGATCGTCCGCCATGCGTAGACCTTCACGAGGTACGCCGCCCACAGCGGGAGCAGCACGGCGATCACGAGCACGTTCCGGACCCGCGGCGAGGCCACGCGGGCCATGTAGTAGGCGATCGGGAAGGCAAGCAGCACATCGGTCAGCGTCACCAGCGCGGCGACGCCGAGCGTCCGCAGGGCGACTGTCCGATAGACGTCCTGCGTGACCAGGGCCTCGAACGCGGCGATCGACCAATCGAACGGCACGACGTTCCCGGTGAACCCGTCCTGGGCCCAGAACGCGCTCAAGAGCAAAAGGAACAGCGAGCCGAGATAGACGACGACCAGCCAGCCGATCGGCGTCGTGAGGAGCAGCCCGATCTGCAGTCGCCGGCGCGGAAAGAGCCACCCCGCAACCCTTCGGAGGATGCCGGCGGCCGGGGGCGCCTCACGCGTGGTGCTCGTGGTCAGGGGACGGTTGGACATCGGTGGCCCAATGATGAAGGGCTCCCCGACGTTCGGGGAGCCCTTCGGTGCAGCGGGTTCGGCCGGGTCAGCTGCCGCGCAGCGTCGTCCAGGCCGCGACCCAGTCCTCCTGGGTCTTGCAGGTCGTGGCGGCGTCGTCGTCGGCGCAGTCCGCCTGCGGTGTCGACCAGTACCAGACCTTCTGGTAGTAGGCCTCGTCCGTCGCGTGGGTCACTTCGCAATGGCCCGGGGACAGCGTCTCGGCAAAGTCGCATGCCTGCTGGCTCGTGGCAGCTTCACCGAAGTACACGGTGGCCATGCCATTCGCCTCGGCCGACATCATGTGATCCATCCACATGAGCATGCAGTTCGGATTCGCGGCGTTCTTGTGCATCATCCAGGTGTCCGACCAGCCGGTGGACCCCTCCGCCGGGAGGATGCCTTCCACCTTGACGCCCTCGGCCTTGAGGAGGGCGACCTGGAGCGGCCACGTCGTGCCGATGACGACGTCACCGGAGGTGTACGAGGCCATCTGGTCCGTGTACGACGCCCAGTACGTGGCACCGTTGGCGGCCTGGATCCCGAGAAGGGCGAGCGCGGCCGCGAACTGCGCATCGTTGAGCTGGTAGGGGTTCGTGATCCCCAGCGCCGGCTGCTTCGTCATCAGGTGCAGCGCCGCGTCGGCGATGTAGATGGACGAGTCGTAGACGCTGATCTTGCCCGAGTAGGGCGCGCCGCCCTCCCACACGCCGTCCCATGTGGTGGGGGCCGGGGTGACCGCTTCGGTGTTGTACATCAGGAGGTTTGCGCCGCGGCCGTGCGGGACGCCGTAGTTGACGCCGTCGACGGTGTTGTGCGGCAGGTCCTTCAGGCCGGGGAAGACGTTGGCGTAGTTCGGCAGCAGCGATGTATCGACGGGCGCAGCGAGGCCACCCTGGATCAGGCGGGTCGTCGCGTCACCCGACGCCGAGATGCCGTCGTACTGCCCGCCCTGCATGAGCGAGACGCCGTTGTTCGAGTCGGTCATCGGTGTGGTGTTGACCTGGCAGCCGGTCTTCGTCTCGAACGGGGTGACCCAGTCAAAGGCTTCGAAGCCGGCCGTCTCGCCGCTCTCCGCGTAGCCGGCCCAGATGATCAGGTTGAGCTCACCTTCGCCCTCGCCGATCGCTCCGGTCGTGGGCGCGGTCGTCGCCGGAGCAGTCGTCGCGGCGCCGGTCGCGGGCGCGCTCGTGGCGGCGCCGGTCGTCGGGGCCGTCGAGGGTGTTCCCGTGCCGCAGGCGGCGACGATGGCCGCCACTGCCATGGCTCCCCCAAGTTTCCGCTGGAACATGTGTCCTCCTCTCAGCCCGCTCCGGGTCACTCCTGGACTCGGAGAACGTGCTGTCGCTTCCACACCAGCCGCACGGGTTGCCCCTGCGCGGCCAGCACCTCCATGGACGATGTCGTCAGGTTCTGCTGGGTGACCACCAGGTCCGAGCCGGCATCGAGCGCCACGATGTAGCGCGTGTCCGGCCCGAGGTAGACCACCGTGCGGATAGTGCCATCCGCGCCGACCTCGTCGTCGGCCACCCCAGCACCCGGTTCGGTCATCCGGATCTTCTCGGGTCGGACGGTGAACAGGCCTTCCTCGCCGACGAGCGCTTGCGCGACGTCGCCGCGCAGCAGGTTCGACGTCCCGACGAACCCGGCCACGAAGGCGGTCGACGGACGCTCGTAGAGGTCCGCCGGCGTTCCGATCTGCTCGATTCGCCCGCGGTTGAAGACAGCCAGACGATCGCTCATCGTCAGCGCCTCCTCCTGGTCGTGGGTCACGTACACGAACGTGATCCCGACCTCCTGCTGGATCGCCTTCAGCTCGATCTGCATGTCCTCGCGGAGCTTCAGGTCGAGCGCACCGAGGGGCTCGTCGAGCAGCAGGACGCGGGGGCGGTTCACGAGCGCGCGCGCGAGGGCGACGCGCTGCCGCTGCCCACCCGAGAGCTGCGACGGCTTGCGGCGCTCGTAGCCGGACAGCCGGACCATCTCGAGCGCCTCGCCGACGCGGCGCTCGCGGTCGGCCCTCGGGACCTTCCGGACGGTCAGGCCGTAGGCGACGTTGTCGCCGACTGTCATGTGCGGGAACAGCGCGTAGTCCTGGAAGACGGTGTTGACGTCGCGCTCGAACGGCGGCCGCCGGGTGACGTCCTCGCCGTGGAGCAGGACCCGGCCCTCGGTCGGCAGCTCGAAGCCCGCGATCAGCCGCAGGGTCGTGGTCTTGCCGGACCCCGATGGGCCAAGCATCGAGAAGAACTCGCCATCGGCGATGTCGAGGTTGATGGCGTCGACGGCCACCACGGCATCGCCGTCGGTCTTCGGGGCGCCCGAGCGCCCGGCTCGACGAGCGCCGTCGCTCGCGAAGCGTTTCGTCAGCTTCTCGAGGCGCACGGCGGGACGACTGGCAGCCGTCGTGGTTCCCGGCGCGTCGACGGGCGCAGCGACCTGCGAGTCCCCGCTGGTCAGGATGGCCAAGCATCTCCTCGCACACCTCGCCGGACCGCGAGGTTCCGCGGAGTGTCCGGGCGCGGCAGACGCCGTGTCAAGGCCGCGAAACCCGTTGTACGCTACCGATCCCAATCGGAGCAGCACACGCGGAGGAGCTCAGCGCGTCATGTCCTACGTCATCGCCGAGCCGTGCATCGACGTGCTGGATATCTCGTGCGTCTCCGTGTGCCCCGTCGACTGCATCCACTACGAGGAAGGCGTCGATCGGAAGCTGTTCATCGACCCGAACGAGTGCATCGACTGTGGGGCCTGCGAGCCGGAGTGTCCGGTGAACGCGATCTTCCCGGAAGACCAGGTGCCGGCGGAGTGGGCGAACTTCACCCCCATCGACGCCCTCTGGTTCAACGACCGGGGGGCCGCGCGC
The DNA here is from genome assembly GCA_046707905.1 of Candidatus Limnocylindrales bacterium. Classification (GTDB taxonomy): domain Bacteria; phylum Chloroflexota; class Limnocylindria; order Limnocylindrales; family CSP1-4; genus UBA5189. Next base: position 6,052 of record JBKKDM010000008.1, read on the forward strand.
GAAGCGGTGGACGCCGCGAAACCGCGCTGAGCCGAGGCGGCTCGGCCGCCTGATCGCCCCTCCCGCCCGATCGGGGCGCCCTGGACCTCGTGGCATACTGCCCGCCCCATGTCATCGCTCGCGCGCGCCACGATCGCAACGGTCGGCTCCGGCGTCATGGCCGAGGCGATCATCGCCGGCCTGCTCCGCGGCGACATCGTGACGCCCAGCCAGATTGTCGCGAGCCACCCCCGCGGCGACCGGCGCGAGGCCCTCGAGCGGGCCCACGGCATCCGAACCGTTGATTCGAATGCGGCGGCGGTCGAGGGCGCGGACGTCGTGCTGCTCGGGATCAAGCCCCAGATGCTCGGCCGGGTCGGGCGCGAGGTGCGGGGCCGGCTGCGGCCCGGGCAGCTCGTCATCAGCATCCTCGCCGGCGCGACCACCCGGGCGCTGATGGGCCACCTCGGCCACCGCGAGGTCGTCCGGAGCATGCCCAACACGCCGGCCCAGCTCGGCCGGGGGATGACCGTCTGGTTCGCGACCCCCGAGACCTCCGAGGCCCAGCGCGAGCAGGCCGGCGTGCTCCTGTCGGCCCTCGGCCACCAGATCGAGGTCGACGACGAGCGGCTCGTCGCCATGGCGACTGCGGTCTCCGGCACCGGCCCGACCTACGTCTTCCTCGTCATGGAGGCCCTCATCGACGCGGCCGTCCACCTCGGGTTCGCGCGCCACATCGCGCACGACCTCGTGATCGAGACATTGGAGGGCTCGACACTCTTCGCGAAGCAGTCAGGAATGCACCCGGCGCAGCTTCGGAACATGGTCACGTCGCCGGGCGGCACCAGCGCGGCGGCGCTCCACGAGCTCGAGTCCGGGCGCCTCAGGACCGTCCTCTCGGAGGCCGTCTGGGCCGCGTTCCGCCGGACCGTGGAGCTGGGCGAGCAGCTGGAGGTCGGCGTCCCGTCCGGTGCCGACGTCGAGGCCGAGGAAGGCTCTCGGGCGACGGGGGATCGCCGCTAGGCCTGCGCCTCCGCGGCGGACGCCGCCTCCCTCGCGACCGGGCGCCGCATCGTCGCCACGATCGTCCAGAAGATCCCGACCGCGATCAGCACGTCGCCCACGCTGAACACGTTCGCCATCGGCAGCCACGCCGGCAGCGCGAGGATGTCCGTCAGCGGCCGCAACGCGGGGTCGACGAGCACGACGCTGTTGGCGTGATCGCCGGGCGGCAGACCCGCGATCTCCATGGCCGTGGGATCAGCCGGCATGTAGCCGCCGTTCGCCGCGATCGCGAGCAGGTTGGACAGGGCGCCGACGAGCACCACCGGAATCCCCGGCAACCGGACGTTCCGCAGGACCGCGACGAACACTACGAGCGTCGACCCGAGGTAGATCGCCGGTGTGGCTGCTCCGGCCGCGGCCTCGACGCTCGGCGTGAACAGCACCACCTGGACCAGCAGGCCGCCGAGCGCCAGCCAGCCCCAGCGGAAGCCGAGGCTCGAGAGGTTCGAGAGCCGCCCGCCGAGCGCCAGGCCGACGAGCATGCCGGCCGGGATCGCCCACAGGAGGAACATAGATCAGGCCCCGGTTGTCGCCGGCCGGCCGGTGCGGCTAGCCCGCGCCTCCGACGGACTCGCGAAGCTGGGTCACATGGCCCTCAGCATGCGCGACGATGAGCCGCTCGGCGAGGTCGGCGATCGAGAGGTCGCCACGCGTCGGGTGGCGGCCCAGCAGGCTGGCCTGCGGATCGAGCGCGCGCAGGCGGCGCGCCACGCGCCGACCCTCGACGTCGATCCGGCCCAGGAGCTCGCGCCCCGGGAACGCGCGATCGCGCCCGATGACCTGGACCCGGATCGGATCGTCCTCGAGGCGCCCGAAGGCCGGCGGCTCGCCACCATCTGGCCCCACCCCGGCGTCCACGATCCGCTCGATCTCCCCCAGCCAGAACGGCAACATCTCGGCCACGTGGGCGAGGACCTCGCGCGGGCCCCAGCTCGACTCGGGGCCGGGCCCGTAGACGTCCGCGAGCGCCCACGGCTCTCCGGCCGCCACGGGCGGCCCCAGCGCTACGAGTTCTGCCGTCGCCCGTTCCAGCCGCCCACCAAGCTCGCCCATCGATGCCATGTCCGGAGTGTCGCACGCGTCGGCAGCGAGCACGCCGATGAGGGGCAGCGGGGGAATTATTGAACCGCTCCGGCCGTGGCCCCGCCGTTTAGGGTGTAGGGACCAGATCGGTCGCCTCCCACGAGGAGCGAGGGTGTTGCAGACAGATCTGGTCCAGCGGGCGCGTAGCGGAGACCGCGAGGCCTTCGCCGTGCTGGCGGCCGGGTCTGTCGATCGGTTGTATGCCATCGCTCGGCTCATCCTCCGCGACGCCGAACTCGCGGAAGATGCAGCCCAGGAAACGCTCGTCCGGGCCTGGCGCGATCTTCCATCGCTGCGCGATGTGGACCGCTTCGATGCCTGGATCTACCGCCTTGCCGTCCGCGCGTGCGCGGACATCGGACGCCAGCGTCGACGCTGGCGCACCGAGCTCACCGTCGTACCGAACGAGCCCACCGAGCACGACCGAGCGGCGGAGCTTGCCGATCGCGACGAGCTCGAACGCGGGCTCAAACGCCTGAATGAGGCGCAGCGAACGATCCTCGTCCTCACCTACTACCTCGGCTTCGCGCCGGGCGACGTGGCTGAGGCCCTCGACATTCCCGTCGGGACGGCGAAGTCCCGCCTCCACTACGCAATCGAAGCCCTGCGGGCGGCCCTCGAGGCCGATGCCCGAGCGCTGCCCACGGCGGCGCGGGGAGGACGGACGGCATGATCACACTACGAAATCTCGAGCGCCGATTGGCGGAGCACCTCCATGGGGAGGCACCGAGCCGGGCGCCTGACTGGATCCTGCGGTCCGCGCTAACGACCATCGAAACGACCCGACAGCGGCGCGGCCCATTCGCGCCGCGGAGGAACCTCGACATGCCCACCTTTGCAAAGCTCGGCCTCGCTGCCGCGGCGGTGATCGCCGTCGGCGTGCTGGCCCTCTGGCGGTTCGCGCCGCCCGGCCCGGCCGCTCCCTCGAACCCGGCTGCCTCGCCATCTGCGTCACCGACGGCGCCGCGGACCCTCCCGCCGGCGCCGACCGCGGCCACCTATGTGCCGCCTGCCCTGACCGAGACATTCACGTCGGACCGCCACGGCCTATCGCTCTCGGTCCCGGCCGGCTGGACGATGACGGCGGCCACGGAAGCGTGGACGGACGCCGATCCGCCGCAGTTCGGTGAAGCGTCGGGCGACCTCATCTACGACCCGGAGAAGGAAGATCACCTCTTCCTGGCGTTGGCTTCACAGCCGCTCGGCGGAACATCGTTCGACGCGTGGTTGACGGACTTCCTGGCCACCGAGGGCTGCGCGCGAACCGAGCGTGCGGTCATCGAAGGTGCGGACCGCGCCATCGGCACGGCCTGTGACATCGAGCTCTTCTCGAGCGGTGGCCGCGGCTACGCCATCGCCCTGTATGCGTCAGGAGACGACGCCGACCTTCGATCGTTCGACACGGCGGCTTTTCTCGAGGACATCCTCGCGACCGTGCAGCTGCAGCCCGTGACCGCGGTCGACTAGCGCGGAGGTCGCGCCCGATCCGTACCTGTACCCACGACCTGGAACCACGCCGGCCTCGGCTTCGTCCGAGGCCGGCGTTGTAGCCGGGTGAAAGGCGCTCGGGAGTACGATCAGCCGAAACCGTGGCGACGGAGACCTGATCGATGACCGACACGCTAACGAAGGGCGCCGCCAACCAGTCGGGCGCCCACCTCAACAAGGACGCCTACAAGGAGGCCAAGGACTTCCTGCCTCTGAACGGCGTCGACCACGTCGAGTTCTGGGTCGGGAACGCAAAGCAGGCGGCCCACTATTACCGGGCCCTCTGGGGCTTCACGCCCGTTGCCTATGCCGGCCTCGAGACGGGCGTCCGCGACCGGATCAGCTATGTCCTGCGCCAGAACGACATCACCCTCGTCGTGACCGGGGCGCTCCAGCCCGACACGGAGATCGCCGAGCACGTCGCCAAGCACGGCGACGGCGTCAAGGACATCGCCTTCACGGTCGACGACGCGACCTCGTCATGGCGCGAGACCACGACCCGGGGCGCGACGTCGGCCATCGAGCCTGTCGAGCTGGACGGCGGCGAGGACGGCATCCTCCGCCGGAGTGCGGTCGGGACGTACGGCGAGGTCCGCCACTCGTTCATCGATCGTCGCGACTACCAGGGCGTTTTCGCGCCGGGCTACCGGAAGATCAAGAAGCCCGCGGCGGCGGCCCAGGGCCTGAGCCTCCTCGAGATCGACCACTGCGTCGGTAACGTCGACCTCGGTGACATGAACCGCTTCGTGGACTACTACCGCGACGTCTTCGGCTTCGCCCAGCTCATCCACTACGACGACAAGGTCATCCACACCGACTACTCGGCCCTGATGTCCAAGGTCATGACCAACGGCAACGGGCGGATCAAGTTCCCGATCAACGAGCCGGCCTCCGGCAAGAAGAAGAGTCAGATCCAGGAGTTCCTCGACTACTACCTCGACGCCGGCACGCAGCACGTCGCCCTCCGGACCGAGGACATCGTCTCCACCGTCCGCCAGCTGCGCGAGAACGGCATCGAGTTCCTGGGGATGCCGCACGCGTACTACGAGACCCTCGCCGACCGGGTCGGCGACGTGGGCGTGCCGATGGCGACGCTCGAGGAGCTGGGGATCGAGGCCGACCGGGACGAGGAGGGCTACCTCCTCCAGATCTTCACCCGCCCGATCCAGGACCGCCCGACGTTCTTCTTCGAGATCATCGAGCGCCACGGCTCGCGCGGGTTCGGCGTCGGCAACTTCAAGGCCCTGTTCGAGGCGATCGAGATTGAACAGGCCCGGCGCGGGAACCTCTAGCTACGGGTAGCCACCGTCCAACCCCGCACCGAATCGGAACCGCCGCCGGCTGGTGCCGACGGCGGTTCCGTACAGCCGGTGCCGGTTCTTCAGGGGCCTTCGATCACGGCGCAAACTCGAGCGAGTCGACGATGGCGATGCCGGCCCGAATGTCAGCCGCCGGCGTCTCGTCGTAACCCAGCCGGACGACGATCACCCGAGTCCCGTCGACGTCCAGGATGTACACGAACCAATAGTTGTTATTTCCCTGGGCGTACAGGCCTGCGTCTTTGCCCGAGAAGGGGAAGTAGCGGGCGTCGCCGCTTTCGTCCTGGTCGCACGTTCGGAGGTCCTCCCCGGTTGGGAGGAGGATCTCCACGAGGTAGCCTTGGTACCCATCGAGCGCGACCGGGCTCGGCGCCGACCTGGCGGGGTAAGCTGGATTCGCCGCGAGCGCGTTCGCGAGGTCGATCGCCGCAGGTCCGACCACGATATCGCCCGGCTGGTCGAAGGTACCGGAGCCGTTCCGATCCCACTGGCAGGGGTCGCTGAACAGTCCGTCGGCGCGGATGATCGCGATGGCGATCCCGTTGGGACCCTCGGTCCCGACAGGACCGGACACCGCCCACGGCGGGACCCCGTTCCAACCGGCAGGGATCTCGGCGAAGACGGAAAGCGTCGGATGGTCGGTGAGTGGCTGGAAGCGGTATCGCCCCGCTGCAAGCCCGCCCTCCGGAAGATCGCGGACAGTGACGCTCGGCTCCGGCGTCGGTGTCGAAGTCGACGCGGGAGATGCTTGCCCACCCGCGTCGGGCAGCCTCGGCAAGAGGCTGTAGCCGACCACGGCGACGATGAGGGCCGCGGCCAGAGCGGCAAGAAGCCTGATTGGGGTCACGTTGGTCCTCCATGGGAAGGGCCAAGGGCGCCGCTGGCGCTGGACGCCGATCCGGACAGCGACGACATCCACGACGCGATCGGAAATCGCATTTGGACCGTCAGCCATCCAGGTCGAGAGGACGCGGTCGATGTCGGACTGATGGTTCATCGCGAGATACCTCCGACGACCGAGACGCGTGCGTCAGCTTCAAGTGCGGCACGCATGGCGTTGTGGGCGTGATGGAGGCGGGAACGGACCGTTCCCGCGGGGAGTCCGAGGACCTCGGCGATCTCGCTCGGCTCGTAGCCAACGTAATGGCGGAGCACGAGGATGGCGCGTTGGTCGGGGGTCAGCCGGCGAAAGCCGCGGTCGAGCTGGTCTCGATCCGCGATGCCCAACAGCTCGTCCCGAGCGGCGGGGCCTTCCACCGGGAGCACGTACAGGTTGTTGATCCGCTTGCGCTCCCGGCCGGCCTGGGCAATGCAGACATGTGTGAGCAGCCGGTGGACCCAGGCGTCGAACCGGTCCGGATCGCGGAGGCTCGGCAGGTCACGCCAGGCGATCACCAGTGCGTCCTGCAGGGCATCCTCGGCCCGGTCGACATCCCGAAGGATCCGATGCGCGATCGCAAGGAGGCGGCCGCCGCGGAGCTTGACCAGGTCGACGAACGCCGCCTGATCGCCTCGCTGTGCCGCCTCGACGAGATCGCGATCCACCGTCTCTCCCGTGGCTGGCACCCGTCGGGGGTGCCGTCCACCTGTATCGGTGGATCGTGCGCCGCGAGCGTTGGAAAAACATCGCCGCCGGGTGACGAAATATATTGACTGCTGACGTCAGTCAATCGATACTGCACGGGTGACTCCGAGGACGTACAACCAGGACCGTCGCGCCGAGTCGGCCGCAGCAACGAGTCTGCGAATCCGTGTCGCCGCGCGTTCGTTGTACCGGGAGCTCGGCATCTCCGGCACGACGACGGCCGCGATCGCGAAACGAGCCGACGTTGCCCGCGGCACGATCCTCAATCACTTCGGTTCCGCCGATGGGCTTCTGGAGGCCGTCCTCGACGACGTCGCGATCACGATGGATATTCCGGATGCGCGGATCCAGGACGGGGTCGACGCAGAGCCTGATCGCATCCGGCGATACGTCGATTCGATGTTCCGCTTCTACGTGCGCAGCGAGGAGGACTGGCCGGCCTTCGCCAGGGACATGGAGCACCCGGTGCTCCAGAAGCGAGCGGCTGTGTACTACGAGACCGCCGCACGGCTCTTCGAGGCGACGTTCCGCGATCTCGCCGCGGACCGGGTCGTGGCAGCGGCGACTCGGGCGTACGTGAACTACGCCCCGCTCCATGACCTTCGGGCAGCCGGGCTGAACCTGGAGGAGTCCATCGAGGTCGTCGGGAACAGCCTCATCGCGCTCGCGCGGGAGCGCCGGAATCTGGCCGAGCAACCAGCACAGCGAGAGGGGAGGGAGGTCTGACCATGCGCCCACTGTTTCGACAGCTCCACGCCGCGGTGGCGTGGCTGCTCGTCGGCTCGATCGTCGTCCAGGTCTGGCTCGCCGGAACGGCGATCGTGCAGTTCGGCGGGAACGGCAACTTCGAGAACCATCGGAATCTCGGCTATTTGATCGGGCTGATCGCGCTCGTGCTCGTCCTCACGGCCATCCCGACCGGTCTCGGCCGGCGGCGGATCCTGCAGAGCCTCGGGATCCTCGGCCTATACATCGTGCAGTCGTCGCTGCCGTACATCGGCGTCAACGCCATCGAGGCGCTCCACCCGGTCAACGCCGTCGTGATATTCCTCGTCTCGCTGGTCTACGCCCGCGCGGTTTCGCGCGAGCCGACGCCGGCGCTGGCCGCGGCGTGAGCCCAATGAAGACAGGAGGGAAACGAGGATGGACCTGACGCCCTACATCCGCTGGATCGTGTTCCTGCACGTGCTTGGCGGATTCGTGTTCGCGGCCGGCCATGGCGTTTCGATGCTCGTCGCGTTTCGAGTGCGGCGCGAGACGGATCGCGCCCGCATGGCGGCGTTGCTCGACCTTTCGGCAGTCTCCGTGGCCGTCGCCACCATCGCCCTGATCGTCCTGCTCATCGCCGGCATCCTCGCGGGCGTGGTCCTGAACTCGTGGTCGAAGACGTGGATCTGGGTCTCGCTCGTGCTCCTGGTCGCCATCGGATTCGCGATGACGCCGCTGGGGCTCGGTCATTTCAACCGGATCCGTGTCGCTCTCGGCCTGCGGACGCGAGACTTCAAGGAGGGTCAGCCCGACCCGATCCCGGCTTCGGACGAGGAGCTCGCGGCGGCCCTCGCCTCGCGGCGGCCTGAGCTCCTGCTCGCGATCGGCGGGGTCGGGTTCGTGGCGATCCTCTGGCTGATGATGTTCCGGCCGTTCTGAGAACCGGGCGGGTGCCGGGTTCGGGACGGCTCGTCGCCCTCCCGTAGACTCCGGGCGTGCGAGTCGCCCACGTTCGCGAGCGGCATGGCGCGGCCGGTGCGCCGTGGCGTCTCGCCGCGGCCCGGACGTGGCAGGACGGGCCGTGGCTCGATCTCGAGGTGGTCCGACGGCGGCTGGTGGCCGCGGACCCGCAACGGACCCACAACGCGGTCCTGTTTCGCCAGCCGATCACCACGCTCGACGACCACCTTGCCCGTGGCCTTCGGATCGACGCGCTCGGCGAGCTCGTCGACGGGTTCAACGTCGCCGGCGGCCCTCGCGACGCCGACGACGATGCCGTCCTCGGGGAGCGGGATCTCGCCTTCGGTCCGCCCGTTCTTCGGCCGCCGTCGTTTCGCGACTTCTACGCTTTCGAGCAGCATGTCGCCACGATGTGGTCGCGGCGCCAGAACGAGATCCCGGAGGCCTGGTACCGCCTGCCGATCTTCTACTTCTCGAACGTCTCCGAGGTCCGCGGGCCCAACGACGCCGTGTGGGCGCCGCGGGACTCGAAGGAGCTCGACTTCGAGCTCGAGGTCGGCGCCATCGTGGATACGCCGGCATTCGACCTGCCGCCGGAGCGAGCCGCCGAGGCGATCGGTGGCTATCTCCTCCTCAACGACTGGTCGGCGCGGGACCTCCAGCGCGACGAGTCGACCGTCCGCCTGGGCCCGGCTAAGGGCAAGGACTTCGCGCTGAGCATCGGACCCTGGATCGTGACCCCGGATGAGCTCGCAGACCGCATCGGGGACGACGCGAAGGCGCCCGACCTCGAGCTGACCGCCACGGTCGCGGGAGCGGACGGAACGGTGGCCGAGGTCTCGCGGGGCTCGTGGTCGGTCGCGCGCTACTCGTTCGGGGAGATGCTCGCGCGCGCCTCGGCTGACGTCCACGTCCGCCCGGGCGACCTCCTCGGCAGCGGGACGCTCGGGACCGGCTGCCTGTTGGAGGTCAAGGACGCGACGCTCGGGCGGTGGCTGGAGCCGGGCGACCTCGTGACCCTCGCCGGCGACCGGCTCGGCCGGCTGGATACCCCGATCGTGGTGCGGCCCGGCCGGTAGTCCTTCCAAGGGGGTTGACGCGCCATCGTGCGATGGGCGACTATTCCGACTAACTCCACTAAATCGGTGGACTTAGTGAACTGAATGTGCCGGCGCGCCACCACGGCGCCTATGCCTCGGTCCAGGAGGAGAACCGGATGCCGACCCTCATCGCGATCGCCTTCGCCGGCTTCATCGCTCAGCTGGTCGACGGCTCGCTGGGCATGGGATACGGGGTCACGTCGACCAGCCTGTTGCTGACGCTGGGGCTGGCGCCCGCGCTCGCGTCCGCCTCGGTCCATCTCGCGGAGATCGGCACCTCCGGGGTTTCGGGCATCTCCCACTGGCGGCTCGGGAACGTCAACGGAAGGGTGCTCCTGATGATCGGCATCCCAGGTGGCGTGGGGGCGTTCCTTGGCGCCGTGGTGCTCTCGAACCTGTCGCTCGATGCCGCGCGTCCATGGGTTTCGATTGTCCTGCTGGTGCTCGGCGCGGTCATCCTGATCCGCTTTCTCCACGGCCGTCGGGTCGCGGCAGCGAAGGAGGCTGGTCTCGAAGCACCCGCCCCGATCGGCTCGAAGGCCACCGCGACGCAACGCCGCTGGGCGCTCATCCCGCTTGGCCTCGTCGGCGGCTTCCTCGATGCCAGCGGTGGCGGTGGCTGGGGTCCGGTCACAACCTCCACGCTGATGGCCTCGAGCCGGATGCAACCGCGGAAGATCATCGGGACGGTCAGCGGCTCGGAGTTCATCGTCTCGATCTGCGCGAGCATCGGTTTCCTGCTGGCGCTCGGTTCCGCCGGCCTCGACTTTGGGATCGTGGCGATGATGCTGCTCGGTGGCGTGATCGCGGCGCCGCTCTCCGCCTTTCTCGTGAGCCGGATGAACGACCAGGTGCTGGGGACCGGCGTCGGGGCGTTGATCATCTTCCTCAACGTCGATCGAGCGCTGTCGCTGTTCGGTGTCAATCCTTCGATCGGCCTCGCCCTGCGCGTCCTCGTGATCATCGTGGGCGTCGCCTTCGTTTCGTGGCTCTACGTTCGGAATCGCAGCCGGCGACTCGCGGCAGCAAGCACACCGGCGGCCTGAGGCCGGGACCGGGTGCCCGGCGTCGACCGCGTGGGGCAAATGTCGCTCCGAAGACTCGCGGGGTGAGAGTCTCCGCGAGGGCCGACTACGCGATCCGGGCGCTCCTGGAGCTGGCCTCGGCCGGGGAGGAGCCGGTTCGGGCCGAGGCCATCGCGCGCGCCCAGGCGATCCCGTCGAAGTTCCTCGAGAACCTGCTCGTCGACCTGCGTCGCTCACGCCTCGTGGTGAGCCAGCGGGGGCGGATCGGTGGCTACCGGCTCGCGAGGCCTGCCGGACAGATCACCTTGGCGGACGTCATCCGGGCGATCGACGGGCCGCTGGCCGGCGTTCGCGACGACGCGCCCGAGGACGTCTCGTACGCAGGTGCCGCCACGGCCCTCCGGGACGTCTGGATCGCGCTCCGCGCGAGCATGCGGGCCGTGCTCGAGGCAACGACCCTGGCGGACGTGGCGACCGGGAAGCTGCCCGCGAACGTGCGGCGGCTCTTGAAGGACCCGGAGGCGTGGAGTCGCCGGTGAACGCGCGACGTTAGCCCCGGAGCGTCGACCTACTGCTCGGCGTCCTCGTCGGGCTGGCGCCGGCGGTAGAGCGGCAGCGCCCACCACAGGGCGGCGTACACGATGACCGTCACGACCGTTGCGATCGCCGCGGGGCCCGGGCCATAGACCACGTCGGTGATGAGGAAGATCGCGCAGGCGATCCCCAGCGCCACGAACGCGGTTCCGACGATAGCGAGCTGGTTCGCGTCCCGGAGCATCTGCTCCTTGCTCCGGCGTCGGAAGTTGAGCCGGTGGTAGACCGACGGCGCGATCAGCAACGCGCTCGCCAGCGCGCTCGCCGCCAGCGCAGCGAAGTACACATGCCGGGCGAGGTCCTCCAGGGCCGAGAAACCCTGCTGGAACGGCAGAATCAGGAGGAACGCGAACAGCACCTGGACGCCCGGGAGGGCCACCCGGAGCTCGTTCAGGAGCTCGATCAGCTCCCGATCCACTCGCTCCTTGCGGTTCTCGTCAGGCTTCAGGTGGCCGGTCTCGTCGATGGGCGATTGGTCTGGCACGCCCCAACTGTGCGCTACGCGGGGTTGCAAAGGCACGTGGGCGCCGTCACTGAACGTTTCGAGGCAACCGCCCCGTCATAGGCAGTGATCGTGGCGACTACGCTGCGACGCCGGAGGGGTCGAGTGGAACGAGACCTGGTCGAGCGGGCCCGTACAGGGGATCGCGAGGCATTCGCCGTCCTAGTGCACCAGGTAAGCGACTCGCTTTACGCGGTGGCCTACCGGATCCTGCGCGACACGGGCCTCGCCGAGGACGCGCTGCAGAACGCCCTCGTCCTTGCCTGGCGCCGGCTGCCCAGGCTCCGGGATCCGGACCGTTTCGAGGCCTGGATCCATCGGATCCTCGTCCACGCCTGCTACGACGAGTCCCAGCGGACCCGGTCGTGGCGAACCAACGTGACCGTCCTGCCGATCGAAGGCCCGGGACGCAGCGACGAGTCCGCGGCGATCGCCGATCGCGACGAGCTCGAGCGCGCGTACCGCCAGCTCACCGTCGAGCAGCGCGCGGTCTTCGTCCTGCACCACTACCTCGGGCTGCCGCTCGTGGAGGTCGCCGAGCTGCTCGGCATCCCCGCCGGCACGGCTCGATCGCGACTCCACTACGCCATCGCCGGGCTCCGGCGGGCCCTCACGGCCAGGCCCGAGCCCCTCGCCCGGGAAGGACGACTCGCATGACCGACGATCGAACGCTCGAACGCGCCGCGCGATCGTGGCTGGATGAGGGCCCGACCCGGGCCCCCGACCGACCCGTCGAGGACGCCCTCGCCCGGATCCAGACGACATCCCAGGAACGCGGGCTCGCACTCCGATGGAGGACTCCACCAATGCTGTCTCGACTCGCGGTCGCCGCCGCCGTCACGGTGCTCACCGTCGGCGGGATCTATGCGGCCGGCGGCTTTACCAATCACGCCCTCCCGAGCGCGGGTGCCTCACCCACGGCGACCGCGCTCGCGAGTGTCCCGCGGCCGTGCAACTCGCAGCTGATCCCGAACTTGCTGTTGACCTCGGGCTGCACCTATGCGTCTAGCGAGTTCGTGCATCCCTTCACGGTCCGGGGAGATGCTCGTTGGCTGTCGGGCGGCGAGTTTGCCTCCGGTGCCGAGTTCACTGGCTCCGGCGCGACCGTGGAATACGCCATCGTGCAGCTCATCGTCCTCACGGCGGTCCAGGCTCCGATCTCCTGCGATGGGGGCAGCGCTCCGCCGCCACCGACCGTCGTGCCGACGTCCGCCGTCGAGTACCTCGCCTGGCTCGACACGATCGCGGGCGTTGCCCTGCCTCGACAATCGACGACCTTCGGGGGGCTGCCGGCCACACGTGTCGACATCACGTCGCGGGAGACCGAGTGTCCACCAGATTCCTACCCAGGCTGGGTTGGCCAGTCTGGCGTCGGCGCAAACGGGGAGATGCTCGAAGCGAGTTGCTTCGGTTCGTGCGCGGTGTATGTCGTGGAGGACGGCGACCTGCTGCTTGTCGCGACGGTCAGCGTCCAAGGCCACGAAGGCATCCAATTGAGCCCGCCGGTCGCCGCGTTCCTCGACGGTCTCCGCTTCGCTCCCTGAGAAGGAGCCCGCTGGTCGGGCGACCCACATGCCACAGCCATAGACTGGCCTTCGCAGATCGCGGAGGCCAGTCGAGTCCATGTACTACGTCCGCCACGGTTCGATCCCCCAGCAGCGCCACACCCAGCACCGCCAGCCCGATGGCAGCCTCTACGCCGAGGAGCTGTTCGGGGTCGAGGGGTTCTCGGGCCGCAGCTCGCTGCTCTACCACCTCGTGCCGCCGACGCGGACGCACAAGATCGAGCCGGTCCGGGAGATCAAGCTCGAGGCCGCGGACGACAAGGCCCATCGCCACCACCTGACCAAGACCGGCGCAGTCGAGCCCAAGGGCGACGCGATCTCGGGGCGGATCCCCCTGTACTTCAACCACGACGTCGTGTTCGGGATCGTCCGACCGGCCGAGGCGATGCCCGAGAACCAGTTCTACCGCAACGGCGTCGCGGACGAGATGCTCTTCATCCATGAGGGCTCGGGCGTCTGCGACACCGTCTTCGGGCCGCTGCGGTACGGCCCCGGCGCCTACCTCGTCCTGCCCATCGGCACGACCTGGCGGCTCGAGCCCGACGTTGGCTCAGCGCAGCGAATCCTGTACCTCGAGGCGCCGTCGGAGATCGAGCCGCCGAAGCGCTATCGAAACGACTACGGCCAGCTGCTCGAGCATTCGCCGTACTCGCAGCGCGACCTCGACGCGCCCGAGGATGTCGCGCCGCGTGACGAGCGCGGGGAGTTCGTGGTCCACGTCCGCTCGACCGACCGACTGACGGCCTACCACTTCGAGCATCACCCGTTCGACGTCGTCGGCTGGGACGGCTACCTCTGGCCGTTCCGGTTCAACATCGCGAACTTCCAGCCGATCACCGGCAGAGTCCACCAGCCGCCGCCGGTCCACCAGACGTTCCAGGCCCGGAACTTCGTCGTCTGCTCGTTCGTGCCCCGGAAGTTCGACTACCACCCCCTCGCGATCCCGGCGCCCTACAACCACTCGAACATCAACAGCGACGAGGTCATCTACTACGTCGCCGGTAACTTCATGAGCCGCCGCGGGGTCGACATCGCCTCGTTCACGCTCCACCCCGCCGGGATCCCGCACGGACCGCACCCGGGCTCGGTGGAGGCGTCGATCGGCAAGGAGGGGACGGAGGAGCTCGCCGTGATGGTCGACACGTTCCATCCGCTCCATCTCACGAAGGCGGCGATGGAGCTCGACGACGACCGCTACCCGTACTCGTGGATCCCGCCGGAGGATGCTGAAGGACACGCCTCCGAGCTCGCGGAGCGAGGCCCGGAGGCATTTCCCGACTGACCTTCGCGGCGTACGCTCGCCGGGATGGACTCTCGAGCCGATGCGCCCGCCGTTGATGACGCGCCTGCCGCATCCGAGACGAGCGATATCCGCAGTTCCGGTCGGGACGTGGACCTGGCCGGCCGCGACCTCCTCGAGCTTGCGCGTCTCGCTGCTGCTGCTGGCGACGCGGGCGCCGCACAGGCGTTGGTAACAGGCGCGCTGGGCTCCACCGAACCCGCCGTGGCAGGCGAGGCTGCCACGCTTTCGCTGCGGGCCGATGGAACCCCCGAGGGCGCCCGACCGCGACTGCGGCGCGGACGGCGCGGCGAGGCAGAGCCCCGCTAGCTATCTCGGCGCCAAACCCTCGCCCCGCTCGGGCTTCGCGTCGGCCGCCGGTCCGCCGCCGTCCGGGCGATTGCTCGCGTTGCGTCGCCCGATCTCGGCATCGGTCTTGTTGTCGCCAACGTTCTTCAACGTGGCTTGCCGGGTAACCTCGTCGAGTCCGCGAATGTATTCCGACATCTCCGACGCGATGCCCGCAATCGACGCCCCCGAGGGTTCGGCGCTCCCGCCGCGAGGGTCACCGCCCTCATTCAATTGCGGTCGGTCCCTTCCGTTCGGGCCGAGACCTTCATTTGGCGTCGCCGGACTTGTCTTGGCGACGTCGGTGGGCGTGGCAACTTTTGTCTGTTCACCGGTGGGCGAGGTCGTTTCGGGACGCTGCCCGCTGGTCTTTGGAGCTCCCGAGCCGCCTGCCGGCAGCGTCCACGCGTACCGGCCGAGCGCGAGCTTCTCCCTGAGCAGCGCGTTGCCCTCGGATCGAAGCTCGGCCCTCTCCTGGACCGTGGCAGCGGTCTGACCGGATTCCGCCTCGCGTGCTTCCACTGCGGCGATCCGTTCTTGCACATTCGCGATCTTGCTGTCGACCTCGGCTCGCATCTCCTGCGGCGTCTTCGCGGGATCCGCGGCTTTCGGGGCCTCGGCCGTCGTCGGGGCCCCATTCCGCTCGGTCGGCGGATCTGCGGCGTTCCCCTCGGTCGGCGTGCCGGCGGGCGTGCGCTCCGTCGGCGCGGCCGCTGGATCGCGTTCGGTGGGCGGGGCGGAGTCCGAAGGCGCCGGCCGTTCTCCTGGCATTGCCGAAGGCGCGTCTGTACCCGAGCCGGCAACCGTCGGTGGTCCTGCTTCGGCATTTGGTCCAGCAGGCGCCTGCGAAGCCCCGGCCCCATCCGTCGTCTTCGGAGCCGCTGAAGTGACCTCGGTCACCGCGCCCCCGGGACCGATTTCGGGTCCGCCGCGGACCTGGGCGTGGATCGGCCCATCTGCAGCGCCCGCCTCAACGGCAGTTCGCGCTTCCTGCGTCTTGCCGAGCGGGTCCACGGCCTGAGGCGCTTCCTGCGTCTTGCCGAGCGGGTCGACGGGCTTGGGGCCTTCGGCCTTCGGGCCTTCCGGTTTCGGTGCTTCGGGAGCGGGGCTGCCACCGGGCTTGACCGCTTCCGTCCGGGCGCCATCGACCATCAGGGTGGTGTCCCGGACCTCTTTGGTGAACCCTCCCACGAGCTCGGCCGCACCCTTGAAGCCGCCCTTGATATCGCCGCGATCGAATGCCGTGAGGGTCTGATCGAGCTTCTCCGCGGAGCCGCCGAACGGAACATGCTTCATTCCTTCGTCCGCAGCCGCCAGAGCCGCGTCAGCGGTGGTTGAACCCTTCGACTTCTCCTGGATGAACGTGATGGCAGCTTCTCGAGCGCTTCCGCCGACCACGGCGCCGTCCAACGCCCTTGCCCGCTTCTCAGCGATCTCGCCGATCGTTGCCGGTGAGGCGATGGCCTGCTTCAGGTCCTTCACGTCCTGGGCGATCCCGGCGCCAGGAGTGCTCTGCCAGGCGACATTGGCCGAGCCCTCCACGATGCCCTCGACAGCGGCCTTCGGGTTTTCCGCCGTCTGTTGGGCGACGGTCGCGACGGGGTCGACTACGGACGCCACCTTGCCTGCAGCGGCGTCGTAGGTCTTCTTGTCCCAATCGCGGAGTTCCTGCGCTTTGCTCGCGACGACTTGGCCGGCGCGCTCGAGCTTCTCGCCCGCGACCCTCAAGGGACTGTCCTGGCCGCCGACGCCCCGAGCGAGGCCGTCTGACGCCGGTCCGCCCTTGTACTTGTCGGCCCGCCCCGGGCCAGAAGGCGGGGCGTCCGCGGACTTCGGCGCTGGGTTCAGATCCGCCTTTGTATTCTGCTCTTCACGCCCACGGGGGCCTTGACTGAGCTGCGCATCCCGGCCGTTGGGGCGGCCGGGACCGGCGTCACCCTTGGCGCCCCCCGGCGCCGGGCGGTCGGTTCTCGCCTGCCGCTCGGCTTCACCGCCCTTTGTCCCGCCCGAAGCGGCGGACGGGTTGCGGTCTCCCGACGACTTGGCGTCACCGGACGGCCTGCCATCACCCGGGGACTTCGGGCCCAGATTGCTGTCCCGTTGCTGCGGACCGCTTTCGCGGCCGGACGGGGCATGCTCCGCTTCCTGGTGCCTGCCCTCCGAGGGTGAGTCAGGCACGAGGGCCGCCGCGACCGGATCGGCCGATCATCGCTTTGGCCTTGGTATGCCGGTGGACTGCTCACTCTGCGGGTGGCGGAACCTCTCCTTCTCTTCCTCTTCCCTTCTCTTGGAGCCTTCGCTGAGCTTGTCCCCGACCGACGTATCGACCCCCACGTTCCCACCGCCCGGACCGCCGCTCCCGAGGGCAGGCCCGGGGCTGTCGAGCTTGGTGCCGCGCTCGAGGTCGTTCGACGGCGAAGACGGACCCTCCTTGCCGGTGAGCGAGTCGCGTTCCCGGCGGCCCGCCTCGTCGGCGGCAGGCGTCTCGGACTTGCCACTCGGGGGTGTTTCCGGAACCTTGTCGCTGTTGGTCACAGCCCGGCCTCCGCCATGACCCGAGCCAGGATGCGTCGCGAGGTCCTGGGCACCTTCCGGTCGTCGTCGGCAAGCATCTGCTGCTCGAAGCACAGGCAGACCTTGCGCGCCGTCGCCTCGACGGTCGCCTTGACGCTCTCGGCCATGTCCGGATCGGGGAACTCAACGAGCTCGAAGGCAGCGTCCTGGCAAACCTCCCAGGTCTCGGCCCTGGTGTTGCCCTCCGACCTTGCGTCGTTGGCATCGGCTTCGCGCCATGACGCCCGGTACCGGCCGGCGACCACGAGGTCAGCGACGGCAGATCGGTAGAGGCAGACCCGCGGCACCTCGGTGCAGACGAGGTGACACGCGACATACGGATCGAACTCCCGCATGTCCAGCCGCCGCGCTGATTGCTGGAACGCCGCGATCCGGTCGACCGGTGCCGTCGGACCGACGAGCTTCCCGAGAAACATTTCCCGAAGCCGATTGCGGTACTCCGACGTATCCGCGTACGACCACACGCCCTGGACGCCGCGTCGGGTCGCGATCCAGTCCGAGGCGTGGCCCGCGAAGGCCCGCAGCAGATCCGTGTCAGGCACCCTGACCGGCCGTCGGGCCCGGACCACGGCGGTGAGGTCTTCCCAGAGGCGATCGACCGCCCCGCCCTCGTCGATGCTGGACAGGACCGTCCGTGTAACGGTCCGCTGGACGTATTCGTCCTCCGCGAGCCTCCGCGCTGCCTCGCACGCCGCGGGGGTCAGGCACGTTTCCGGGCAAAAGGGCTGCGGGAAGAACAGCGCGTCGAACCCTGCGGAGCTCCTCCAGCCCGCCATGTGCTCCCGAACCCGGCCGTCGGTCGGGGGAACCTTTGCCAGCCCATCCTTGACCAGCGGGATGCGGACCAGCAGCGGCGCGTCGTCGCCGCCGCTGAACACGACGGCCTCACCCACTTCGAGCGAGGCGAGCGCCTTGGACTGCGGCTCGTCCATCGCCATGGCCCCAGCGAGGGCCTCGCGATCGTCGGCGGACACGACGCGATGCGCGATCTTGAGGTTCGTGTTCTTCATCACGTCCGGTGCGAGCCGCACCGGGACCTGATCGGCGATGATGACGCCCTGGCCGTACGCCCGAATCTCGGAGAGGAGGTTCGAGAAGGTCTGGACGGCCTCGCCCCGGGGATTTGCCGACTCCTCCGAAGCCTGCATCGGCACGTTCGCCAGGAGGCGGTGCGCCTCCTCGATGACGAGGAGATGGGCGAGCTCGCTCGACTGGCCCTTAGCCCGCCGGTATTCGGCAAGTCGGATCAGCAGCAGGCCGGCGAAGAAGGCCTTGTCGCCTTCGTCCCCGAGTGCCTCGAGCTCGACAACGGTCGGATGCTCGAACAGCTCCTCCGCCGGCAGCGACCGAGCGACGTCGAGCATCGCTCCCTTCGCCCCTTGTCGCAGAGATTCCAGCCGCGTGACGAGCGCGGCGCGGAGGTCTCCGGTCACCTTGTCGTCGTACCCCAGGCCCGGGATGACCTCGCCAACCTTCGCAATCAGGTCGGAGATGGTCGGGAACGCGCCCGCTGTGTCCCCGGCGTCCGAGAGGCGGGCGTTGGCGTTCGTGCGGAGGTCCCAGCCGCGGTCGGTGTAAACGTCGTGAAGGCAGCGCTCGAGGATCTGCGGCAGCGGCGTCCACATGCCGAAGGCCGCGGTGAACGCGGCGCGGAGCAGGTTGAGGTGCTCGCTGACCGTCGTTCCCGGCGGCACCTCGAACGGGTTGAGGACGAATGGCGCGACGGTCGCCTTGCCCGCCGTGAAAACGCGCACGAGCGGCCCAATGGTGGGGTGGTCTACCAGCGCGCGGTACTCGGCCTTCGCCGGCTCGATCACCATGAATGGGATGTCGTGGGCTGCCGCCTCCGACAGGAGCGACATGATCGTGTTCGTCTTGCCGGATCCGGTCAGGCCCGCGACGAACACGTGGCGCGTCAGCGACTTGAGCGTGATGCCGTATGTCCCGGCGGTCGCTTGTCGGTGCTGGAGCACCGTACCGAGCGCGATGTTCGTGCCATCCGCGCCGTTGCTCGACGCGACGACGTCGAACCGTGGCACGAGGTTCACGTTGAAGCCCGGCGACTCGAGCTCGGGTAGATGGACGTACGCGCCCAGGCTGGCCGTCGAGAGCAGGGTCTGATACTCGAACGGTCGCCGGTAGAAGCCCGGTCCTGGCGCGCCCTCGTCATCCGGGAGCGCCCAGGCGTCGGCGAGCGCGCCTGCCTCGGGACGGTCGAAGACGCGAACCGGCTCGGGCAACGAACCCTCACCCGACATGACACTCCGCCACGCGCTCGCCAGGCGCGGATACGAGTCCTCGGTCCCGAGGAGATAGACGCCTGTTCGCCATGCGCCGGTCGCCATGCCTTCGCCCGCGGCGCTCAGCGACGACTTCAGCAGCTCCACGTACTGCTCCATGAGCGGACTGGGTGCGAGCTCGCTCTTCGCCGCCGATTGGACCGCGCGCATCTCGTTGAGGACGGAGTCACGGATCCGAGCAATCGCCGGCTCGGCCGCTGGATAGGCGAGCACGAGGACCGCCCATGAGCCTCCCGTCATGGACCGGATCACGCGATCGATCGGGGCCGCGCCGTCACTCTCGTCCACGCCGGTCGGAGACGGCACTCCGAGCGCGAGGCCGGCATATGGCCACGGAAGCGGGACGACCTCCGCTTCGTCGAGGTCAACGACGGGGTGAAGGCCTCGCAAGACGGAGGCAATGACGCCCACCCGACGCGACTGCACGGCGTCCGACGCCGCACGAGCCGACCACGTACCGAGGTGGATCCGGACGCCGTCCTCGGAGCCCGTTACGAGGTACGCGATTGGAATGCGGTAGCCGTACAGCCCCGTGATGAGCTCGACGGTGGCGGGGCGCCATCGCTCGCTCCGGACCGGCCCTTGGCGCTGGCGGTACTTCTCGGACCGCCCGACGCCGCGAACACGCAGCAGGCGCCTCCCGCCGGGACTGGCCTCCGTCCTCGCTCCGTATGCCGGCTCGAGCTCCAGGCCCGACCGCTGGAGGTAGTCGACCTTCGCCGTCGTGACGGACTCCGTTGGCGGCGGTCGAGTCAGCACGTGGCGACCAGCGTCACGACACTGCCCTCCGGCACAAGGGTGTCAGCCGCGGGGTCCGTCCGGACCGCAAGCGGCGGGGTGCCCAGGCAGAAGCCCTCGGTGATGATCGCCACGCCAAGGCCGGCTGCGACAATGTTCGCCTCGGCGTCCGCCTGCGCCATCCCGGCCACGGCGGGGACCGGCACATCCGCGGCCGGAGCCTGGGTCTCGGCGACCTCCGCGGGTCCGCTCGAGATGAAGAGCATCACCTTGGCGTCCAGGTCGAGCATGGAACCCGCTCCCGGGTCCGTTCTGATGACCGCACCCTCGGGTACCGTTTCGCTGGACTCCGTCGTTGTGCGCGACGATAGTCCCGCATCCGCGAGGGCCGATACGGCTGCCGCCTCGTCGAGGCCGGCGAGCCCGGGAACCGGGACGAGCACTGGCGCCGGCGCTGGAGGCTCGGTCGGCGGTGGAGGAGGCGGGGCGAACGTGGCTGCGCCCTGACCACCCGCGCCGGACGACACGACGACCAAGACCGAGCTCGCGCGATCTACCTCGACCGCTGCCTGGGGAGTCGTCCGGATCACCAGGCCTTGGGCGACGGAGTCGCTGGACTCGGTCGTGGAATCGGGGATCAGGCCAGCTTGGCCGAGCTTGGAGAACGCCGCCATCTCGTTCAGCCCGACGACGTCCGGGACCACCACGCGGCCCGCAAGGAGTGCCGGAAGCCCACCGGACATGACCGCGGCGGCCCCGCCTGCGATGACAGCGAGGAACACCGCAAGGACGGCCCATTTCAGCCAGCGCGGGAAGCCGATGACCTCCGAGGCCGTCGTCAGGTTCTTGATCTTCGAGGCATGGAGCGTCCCTCGGGACCAGCGACCAACGACCTCGACCTCGTCGCCATCCGTGACGCGACCTGCCCGACGCGCGCGCATCTCGACCGCGACGGGCGGCAGGCGGTTGCCGGCGCCGTCGTAGCGATCGACGCGCAGGAGGAGGGTCGTGACACCGTTCTCGACGGGCCGGAGCTCAACGCTTCTTGCGACGCCCCGGACCCGCCGCTTCGACGGCTCCTCGGCCGCCGCGCCGGGATCGGGGGACCGCTGCGGTCCATTGCCGCCACCGGACCTCGGCCTGCGAGCGTCAACCGGGGCGGGCTGACTCGGCGTAGCGCCAGCGGCCCATTCCTCGCGGAGATCGAGGGGGTCACCACGCGCCCCGACCGGTTCCGCTGGCGCCTCGCCAGCTGATCCGCTTCGCCCGTCAGCCATGCTGGTCCACCGTCGCTCCCGTCCGAGGACGCGGCGCCAGGTGGGCCGTCGCGTGATCGCCGTGATCCACCATAGCCACCCAGTGCCCCGCTGGCTACGCCGATCCGGCAGGCGATGGAGCTGCACGACGACCGCTGCCCGTACTCGTGGCTGCCGCCTGAGGACGAGCATGGGCACGCCTCCGAGCTCGCGGAGCGAGGCCCGGAGGCGTTTCCGGACTGACGACGCATTCCCGGGATCAGGTCACTCGAAGCGAACCGAGTCGATGATCGAGTTGATCTCGTCATCAAAGGTCGCGATCGGGTCGCCGTAGAGGACCTCGATGACCAGGCGAGTCCCGCGGACGTCCACCACGACCAGGCGTTGGGCCGCGCCCGGGAGGGTGACGCCACCCACATCGCCCGTGCTCCAAACCTGAATCAGGGCGTCGCCTGTGCAGCCGGCTCCGTCCGACGGCACGGAGTTGGTGAAGTCGAATTCCTTGCCTGGCAGGCCATCGACGAGTACGTCCGTGACGGGTCCGACGGTGAACTTCGGGAGATTCGACAGCGCGGTGATGAAATCGTCGACCGTCGGGCCGAGATCGGGGACGACGATCGTGTTTCGACAGGGGTCAGCGAAGACGGCGAGTGGCACTTCGAAGTTGACGAACGCCCCGTTGGAGCCTTCCTCCGTCCGTGAGTCGATCACCATGCTGATGACGCGTGACTTGACTCCCGTCCACGCCTTCCACCCGGCGGGGACATCGAATGTCAGATCGGGCAGCTGGAAGGGCGCGCCGGCTCGATAGGTACCAGCCAGGGCGGCCCCCTCCGGCGGGAAGGTGGGAGCTGCGGCGGTGGCGCTGGCCGGCGGCAGCGTGGCTGGAGACGTGGTTGGGGAGGTGATCGGCGACGAGGTCGGGGCGGTCGTCGGGCCGCCGACGTCGCCGCCGCGGAACAGGTTCAGACCCGCCACGCCAACGATCGCGACGATCGCGATCGCGGCGGCGAGCCGTAGGGGGGTGCTCAAGGGGGAAGTCCTCCACGGCACCGTTGCGCGGCGCCGCTGATTGGTCGTATGAATCTCGGCGAGGGCAGCCTCGAGCACGCGATCGTTCAGCTCCGTCGGTCCAGCAGTCAGCCAGCTGGATGTGATCCGATCAAAGTCACGATTCGTGGTCATGCCGAGTGCTCCCGCGAGGTATCGGTTGACGAGCGCGAGTCCGCCTCGAGGGCGGCCCGCAGCGTGTTGGTGGCGTAGTGGAGCCGCGACTTGACGGTTCCGAGCGGCACGCCGAGCTCGGCGGCCACCTCGTTCAACGTCAGGCCGAGGTAGTGGTGGAAGACGAAGACTGCTCGCTGCTCCGGCGGCAATCGTCGGAAGCCGCGATCCAGCTGATCACGCTGGACGACACCCGCGTAGTCGTCGGTGCTCGACGCAAGGTCCGGGAGGACACGGACGTTGGCCGTCCAGCGACGGCCCCGTTTGGCTTCCCGGTAGCAGGCGTTGACGAGGAGGCGCCGCAGCCAGGCATCGAAGCGATCGACGTCCCGCAGCGTGGGCAGCTCCCGCCAGGCGAGGACGAGCGTCTGCTGGACGGCGTCTTCCGCGAGCCCGAGATCGCGCAGGATCCGAAACGCGATCGCGAGGAGTCGGTCACCAGCGGCGCGCGCCAGGCTGGCAAAGGCTTCCTCATCTCCGGCTCTCGCTCGCTCGACGAGGGCAACCTGCACCCTCGACTCCCTTCCGCGATGCGTCCGACCTGGACGCCTACCGTAGATGAGACCGGAGGTGCCCGGGATGGTTCGATCCTCGGTCAACGCGCGTCAAGGACTTCGACCGTGACGCGAGGAATCAGCCGCCGTTCAGAACACCCAGCAGCGTGTCTTCTGCCGCGGCCTGGTCGACGGTGGCCACGTACTCGATGTTCGGCTCGCCGGACGTCGGACGGGTGAAACCCGACTCGGGGCCCTCCGCCTCCTCGACCTCGATTGCTGCCGGCGCGAACGCCCCGACCGGGTAGCCGGCCGCGAGCTCGGCTGCCAGGGGGTCCCAGAGGAAGGACGCGCCATCGGTCATGAACGGGTTTGCGGCGAACAGCTCTGCCACGAGCTTTGCGGCCGGACTGTCGGCTCGCTCCATCGCTCGAGCTGCGAACGCAGGGGTCAGCGGCACCTGGTTTGTCGCGTCGAGCGAGACGAAGAACGGTCGGAGCCCGCTGTCGACGACGACCTGCGCGGCGCGCGGATCGACGTAGATGTTCCATTCCGCAACATCGTTGTCTTCGGGCGCGCCGCAACACACGAGGTTGCCCGGGACGTGCAGCGCGCCGCCCATGACGTAGACGGACGTGAGCTGCTCTCCCAGCGCAGGGTCAGCCTGGAGGGCATCCGCGAGATTCGTCAGCGGCCCGGTGGCCAGGATGACGAGATTCGGATGTTCCGCGGCGAGGCGCGAGATCAGCGCGCCCGCCGTTGCATCCGCGGCGGTTCGGTCGGTCGGCGGCAGATCGAGCTGGGAGCCCCCGTCGACGCCTTCTCGCCAGGCATCCGGAAACCTATGACTGCCAGCGAGGGGCGTCTCACGCCCGCAGGCGACGGGGATATCCGGCGCGGAGAGCCGCTCGAGCACTCGTAGCACCACGTCGACGCCCTCCGGGCAGTGCGCCTCGCCGGTCCCGGAAACCGTGATCGCGACGAGGTCGACTCCCGGCGCGCTGAGCAGGAACGCGAGCGCGACCAGGTCGTCCGGGGCGACGTCCGTGTCGAAGAGCATCGTCCGCGCGGCGGGTGTAGCGACCGACGGGACCGGAGCCATCGTCGCTTGGGGTTCGGTCGTCGCCGGCGCAGTTCCCAGCGTTCCGGTCGGACCCGGCGCCGATGGCGCCGGGCCGGTCGGGGAAGCATTGGAACAGCCCGCGAGCGCGAGGCCCAGCAGGACGGTGGCAAGCCGCGAGTCCGAACCTGGCATGCGATGGAACTCCTTCTGGGCGAGGATCTCATCCCATACGGGTGTGGCGGCGACACCGAATCGTTGAAGAGTGCCCAACGGATCGCCTCCGAGGTCGCGTGGCGAGCCTCGGAGGCGTTGTGTTCGAACGGCCGCGGGCGGCTCCTCAGGTCACGGCTGGATGACGATCGACTCGATCACCGCGTCGAGCCGCGCGCGGTCGGCAGCCGTCGTGCCGGGAAAGTCCTGCGCGACCACCACGAGCCGCGTCCCGTCGACGTCGAGGATGTTCGCCTGCCAGCGGTTCGCAGGCCCCTGCAGGTAGATGCCGGTCGGGCCGTGCTCGCGGGTGCTCCACAGCCGCGCCACGCCCTCGTCACAGGCGGGGGCCTCGCCGTCGGGATCGAAGGGCTCGGTCGGTCCGACCATGTCGACGCGCTGGCCGCTGTAGCCCCCGATCGTCACGTCGACCGGATCGGATACGGCGTACGCCGTCTGCGCCCCGAGCGCCGCGACGAGGTCGCCGACCGTCGTGCCGGCGTCGGCGTCGCCGTCCGTGCCGCGCCACTGACACGGGTCCTGGTTGAGGCTGGTGACGTCGAGGAACTGGATCGCGATGCCGCCAGGTCCCCCAGGCCCAGGCCGCTCGGGAAAGAGCGAGTTGCCGAACCACTCCCACGGCTCGGTCAAGGTGAAAGTGACTGTCAGCCCCGGGTCCGTGGCCCAGGTTGCCTGGACGGCATAGCCGCCCGGACCGATGAGCCCGTCACTCACCGGCGTGGGGGTCGATGCGGGTGTCGGGCTGGGCGGAGGTGATGCGGGCGTCGGCGCGGTCGTTGGTGTCGGCGGGACACCGGGGCCGCCCGTGGAGTTGAGGTACATGACGCCGCCGGCCCCGACGACGGCCACGAGGGCCACGGCCGCAATGCCGGTCGCGCGTGTGAGTGCAGGCATGGTGGGAAACCTCCACGGCACGCGAATGGC
The DNA here is from genome assembly GCA_046707905.1 of Candidatus Limnocylindrales bacterium. Classification (GTDB taxonomy): domain Bacteria; phylum Chloroflexota; class Limnocylindria; order Limnocylindrales; family CSP1-4; genus UBA5189. The sequence goes on from JBKKDM010000008.1 coordinate 31,456, forward strand.
GCGCCGCTGTGGGGTCCGCGCGATGTCGGCGAGGGCAGCGTCAAGCACACGGTCAGGGAGCCGGTCGGCCTCGGATGCCAGGTAGGCATCGAGGATTCGCTCGGCGTCGATTGGCGTGTTCATGACGACTGTCCTCCCGCTACGGCCGTCGGCCGTGCGTCTGCTTCGAGCAGGGCCCGCATCGCGCGGTGGGCATAGTGGAGCCTCGAGCGGGCCGTCCCGGCGGGGACGTCAAGCACCTCCCCGATCTCGTTCAGGCCCAGCCCGAGGTAGTGATGGAGCACGAGGATTGCCCGCTGCTCGGGCGGCAGCCGCCGAAAGCCTCGGTCGACCTGGTCGCGATCAGCGAGCGCGGCGAGCTCATCCGGTCCCGCCGGCCCGGCGACCGGGAGGGTCCGAATGGACGTGATCCAGGCGCGCCGCTTGCGCGCCTCGGCATAGCAGGTGCGGACGAGCATCCGGTGGAGCCAGACGTCGAACCGCTCCGGATCGCGGAGGCGGGGCAGCTCGCGCCAGGCGATCACCAGCGCCTGCTGCACCGCGTCCTCGGCGAGGCCGACGTCACGGAGGATGCGTCGCGCGACGCCGAAGAGCACGTCCCCACGCGAGCGCGCCAGGATGGCGAATGCCTCCTGGTCGCCACGCCGGGCCTGCTCGACGAGGTCGCGATCCACTCGCTCCGCCCTCAAAGGTGGCGCGCATCGGGTGCGCCGTCCGAGCCTACAGAGGGGCGAGCGTCACCCAGTGTTCAAAGAGAACGCCTCCGAGCTCGCGGTGCGGGGCTCGGAGGCATTCCAGAATGCGAGGACTACTTGGGACCCGTGACCTCGACCCCACGAGGGACGATTTATGGAGCCGGCACCTCGGGCGACGGCGGGGGCCAGACGACGCCTACCTCGTACGACTTCCGGGCCTCGGGCCAGACGTTCATCGTCTCGAGAAATCCCTCGAGCAGGCGCGACGACCCTCCGTACCGCGCCGTCGCAGGGGCATCTTCGTGCCACCAGACACTGACCACGGTCATCCCGCCTGGGGTCGCGACGCCGCCGAAGAAGTACGCTTGCACGCCGTTGTCGAAGGGCACGAGCAGCCCCGGGTGGCAATCGCGGCTCTCCACGCAGAGGTGCTCCGCCCTCGAGGCGATCCCGGCGCAGGACGTCATGTCCGTCCGCGGGCAGTACTCATCGATCCAGGCCTGGACGGTCTCCCAGCTCTGCTCGGGCTCGGCGCCGCCCTCGAACGGCACGACCCATGCGCTGACACGAACGTCCCCCTGCGGGGCGCGGAAGGCGTCCGCTGCGCTGGTGAGGAAGTCGCCACCGTCCCGCCCGAACGTCCAGGCGCGGGTGGCCGGGGTGTTCGACCACCCGGGTGGGACACCGAGCACGAAGCCGTACTCCGCCGAGGTGTAGGCCGTCCAGTCGCCCGTGTACAGGCGCCCCGCGGACCCTTCGTTGAGGCGGACGGTCGAGAGGAATCCCTGCATGAGGGGTAGCTGGTTCTCACGTCCCATCGTGAAGACGTACATCCGAGGGTCCTGGAAGACGAAGGCGATCGTGTCGCACGGGAGCCCGTCCAGGAGCCTGGCCTCGTGCCCGGCGACCGTGATCACCTCCATGTCTGCAAGGGTGCAAGCCGGATCCGCGCCCTCGCGGTAGGCGTCGATCCACTCGTCCCCCGACATGCCGGACGGCAGGTCGACGGCGAAGACATGGACCCCGATCTGGTACGACGCTTCGCCATCGATGAACTCGTCCTGGGCCGGCGAGAGCCAGTCCAAGCGGTCCACGTCCATGACCCAGTCCCGGGTTGCAGGGGTGACTTCCCATTCCGGCGGGTACTTGAGCTCGTAACCGTAGCGGTCAGACGTGAATCGCTTCCAGGAGCCGGTGTCGACGGCAGCCGCCGAGGGCGATGCCTGAGACACGGCGGTTGGGGCCGTGGTTGGAGCGGCGGTCGGCAGGGGCATCGGCGCTCCGCCGAAGAATGCAAAGGCTCCGACGCCGACGATCGCGGCGAGCGCGACCGCGGCAGCGAGCCGCATGTTGAGCGACATGAAGGTTGACCTCCGCGGGATCCGGAGATCCCGCTCTTGGGGAGTCGTCTTGATCGCGAGGAGGACGGCATCGACGGTGGCCGGGGGCGTGCGGTCGGATCCGCTCTCAAGCCAGCCGTGCATGGCGTTTACGAACGATCGATCGCTCATGCGAGCCGCTCCTCGAGGCGTTGAGCCGCCGCGGCCGCCTCGAAGGCGGTTCGCAGCGCGCGGGTTGCGTAATGCAGTCGCGAGCGCGCGGTGCCGTCCGGGATGCCGAGCGTCTCGGCCACCGCCACGAGGGGCAGGCCCACGTGGTGGTGCAAGACGAACACCGCGCGCTGGTCGAGTGGGAGCCCGCGAAACGCGCGCTCCAGCTCGTCGCGATCGTCGACCGATTGGAAGTCGTCGGTCGAGTCAGCCCGCCCCAGCGGGAGCACCCGAACCGTCGCTGCCCACTGCCGGTTCCGCGGTGCGACCGCGTAACAGGCATGAACGAGAATCTTGAATGCCCAGCCGTCGAAGCGGTCGACCTCTCGAAGGTGCGGGAGCTTCCGCCAGATGGTCACGAGGGTGTTCTGCAGAACATCCTCGGCGAGCCCCGGATCGCGCAGGATCCGCCGGGCGACGCCGAAAAGCGTGTCGCTGACCTGGTGCACCAGATCCGCGAACGCCTCGTGGTCCCCCGAGCGTGCCCGCTCGACGAGGTCTCGGTCCATCTACCGCCTGGGTAGCGCCAAGGCCGAACGGCCTCGGTCTACCCATGATGAGGGCGGGCGTCCGGCGAATCGTTCAGCGGCCGGCTTTGCGTCCCGCGCCGAGGTCTGGCTACGGAGCGCTACGGAGCGGCGGACATCAGCTCGCGGGCCCGGGTCGCCATCTCAACCACGACGGCAAGGTCGACGTCTGCGAGGTGGCGGAAGGTCGCGGAACCGCTTCCGAGCTTTGCCTTCCCGAGCCGCGGCCCCCGGCGCTTGATGATCGACTCGCCGTCCTCGGTGCCGGTCACGTAGAGGGTCAGGTGGTCCTTCTGAACGGCGATACCGACGACGAACCACTCGCCCTCCGCCCCCGAGCGACCGCGGTATTGGTACAGGCCGTAGCCGAGTATTCGCTGGGTTGTCCCGCCATAGAACACGCCTTCCCAGAGCACGCGTTCCTGGCCCTCGAAGACCGGATCGATCGCGGCGTCCAGAGCCCGCATCTCCTCGCGCCTGACCTCCGGGAGCGATTCGAGGAACTCCTCTGGCGGTGTCGTGGTTCGCTGCATGTCGAGAGCGTCCTCCCTGTTCCTATTCGTCGGCGATTCGGAACTTGGATGTGGCGGCTCGCCCGCCCGTCTGGGCGATGACAACTCCGGCGAGGATCATCGCCCCACCGACAAGCTGCAACGGGCCGAGCGATTCGCCGAACAGGATGCTCGCGAGCGCGATGGTCCAGATCGGCTCCACGGTGCTCACCAGCGATGCTCGTGCCGCGCCGATGCGGTGGGCGCCAGCGTAGAAAGCCTGGACCGCGATGAACGTCGAGACGATGCCGACCCCGGCGATCCCGAACCACGCCGCCTCCGGAATCTGGGCCGGGAGGACCGGCCGTCCGAGGACCAGCGCGCTGAGCCAGTAGGTGGTCGCTGTGGCGGTGAGCATGATCGCCCCCGCGACCGTCGGGTCAGCTCCGGCTCGCGCCTCGCTGCCGGTGTCCTCGCGATCCTCGCCGGACAGGCGCGCCGCGAGCACGATCCAGACGGAGTAGATGAGCGGCGACGCGACCATCAGGACGAGCCCTTCGATTGGCGGGGCCGACCCCTGGTCGATGTTGCCGACGGCCAGGGCCACGCCTGCGAGGGCGATCGCCAGGGCCAGCCACGCCCGGCGCCCCCGCAGCGGCTGGCCGATCTGCAGCGAGATCACCGCGACCACCGCGGGGTAGATGTAGACGATCAGCGCCGCGAGCGAGGCCGACACGGTCTCGAGTCCGGCGAAGTACGTCGCCGAGTTGCCCGTGTACAGGACACCGAGACCGATCGATACGGCCACGGCGCGCCTGTCCATCCGCCGGAGCGCGGCCCGCGCCTCCGGCCGCGCGGAAATGAGCAGCCACGCCAGCCCGGCCCCGATGAGGAAGCGCCAGGCCATGAAGACATGCCAGCCGACGCCGGCCGCGTAGACCGGCTTCGCGAACAGTGCGCCCGACCCGAACGCGAACGCGGACACGATCGTCAGCGCGATTCCGATCGCGAGGGCTCGGGGCATCGCGAGAGGCTAGCAGCGGGTCGTGCGAAGCCGGCACGAGGATCGCGCATCATTCCCGCAAGGCCGAGGAACGCCGCCTCGTCACCGTCCTTTTCGCCGACGTGGTCGGTTCGACCGCCCTGGGCGAGGCCCTGGATCCCGAGGACGTCCGCGCAAGTCAAGGAGCGTCACGCGATCCAGGACCGGGTCTCCACGCCGGAGCGAGCCGACGCCTGGATCGTGAACGCCTGGGCGGAGACGATCCGCGGGAACCTCGGCGCTGCCGAGCAGGCGGCCGAGCAGTCACGGGCCGGCTTCGGCACCGGGCAGGCCGCCTCCTTCGTGCTCGGGGCGACGTGCTGGCGCATCGTGGCCTTGCACGCCCTTGGCCGCTGGGACGAGGTCATGGTCGAAGCCGTGCGGGCAGAGCGAGCCCTCGAGGAATCCCAGCTGACTGCGCCGTGGTACGCCTACAACGGCTTCCTCTCGATCCTGGCCACCGCTCGCAGTCGGGGTGACATCGTCAGGGCCGAGCACTGGAAGCGGGTGATGCTCCGGATCACGGACAAGGTCGAGCCCGATGGCCGGATCAGGCGCATCCTCGGGTACCTCTCGGACGACCTGGAGGCGCTCGAGCAGGGCGTCCTCCATGACTTCCGGTTCTTCACGCCGCGCCTCGACTACGTGCACCTCGCCGCGGGGCTCCTCGCCGATCGGCGCTTCCCGGCTTCCGTCGACGCCCTCTCCGCGGTCATCGACTACACGGAGGCGCGGGACCTGCTGCTCCCGTCGTCGCAGGTGCGACGGCTGCGCGGGATCGTGACCCGGAGTCGCGACGACCTCCAGCGGGCGCTCGATGGATTCACCACGATGGGCGCCGCGCCATTCGCGGCCCGGGCACGAACGGAGCTGGGCCTGCTGGACGAGCGGCCGGAGCTCCTCGACGCGGGGCTCGACGAGCTCGAGCGACTCGGCGACGTCGAGCACGCGACGCGGGTCGCCGCGGAGCGACGCGCCGGCGCGCTGGCCGGGGCGCCGGCCGGCTGATCAGGCGCCCGGCTTCGGCTCCAGCCCGAACAACGAGCGGCACGCCTCCAGCCCTTCGACGTTGACCGCCGGTCGCGGCCGCCCCCGCCAGGCCTCGAGCGTCAATCGGAATCGCTGCGTCTCGCGCGGTGCGTCCCGCGGCGCGAGCCGGCCGAAGCCGTTCGCCTCGTAGCCGACCGCCAGGCTGACCTTGTTCGAGGCAGGGTTGTCGAGGAAGGCCTCGGTCTCGGCGACCTCCGCCCCGAGGTGGTCGAAGGCCAGCGCCAGGACCGCCTGGCGCATCAGCTTGCCGACGCCGCGGCCCTGGTGGGCCTGCCCGAGCCAGGAACCCGTCGATACGGTCCGATAGAGCTTGAAGCGTTCACCGCGGAGGTCCTGGAACCCGATCGCGCGACCGTTCTCCCAGACGCCCATCGTCAGGAACCACTCGTCGGCGGACCAGCGCCCCCGGCTGCCCATCCACCACTGGTAGGAAGCGAGGTTGCGTGCCGCGGGCGGCTCGTCGGTCCAGGCGATCCCGAACGGCATCTCGCCCGGCGGGTGGATGCCGGCCTCGATGATGTCGACGAAGGCGGGCAGCTCGGCCTCGGTCGGGTAGCGCAGCTCCAGGTCGCCCGTCGTCAGGCGCAGGGCGTAGAGCGGCCACAGGTCGCGAAGCTCCGACGAAGGCCCGATCATCGCGGCATCATACGGACGTGACCCCTCCAGCCTGGCCGGGCGCCCAGCTGCGCCGACGGATCCTCGCGGGCGAGACGCTGTTCGGCGCCTGGGCGAGCCTTGCCTCGCCGGGCTCGGCCGAGCTGATGGGCCGCGCCGGCCTCGATTGGGTCGTCGTCGACCTCGAGCACGGCAACACCACGGAGTCCGAGCTCCTCGCCCACCTGACCGCGATCGAGGCGAGCGGCTCGGTGGCGCTGGTCCGGCCGCCGTCGGGGGAGCGGCTCCGGATCGGGCGCGCGCTCGATCTCGGAGCGGCCGGCATCGTCGTTCCCCGCCTGGACACCGCCGAGCAGGTCCGCGAGGCCGTGACGTTCCTGCGCTACCCGCCGACCGGCCAGCGCGGCGTGGCCCTCCTCACCCGCGGCGCCCGCCTGGGAACGGTGACCCACGCCGGCGTTGCGGCCCTCAACGACGACATCGTCGGGATCGTGCAGATCGAATCGCCGAGCGCGGTCGAGGAGGCCGAGGCGATCGCGGCCACCGACGGGGTCGACGTGCTGTTCGTGGGCCCCGCCGACCTGTCGCACTCGCTCGGCGTCCCAGGGCAGTTCGCCGACGCCGGGTACCAGGACGCGCTCCGGCGGGTCGTCGAGGCCTGTCGCGCCCACGGAAAGGCGCCGGGGATCCTGCTCTACGACCACGCCTCGTTCCGGCCCCACCTCGGGCTGGGGTTCACGTTCGTCGGGATCGGCGCGGACATCTCGTTCGTGAACGACGGGGTCAAGGCCGCGCTGGCAGCCGCCCGCGGAGGCTAGGCGCCGGCCCGTGACGGAGCTCGGGGGCGTCGATCTCGAGGCGGCCGAGGCCTGGATCCGCGAGACCATCCGGCCGACCGGGCCGCTCGAGCTTGAGAAGGAACGTCCCTGGGCCACGGTCCTGCGCGTGCCGATCCACGGAGGCCGGGCGTTCTTCAAGGCCTGCCGGCCCGTCCAGGCGTTCGAGCCGGGACTGACCGCGCTGCTCGCCGACCGCTGGCCGAGCCTGGTCGCCGAGGTCCTGGCCCACGACCCGGATCGGGCTTGGCTGTTGACCGCCGACGCCGGCTCGCCGCTCGACGACCTGGGCAACCCGCCGGAGCGTTGGCTCGACGTCCTGCCGCGCTACGCGGAGCTCCAGCGCGGGCCCTACGACCTCAGCGATCTGCTCGGGCTCGGGATGCCGCCGCTGCTGTCGAGCGAGCTCCCGCGAAGCTTCGAGGCGATGGTCGCCCGCGACCTGCCGCTGGAGCGCGAGGAGCTCGCGGCCGCTCGGCGCCTCGGGCCGAGGCTCGAAACGCTCCTCGACGAGCTCGCCGCCGCTCCAGTCCGCGACACGATCGAGCATGCCGACCTCCACCACCGGAGCGTCTTCAGCCGGGACGGCGAGCTGCGGATCCTCGATTGGGGGGACGCATCGGTGAGTCACCCGTTCTTCTCGCTCGTCGTCACCTTCCACTGGTTGCACGAGGCCAACGGACTCGCCGCCGACGACCCCTGGTTCGGCCGCCTGCGCGACGCCTACCTGGAGCCATGGGGCCCTGGGCTCGGGTCCGTCTTCGAGGTCGCGCAGCGGCTCGGAAAGGTCGCGCGCGCCCTCGCCTGGCTCCGCCACCACGACGCGATGGGCCCGGGCGCCTTCCCGGCCTTCGACGAGGAGCTCCCCGCCGTCCTGCGGGAGGCGTTCGCGGCGGTCGCTTGAGGCCCACGGCTTCGCGCTCGCGGAGGACGATGCCCGAACGGGCCGCGAACAGCAGGTCCACTACACTTTCCGCGTGACTGAACTCTCCGAGCGCGCGGTGGCGTCGCGCGTCCCGAGCCTCATCGACGAGAAGCTCAAGGCCCTGACCCGGCGCGACCCGCTGACGGTCCGCCCGGGTGCCTCGCTCCAGGCCTGCCTCGACTTGATCCGGGAAACCGGCACCGCCGATTCCGTCTTCGTGACCGACGAGGGCGGGCGGCTGATGGGCGTCCTCACCGAGCGCGACATCTTCGGCCGGCTCGTCGGGCCCAGCGTCGACCTTTCGCAGCCCGTCGACACCTTCATGATCGACCACCCGTTCACGCTCCACCTCGACGAGCCGATCCGGCACGCGATCGAGCTGATGCAGACGGGCCGCTACCGGAACGTCCCCCTGATCGACGACGCGTCCGTGCTCGTCGGCGTCGTCCGGCCCGTCGACGTCCTGCAGTACCTCGCCGAGGCCTTCCCGGAGGAGCTCCTCAACCTCCCGCCGCGGCCCCTCCAGCGCATGGACGCCACCGAGGGCGCGTGACGACCGAAGCGCCGACTCGCCAGGGCCCGCCACCGACCGAGCGCACCCTCGACCGGGTCACGATCCGCTTCGCCGGCGATTCCGGCGACGGCATGCAGCTGACGGGGACCCAGTTCACGCGAACGGCCGCAGCCTTCGGCAACGACATCAGCACCTTCCCGGACTACCCCGCGGAGATCCGGGCGCCAGCCGGATCGCTGCCCGGCGTCTCCGGGTTCCAGCTGAGCTTCTCGAGCAGCGAGATCCACACGCCCGGCGACGCCCCGGACGTCCTCGTCGCGATGAACCCGGCGGCCCTCAAGGCCAACCTCGGCGAGCTGCCCGCGGGCGGCGCGCTCATCGTCAACGAGGACGCGTTCACCACCCAGAACCTGACCAAGGTCGGGTATGCCGCGAACCCCCTGACCGACGACTCCCTCAAGCAGTGGAACGTCTTCGCGGTCCCGATCTCGACCCTGAACAGCCGCGCGCTGGAGGGGCTCGGGCTCACCAACAAGCAGGTCGACCTCACGAAGAACTTTTTCGCGCTGGGCCTCATGTTCTGGCTGTACGAGCGCGACATGGCCGCGACCATCGCCTGGATCGACGACAAGTTCGGGAAGCGTCCGGAGATCGGTGAGGGCAACAAGCGGGCCCTGAAGGCCGGCTACAACTTCGGCGAGACGACCGAGATCTTCCACGAGCGCTACATCGTCCCGCCCGCGAAGCTCGCACCCGGGAACTACCGGAACATCACGGGCAACGAGGCGACCGCCCTGGGCCTCGTCGCCGCGTCGAAGCTCGCGGGCCGGGACCTGTTCTACGGCTCGTACCCGATCACGCCCGCCTCGGACATCCTGCACCAGCTCGCGGGCTACAAGAACTTCGGCGTCAAGACGTTCCAGGCCGAGGATGAGATCGCCGCCATCGGCGCGGCCATCGGGGCCAGCTACGGCGGGGCGATGGGGCTCACCGCGTCGTCCGGACCGGGCATCGCGCTCAAGATGGAAGCACTGGGCCTCGCCGTCATGGTCGAGCTGCCGCTCGTCGTCATCGACGTCCAGCGCGCCGGCCCGTCGACCGGGATGCCGACCAAGAACGAGCAGGCCGACCTGCTCCAGGTCATGTTCGGCCGGAACAGCGACTCGCCCGTCCCGATCGTCGCCCCCGCGACCCCCGGCGAGTGCTTCGAGTTCGCGATCGAGGCGTGGCGGCTCGCGCTCAAGTACATGACCCCTGTCGTGTACCTCTCGGACGCGTTCCTCGCGACGGGTGCGGAGCCATGGCACATCCCGAACGCAGACGACCTGCCCTCGATCGCGGTCCCGAATCGGACCGAGAAGGACGGCTTCTACCCGTACCTCCGCGACGAGACGACGTTGGCGCGACCATGGGCCGTGCCGGGCACGCCCGGGCTGGAGCACCGGATCGGCGGCCTCGAGAAGGCCGACATCCTTGGCAACGTCAGCTACGACCCGGACAACCACCACCGGATGCAGCTCCTGCGCCAGGCCAAGGTCGCCGGGATCGCCAACGACATCCCGCCCCTGGACGTCTTCGGGCCTGCGGAGGGCGACCTGCTCGTCCTCGGCTGGGGCTCGACGTACGGCGCGATCCGGAGCGCGGTCGAGCGCCTGCAGGAGAAGGGCCACTCGGTGGCCCATGCACATCTCCGCTACCTGAACCCGCTGCCCGCGAACACCGGCGACGTCCTGAAGGCCTTCAAGCGTGTCCTGATCCCGGAGGTGAACCTCGGGCAGCTGCTCCTGCTCATCCGGGCGAAGTACCTGATCGACGCCCAGGGTTACAACCGGGTCCGGGGCAAGCCGTTCCGGATCGCTGAGCTCGAGGCCGAGGCCGAGCGGATGCTCGCCGGCGGCGGCGCGGTCGTCGAGCAGGTGATGGCGCATCGGCCGGCGCCACGAACCGTCGCCGCCGCGGCGCCGAATCCGACGGCATCGGGGGACGGGGCATGACCGAGATCGCGACGACGAACGGCAAGGGCGAGGCGACACCCGCGACCGAGCTGCCGGTGCTGACCCGGAAGGACTTCGTGTCCGACCAGGAGGTCCGCTGGTGCCCGGGCTGCGGCGACTATTCGATCCTGGCCCAGACCCAGAAGGTGATGCCGGACTTCGGCTACGCCAAGGAGAACATCGTCTTCATCTCCGGGATCGGGTGCTCGGGGCGGCTGCCGTACTACATGAACACCTACGGTTTCCACACGATTCACGGCCGGGCGCCCGCGATCGCGACGGGCCTCAAGGCGGCGCGGCCGGACCTCATGGTCTGGGTCATCACGGGCGATGGCGATGCGCTCTCGATCGGTGGCAACCACCTGATCCACTCGCTGCGACGGAATGTCGACATCCGGATCGTGATGTTCAACAACCGGATCTACGGGCTCACGAAGGGCCAGGCCAGCCCGACCTCGGAGCTGGGCAAGGTCACGAAGTCATCGCCGTATGGCACCGTCGACTTCCCGATCAGCCCGCTCGCGATCGCGCTGGCTGCCGAGGCGACGTTCATCGCCCGGTCCGTCGACACGTTCACGGAGCACATGCAGCAGACCCTGGACGCCGCCGGACGGCATCGCGGCGCCGCCTTCCTCGAAGTCCTCCAGAACTGCAACATCTTCAACGACGGCGCCCATCGGGAGTTCACCGACCGCGAGGTCCGGGAGGAGCGGACGCTCAACCTCGAGCACGGCAAGCCGATGATCTTCGGCAAGGACAAGGACAAGGGCCTCCGGCTCAACGGCCACCAGCCCGAGATCGTGACCATCGGCGAGAACGGCATCACCGAGGGGGACCTCCTGGTCCATGACGAGACCGACCCGCTGATCTCGTTCATGCTCGCCCACATCTACTGGCCGGAGTTCCCGGTCCCGGTCGGGGTCCTCCGCCGGATCGCCCGCCCGACCCACGATCAGATGCTCAACGACCAGCTCGTGCAAGCCACGGCCACGCGGGGCGCCGGGGACCTCAAGAAGCTGCTCAACGCGGGAGAGACCTGGACGGTCGAATAGCCCCGAACGAGGGCTCGAAGGAGGTTCGCGCGGTGATCTGCCCGGTTTGTCGGTTCGGCAACTTCCCCGGGGACGACACATGCGCCAACTGCGGCGCCGACCTCTGGAGCGCGGACACGCCCCAGCCGGTCACGACGTTCCGAGGTCGCCTGCTCGGCCTCCATCTCGACGAGCTGGGTGCGCCGCCGCCCAACCTGATCGATGCGGGCGCGCGTGTCGACGACGCGATCGCCCGAATGCAGGCGGAGGGCCTCGACTGCCTCCTCGTGACGGAAGGTGAGGCGCTGGTGGGCATCTTCACCGACCGCGACGCGATCCTGAAGGTCGCCGGCCAGGGCGACGGCGCCCGAGCCGTCCGCGAGGTGATGACCCACGACCCGGTGATCCTTCGAAGCGGCGATCCGGTCGCGGTCGCGATTCACAAGATGGCGGTCGGCGGGTTCCGGCACGTCCCGATCGTCAAAGGTGGGGTGCCCGTGGCCGTGGTCTCCGCGAAGGACGTCTTCCGGCACCTCGCGGCCGGGATTGAGTGATTCGGGCGCCGGCGCGGCGTCCGGCGATCACGAGACGCTACGCACCGTCGCGGCACCGATCGTCCTCGTCCTTGCGGACGACCTCATCTGGGCGACGCGCCTCGCCGACGCGGTGACCGCGGCTGGCGGCCAGCCGAAGCGGGCCCGGCGGCTCGAAGGGCTGGAAGACGTCGGGGCCTCACACGCGATCGTGGACCTCACGGCGCGCTCCTACGACGGCGTCGCCGCGGTCCGCCAGGTTGCCGGCACGGGAGCGAGGGTCGTCGCGGTGGGGCAGCACGACGACGCCGAGCTCCGGCGGGCGGCCATGGAGGCCGGTGCCGAGCGCGTCTACACGTACCGGGCGCTCTTCGAGGACGGACCTCGCTCGATCGCCCGCTGGCTCGCGTCATGACCGCCCACGCCCATCGCCGCGAGCGCGCGCGCGGCTCGCTCGCGGCCAACGGTGCCGCCGCGCTCCTGCTCGGCCTTGGGGCCGACCTTCGCTACCTCACGGGCTACACGGCGCACGCCCTCGAACGGCTGACGCTGCTGGTGCTTCGTCCGGACGGCCCGGCGACGCTGTTGGCGCCGCGTCTCGAGGCAATGGCGGCTGCCAAAAGCCCCGCGGCCACGGGCGGCCTCCTGGAGATCGAGGCCTGGGACGAGACGGAGGATCCGTACGCGTTGGTCGGCGCGCGGCTTCGCGACGCGGACGAGGCGCACGGCCGAGACGCCCGCCGCGGCGCGGGTGGACGGCTCCTGGTCGACCCGTTGCTCCCGGCGCGCCATCTGCTCGGGCTGCAGCGCGTGTTCGCCGGCCGGCCGTTCGCGCTGTCTACGGAGGTGATGCGGGACCTCCGGATCGTCAAGGCCGACGACGAGATCGAGCTCCTTCGCCGGGCGGCTCATTCCGCGGATCGGGTCGTGGCGCGGATCGCCACCGGCCGGCTCGTCGGGCGGACCGAGGCCGAGGTCAGCCGCGAGGTTCGTGACCAGCTGATTGCCGAGGGCCACGACGAGGCCAGCTTCGCGATCGTCGCCTCCGGTCCGAACAGCGCATCGCCCCACCACGTTGCCGGCGAGCGGCGGATCCAGCCCGGCGACCCGGTCGTCCTGGATATCGGCGGCACGATCGATGGCTACGGCTCGGACATCACGCGGATGCTGTGGGTCGCGGGCGCGCACGGCGGCGTGCCCCCAGCGCCGGAGTTCCTCGCGGTCTTCGACCTCGTGCAGGAGGCGCAGGCCGCCGCGACGGCAGCTGTTCGACCCGGCGCAGGTGCCGGCGAGCTCGACGAGGTCGCTCGCTCGGTCATCCGCGAAGGCGGCTTCGGCGAAGCGTTCATCCACCGGCTGGGCCACGGGATCGGCCTCGAGGCGCACGAGGACCCGTACCTCGTCGCCGGCAACGAGGAGACCCTCGACGTCGGGCACGCCTTCAGCATCGAGCCAGGGATCTACCTCGAAGGCCGATTCGGCGTCCGGATCGAGGACATCGTCGTTTGCGGGAGCGATGGTCCCGACGTCCTGAACGACGCGCCGCGGGGGCTGCTGGTCGTCCCGGGCTGACCCTCGACGGCCCGGGTATGATCCCGGGAACGTCCGCGAGGCTCGTGGGCGCCGGGCACCTGCCCAAGCTCCGACAAGCCAGGCCCGACATGAGCACCACCTCCACGCGGCGCTCCGGCGCCGCCGCCGCCGGTCGATGAGCCGGCGCTGTCATCACGGTTCGCCCGGTCATGCCCGTCGAGGGCAGGAACGACGGCGCCCCGGCATCGAGCCCCAGCGTGGGCCCATCATGCCCGAGTCGACGGACGCGGCCTCCGCGTTCATCCGTCCGAGACCCGCGCCCGCGCCGGCGTCGAGGCCCCTGCGGCCGTCGATGCCACCCGCCGAGGCGACACCCTTCAGCCCGCGCCTCGAGCCGGCGGCACAGCAGGATGCTCGTCCGACGGCGCCCGCCAGCGTTGGGCCAACGCCCGCCGCCCCGGCGGCCCCGGTGGAGCCCGGGCCGGCGGTCGCGCCGGCCACTGAGCGTGCCGTAGCGCGGCACGCCGAAGCTCAGCCCGCCGAAACGACGCATGCCGCGCCCGCCTTCGAGGCGCCACGCATCCCTGACTCGGTCCGGCCACGCGACGCCTGGAGCATCTCCCGCGAGAGCGTGCATCCGCTGCGCCGGCCGTCACCGCTCCCGGGCCAGGCCAGCCCGCCCCAGCCCGTAGCCCTGGAGCACCGGCTGAACCAGAACGGCGGCGCGCTCGACGACGAGGGCGACCGCGGCGCCACCGGGCCACAGCTCCGACGGTTCATCAAGAGTCGCGCCTACGTGCCGATGCACGAGCTGCGGCGGCGCTTCGCGATCAACGGCCACGACGATGACGTCACCGCCGTCGACCTCGAGAAGCGCCGTGTCTTCGTGGGTCTGCCGGACCGCGAGGGCCGCCTCCTGGGCGAGCTCCTCCGTGGCGGCGACATCGGCTACGAGCTGTCAATGGACCCGATCACGCCCATCGTCGTCGGCGTGTACCCGATGCGACCCATCACTCGCCCGTAGTCCGCGTAGCAGCGCCGGTGCCTCGCCGCACCACCGGCGCGTCCCGAGCCTGTCCTGCCCTTGACCCCGCCGCGTCAAGTCTGCGACGCTCGTTCTTTGTACTTTAGTTCATACTCATTGCACAGAAGTACCAGCCACCAGCCAACAGCACGTCGGCACGGGTTCCGACGAGAGGAGTTCCCAAGGTGAATCGTTCGCAGTTGCGCTTTATCGGCGTCACCGTGGCGGCGTTGCTCACGTTTGCTATCGTGAGCGCGGGGCCCGCGGCCGCCAGGCCGCCCGGTTGGGGCTTCGATCCCATCGTCGCGGTTCCGGGCACGGTCAGTCCGTCGAAGCTCGCGGCATTCGACGTCAGGATCAACAACACGGGCAGGAGCAACATCTCGTCGGTCCTGATGTCGACCGACCTCGGCTCGAGCAACCCGCTCGCCCTTCCTGCCTACATCTCCGACGCAACCTGGCAGGGTCAGCCCGCTCCGCTCATCGTCCGGCCGTGTGGCAGCGCGCCATACACGGCGGCGCTGTCGTGCAACTTCGGCAGCCTCGTCGCCGGCGCCAGCGTCTCGCTCCGGATCGCCCTCCCTGTCCCGGCGACTGCCGGCACCCATAGCTTCAACTTCCTGCTGACGGGCAACGGCAACACCCCGTCCGACACGGGCGGCACGAGCCACGGCGACACCAAGAAGGGTCTCGCCTCGGTCAGCGTCAGCAACAGCGCGGAATTCGCGGGCGGCTTCGTCCTCGACGCGGAGACGTTCTCCACGGTCGAGAGCCTCACCAGGCAGAACCCCCAGGCCGCGTCGGTCACGACGACCCAGGACTTCGCGGCGTCGACCGTCCAGGAGAGCAACACCTATAGCGGTACGGGCAGCCCCTGCGCGACCGTCAACTGCATCGGGCAGTGGGCGACCGTGAACGCACCGAACCCGGCCGGCGACAAGATCAAGGTCAACCTGTTGATCCTCGGCAAGGGCATGCCAGGCTCCGTCGGGCCAGAGGACATCGTCCTCTACCACCTCGGCGGGACGGACCTTGAGCGCCAGGACGACGGCATAATCGGTGACGAGGCCAGCGAACGCTGCGCCTCCGCGACCTCGTCGGCCTCGGCCCCGTGCATCTACGTGACCGAGGAAGGCCAGAACTTCCGGATCGTCGCGTGGCTGCTCCGCAACGGGACGCTCCGCGGGACCTGGTAGGACCAGAGCCTCAGGCGGGCTGGGCGACCAGCTCCCGGATCCGGGCGGCGGACACCGTGTCGCCCTTCGCTTCGTACAGGTCCAGGGCCTCCCGCAAGGGGGGCCCTGACTGGTCTTCGGGATCCCCGGCGATCTGATGGGCCTGCCCGAGCGCGGCCAGGGCGTTGGCCTGGAGGAGCGGGCGCTCCGTGGAGCGGGCGATCTCGACGGCCACCTGCGCCAGGGCCAGCCCTTCCTCGGCGCGCCCCCCTGCGGCCAACGCGAGGCCCCTCGCCATGCGCCAGAGAGTCCCGAGCTCTGGATCGTCGTCCTCGCCGATCGATTCAGCGATCTCCGAGTACCGCACGGCCTCGGCGAGATCCCCGGCGAGCCAGCGGACGTAGGCGAGGAACGCGGCGATCGACGACCGGAAGAAAGTCTCGTCGATCCCGAGGAGCACGTCGTAGTCGCGCCGCAGCTCCCGCTCGGCGGCGGTGGCATCGCCGGCCAGGAGCTCGACGCGGTGGGAGTCGACGGAGGTGGATGCTGCGTCGATCCCGCCACCGAGCTCCTCGAGCATCTCCTGGCCGCGTCGGTAGAGGTCCCGGGCCGCCTCGAAGTCGCCGGCCATCGCCCGCAGCACCGCCAGCGTGCTGCCGATCACGGCCTCGGTCTTCCGGTCGCCGGACACTGACCCCAGGAGCTCGTCGCACTGTGGGATCGCGCTGGCCACCGGGGTCGGTCCGTGCAGGAGGATGTAGGCCACGCCGGGTGCCGCGCGCGACGCGATCCGGGCGTCACCGGCCTCCTGGGCGTGGTGGATGACCTTCTGCGTTGCCTGCGACGCCGCCGTGAACCGGCCCTGGACGACCTCGACGAGGACGAGGGTCCGCCACGCCCTGGCCAGCCCCGCGTCATCGCTGAGCGGCTCGAGGACCTCGATGGCCGCCCGCGCCGCCCGCGCCGCGTTCGCCATGGCGCCCTCGACGCCCCGGAATCGGTCGACCTGGGCCCGTTCGAGTCGAGCCCGAACCTCCAGACGCGCATCGCCGGTCGCGGTGGCCTGCTCGATCGCGCCGTCGAGCACGGTGGCGGCGTCCTCAAACCGACCGCTCTGGGCGTACGTCTCGCCGAGATCGACCAGCAGCTCCAGGCGGAACGCCGACTCCGTGGCGAGGAGGTCGACGCTGCGCTTCAGGAGGCTCGCGGCGGCCGAGAGGTCGCCCCGGCCGAGGGCTCGGCGCCCGGCATTCGACAACTTCTCCGCGGCGCGCACGCCAACGGCGCGAGCCTCGGCGTCGACGATGCCCAGCCCTGTGCGGTAGACGTAGGCCTGCTCGAGGTGGTAGCCGAGGATCTCCTCGAACTCGAGCTCCCGGCCGCGCTCCCGGTTGACCCGCTCGGCCCAGGCCACGAAGCGCTCATGGAGGGCAGCACGGGCGCGCTTCAGGAGGCTGCCGTACGCGGTGTCGCGAATGATCTGGTGCCCGAAGCGGTAGATGATGTCGTCCTCGGCGAGGCGGCGAACGAGCTGCTTGGACTCCAGGACGCCGAGATCGGATTCGAGGCGTGGCCGGAACTCGTCGTCGAGGAGCTCCTCCACCGCGTCCATCGGGAACGACAGCCCGATGACCGATGCAGGATCGACGACCGCGCGCTCCTCGCTCTTGAGCGCATCGAGACGTGACGCGACGAGCGCCTGGACCGTGGGCGGGATCTGCAGCTGGGCGGCGCCAGCGCGCGCCACCCAGCCATCGATGCCCCGCTCGATGGCCCCGGTCTCAACGAGCATCGACACGATCTGCTCGACGTACAGCGGATTGCCCTCGGCGGCCTCCGCGATCCTCGCGCGGACGCTCGCCTCGAGCGATCCCAAGAGCTCCTCGACGATCCGACCGGCATCGGCCTCGCTCAGCGGGTGGAGGTTGATCAGCATCGATTCGTGTGCCGCGGTCCACTCCGCGTGGCGCTCGGCGATCTCGTGCCGCGCCGAGCCCAGGATCAGGATCGACGAGTCCGTGACCGACTCGAGCAGCTGGTCGAGGAAGTCGAGGAACGTCGCCTCGGCCCAATGGAGGTCGTCGACGAGCATGACGATGGGCCACCCGGCCGCTAGCGACTCCAGGAACCGGCGACCACCCCACATCAGCTCGGCGACCGGGAACTGGGCGGCACTGAGGTTGATCGCCGCCGCGACCCGCTCCACGATCGCCTCGCGATCCTCGGCTCCGGCCCGCTCCAGCAACCGGTCGATGCGACGCGTGGCGACACGCGGGGTGTCGTCGCTGGTGATCCCGGCCGCGTCCCGGACGACCTCGGCCAGGGGCCAGAACGTGATGCCATCGCCATAGGGCAGGCAGCGGCCCCGAACGAGGCGCGCCCGCTCCTCCGTGGCCGCGGCGAACTCGCGGATCAGCCGCGACTTGCCCACCCCGGCATCCCCGACGACCGTGACGAGCCGTGCCCCGCGTTCGGCGATCGCTTCGTCCAGGCCGCCGCCCAGCCGACCCATCTCGTCCTCGCGGCCCACGAACGGCGTCCGCGTGCCCTGGTCCGCGGACAGCGCTGCGGCCGACCCGGACGCCCGCACGAGGCGATAGGCTGGCACCGGCTCGGCCTTGCCCTTCAGCTCGAGGGGCGGCATGAACTCGACCTCGATCTGGTCGCGAGCCAGGCGGTACGTAAGGTCCCCGAGGACGACCTCCCCGGCGCCCGCCGCCTGCTCTAGCCGCGCCGCGGTGTTGACGGCGTCGCCGGTCACCATCCGCTGCGCCGTGGCCGCGTCGCCGGCGATGACCTCCCCGCTGTTGACCCCGATGTGATTCGAGAGCTCCAGCGCGAACTGGTCCCTGAAGCCTGGGTTCAGGGCGTCGAGCGAGGCCTGCATATCCGCAGCGGCGCGGACCGCGCGAAGGGCGTCGTCTACGTGCCGGACCGGCAGCCCGAAGCCGGCCATCACCGCATCGCCGAGGACCTTCTCCACCGTGCCGCCGTGGCGCTCCAGGGCCGTGCGCATGCCGTCGAAGTAGCGCGACATCACGGCGCGCATCGTCTCCGGGCTCGGCGGCGCGGCTGACGCGTCGGTCGTGTGGACCTTGGGCATCGCGAAGACGATCGTCACCGTGCGCCGGCTCTCGCGAGCGACCCTCGTTGCGAGGGCGGCCCCGCACGTGTTGCAGAACCGCATCCGCGCGGGGCTCTGCTCACCGCACGACGGGCAGTGGCGCAAGCCCGGCACGGCCTCCGGGAGCTGGGCCTCGGATTCCTCGCCGCGGTCATGGACGGCCACCAGGCGCCATGCCTCGAGCAACTGGGTTGAGCCCTTGGGGCTGGCGGGCGGCTGGGCCTCGAACTCGGCCTGGTCGCCGACCAGCGCCTTGGTGGAGGCATGGACCAGGACCTCGAGCGGCGGCGAGTTCTGCTCCATCACCGTGGAGGTGTCGACCGGATCGCCGAGCAGCACGTGCTGGCCGCCCTCGGCCTTGCCAAAGGTCACCACGCCTGTCGCGACGCCGGTGCGAACGATCAGCCGGACGCCCCAGCCCTGCTCGAGCTCGTCGTTGAGGGTCGCCAGCGCGCGCTGCGATTCCGCCGCGGCCTCGAGGGCCCGGAGCGGGTCGTCGTCGTGCCGGAACGGCAGCCCGAAGACCGCCACGATGGCGTCCCCGATGATCTTCTCGATGGTCCCGCCGTGCGACTCGAACACCGCCCGCATGACGTCGAAATAGCGGTTCAGGACCTCGCGGAGGGCCTCGGGGTCGAGCCGCTCGCCGAGGGCCGTGGAACCCTTGAGATCGGACGTGACGAGGGTGACCTCGCGGTGGACCTCACCGACCGCCTCGTCCTCGCGGAGCGTTGAGCCGCACATTCCGCACAGGCGGGCCTCGACGGGATTGGCCTCGCCACAGGCCGGGCAGGTCTGGGAGGCGTCCACCGATTCAGTCTAACGGCGAGACCCGCCGGATCAGGCCGGATCAGGCTGGAGTTGGCTCCGGGGTAGGCGTCTCGTCGGCCGGGGCCGTTGTCCGGCGCCGGCGGAGGTCGCGCATGTCGCGCTGGTCGAGACCGGCAAGGCGGACGAGGTCGGCGTTGTTGGTGCGCGTGAGCCGCTCGGAGAGCTTGAGATTGATCAGCCGGTCCATGGCCGGCACGCCCTTCAGCTCCCGCAGGGTCGCCGCCGGAATCTCGAGCACCTCGGTGAAGTCCTCAGCGACGACATTCGCGGTCCGGGGGCTCCCGGTGAGCGCCGCGATCTCCCCGAAGAAGTCACCGGCGCCCATCTCGGCTAGCGAGGTGACTTCGCCGGACGCGTTGGGGATGCCCGCGACGGCCTTGCCGCCCAGGACGAAGTAGGCCGCGGTGCTCGCGTCGCCCGCGCGGACGATGGCGCACCCGGGCGGGGCCTTGGCGACCGTCGCGCCCTCGAGGAAGGCGCTCCGGCGCTCCATCGCCAGCGCCCCCAGCTCGGGCAGGACGTCGATGAGGCGGTCGAGGTCGAGCATGTTCGCCGGGCGGCCCGTGCCGATGCCGGGCGCGGTTGGCGCGGTTCGCAGAAGCTGGAGGCTCTTGCGCCACTCGGCGGCCGGCTGGCCGATGCCCGGGGCGAACTGCGTCGCGATGCCCGCGAAGATGAGGATGACCGACGCGGCCACGACGAGGTCGCGGACGGGGAAGATGTCGGCCAGTCCCGCGC
The DNA here is from genome assembly GCA_046707905.1 of Candidatus Limnocylindrales bacterium. Lineage (GTDB taxonomy): Bacteria > Chloroflexota > Limnocylindria > Limnocylindrales > CSP1-4 > UBA5189. The sequence goes on from JBKKDM010000008.1 coordinate 51,684, forward strand.
CGGCCATGCCCACCAGGAACAGGACGTCGCGCGACACGTACATCGCCGAGAACACCCGGCCCCGCAGGTCGCGCGGGATATGGCGCTGCAGCAGCAGTCGCCGCGCGATCGACTGGGGCGCGTTCAGGAATCCGGTGATCGTGACCATGACGATCGCGACGGCCATCGTGGGCGACAGGCCGTAGATCGCGCCGAAGACGCCCATGGCGATGGTCGAGGCAACGACCCACGTGCCCTCGGCCAGCCGATCTCCGACCTTGGCCATCAGGAAGCTGCCGACCACGAACCCGACCGACGTCAGGCCCTCCTGGAGGCCGTACTCGAACTCCGTGCCGCCGAGGACGCGGATCGCCATCGGGAGCAGCAGCACGTTCCAGAGCCCGAACGACAGGAAGACGGGCGCGCCCGTCAGGAAGGCCGAGCGGAGGACCGGCGTCCGCCACATGTAGGCGGCCCCGCTCTTGAGGTTCTCGACGACGACGCCGATGGACGTCGGCTCCGCGTCCCCGGCGTTCTTCCTGACGATGATGGGCAGCAGCAGCGCGAAGGCGACGAAGTAGGTCGCCGCGTCGATGTAGAAGGCCAGCAGCGGGTTGCCCGTCGACGCCAGGAAGCCTGCCGCCGCGAACCCGACCGCGGTCGAGCCGAACGAGCTCACCGCGAGGAACGAGTTGGCCTGGGTCAGCTCCTCCTCCGTCGCGATCTCCGGGAGGACGGACTCCCAGGCCGGATCGAAGAACTGGCGGACCGTCGCCGAGATGAAGATCAGGCCGTAGAGCGAGAACACGAACAGGTCCTGGTTCGCCGGCATGAACGTCACGTACGCCAGCGGGATCCCCAGGACGATGAACCCCCGCAGCAGGTTCGCCAGCAGCAGGATCCGCTTCTTGTCGAAGCGGTCGACGAACACGCCCGCGAACAGCCCAACGAACAGCGTCGGGATCGCGGTCACCATGAGCACGGCGCCGACCGCGAACGCCGAGTTCGTGATCTGGAAGATCAGGATCGCCGCGGCGAGGTCGGTGAGGGATTCGCCGATCGTGGACGTCAGCTGCGCCAGCCACATCAGGCTGAAGTCGCGCTTCTTGAAGATGGCGAACATCGCGGCCGAGTTTACCGGCGCCGGCACCGCGATTTCCGTCCAGCGTGCTGGTCGGTCATGCGCGAGCGCTCAGCGGCCGATCGCTCAGCGCCGACCGCTCAGCGGTCGATCGAGACGCCCTCGCGTGCGAGCAGCTCCCGCTTGAGATCGAGGCCGGCCTGCCGGCCGCCCCACCAGCCGCCGCCGTAGCCGCCGAGCGTCCCGTCGCCGGCGATGACGCGGTGGCAGGGGATCGCGAGGCCGATGGGGCAGCGCCCGACGGCACCGCCCACCGCTCGAGCCGCACCAGGCTTAGCGATCATCCGCGCGACGTCGCCGTAGCTCGCGGTGCTGCCCGGTGGGATCGCCCGGACCGCGTCGAAGACGGCCCGGTCGAAGGCCGACCGGTCGGCGAGGTCGAGGGGCAGATGGTCGAGGGCATCGAGGTCGCCGTCCGTGAACGCCCGCAGCGCTGCGATCGCCCGTCGGAGGTTGGCGGCCGCCTCGCTGCCAGGCCCGTCGACCGGAGCCCCGAGCACGGCGGCGCCGAAGCGGCTCGCGAGGCGTGCCAGAAAGTCCTCCTCGGTGACGAGGTTCTCCATCGCGACGATGCCCAGCCCGGAGGCCGCAACGCGCACCGGGCCCCAGGGGGCCGCCGAGCTGCCGATCGCCAGGCCGAGTGTCACTGAGCGAGCATGCCACGCGCCCATTGCGCCTTCAGGGACGGCCTGCGAGAATACTCCCGGGGAGTATCCAGAGATGACCACCACCGCGCCATCTGCAAAGCCGATCGAGATCGTGTCGTTCCCGGTCGAGGGAATGACATGCGCCTCGTGCGTCAACCGCATCACGCGCTTCCTCGAGCAGGTCGACGGCGTGGACGGGGCCAACGTGAATCTCGCCACCGAGTCCGCGACCGTCCGGTTCGATCCTGGGCGCGTCTCCGTGGGCACACTGGCGGAGGCCGTGGACGCGGCCGGCTACGTTGCCCTGGTCGAGCGGGCCAGCGCGGCCGACAAGCCCACAGATCTCTCGACGGCGACGGAGCACCGGGAGGAGCGGGACGAGGCGGCGGCACGCCATCTCGCCGGACTTCGCCTGCGCCTGCTCGTAGCGGCGGCCCTGACCCTGCCACTCCTCCTCGGGCTCGCGCGGATGACGTTCGCCCCGTGGCTGCCCGCCTTCCTGACCGATCCGCTCATCCAGCTGGCCCTCGCGACGCCCGTCCAGCTGTGGGCCGGCTGGCAGTTCTACGCCGGGGCATGGAACGCCCTCCGCCACCGGACCGCCGACATGGACACGCTCATCGCCGTTGGCACCACGGCGGCGTACGGCTTCTCCCTGGCCACGATCCTCGCGCCCGAATTCTTCCGGGCGGCCGGGCTCGAGGCGCCGGACGGCGCGCTGCCGCTGTACTTCGATACGGCCGCCGTGATCGTCACCCTGATCCTGCTGGGGCGCTACCTCGAGGCCCGGGCACGGGGCCACACCTCCGATGCGATCCGGCGGATCCTCCGCCTGGCGCCACGAACGGCCCGGGTCGTTCGCGGGGCGATCGACGTCGATGTCCCGATCGCCGAGGTCCGTCCGGGCGACATCGTCCGCGTCCGGCCGGGGGAGACCGTCGCGGTCGACGGGGTCGTGGTCGAGGGCGCCTCGTCCGTCGACGAGAGCATGCTCACCGGCGAGAGCCTGCCCGCCGCGAAGGGCGCCGAGGACCTCGTCATCGGCGGCACGCTGAACGGGTCTGGTGCGTTTAGCTTCCGGGCGACCCGGGTGGGCTCGGAGACGGTCCTCGCGCGAATCGTCCGCATGGTCGCCGACGCGCAGGGCTCGCGAGCCCCCATCCAGCGTCTCGCCGACGTCGTCACTGCCTCCTTCGTCCCGGCCGTCCTCGGGCTCGCGGCGCTCACGTTCGTGGCCTGGCTGGCGTTCGGACCGACGCCCGCGCTCAACCTGGCCCTCCTGAACACCGTCGCCGTCCTGATCATTGCCTGCCCCTGCGCGCTGGGGCTCGCGACCCCGACCTCGATCATGGTCGGAACCGGCAAGGGCGCCGAGGCCGGGATCCTGTTCCGTGACGCCGAGGCGCTGGAGCGGCTCGGTGGCGTCCGCACGGTGGTCCTCGACAAGACCGGAACGCTGACGGAAGGTCGGCCCAGGGTGACCGACATCGTCCTGGCCGACGGCGCGCCACCCGAGGACGAGCTCCTCGCCCTCGCCGCCGCCGCCGAGCGGGGCTCGGAGCATCCGCTCGGCGAAGCGATCGTCCGCGAAGCCCTCGAGGCCCGAGCCCTGGTACTCCGGCACGCGGACCACTTCCGCGCGATCGCCGGCGATGGTGTCGAAGCGGTCGTGGATGGGCGGCTCGTGACGGTCGGACGGGCGGGCTGCATCGACCCGACCGGCAGCGCCGCGATGCTGGTCGCGGCGGCGGCGCGTCTCGCAGCCGAAGGCCGGTCCGCGGTCTTCGTCGCACTCGACGGCCGCCCGTCGGCCGTGCTGGGGATCGCGGACACCCTCAAGCCCGGGTCGTCTGCCGCCGTCGCAGGGCTGCGCCGCCAGGGCCTCGACATCGTCCTTCTGACGGGCGACGGCCGGACAACGGCCGAGGCGATCGCGCGAGCGGCGGGCATCGACCGCGTCCTGGCGGATGTCCGGCCCGACGGCAAGGCCGCGGCCATCCGCGCCCTGCAGGCGGAGGGTCGCTCGGTCGCAATGGCCGGCGACGGGATCAACGACGCGCCCGCCCTCGCCGCCGCTGACGTCGGGATCGCCATGGGCACCGGGACGGACATCGCCATCGAGTCCGCGCCCGTCACCCTCCTGTCCGGCGACCTGCGGGGCCTCGTGACCGCCGTCGCACTCTCGCGAGCGACGATGCGGAACATCCGCCAGAACCTGTTCTGGGCATTCGCCTACAACGTCGTCCTCATCCCGGTGGCGATGGGCGTGCTCTTCCCGGTCTTCGGGCTCCTCCTCGACCCGATCCTGGCCGCCGCGGCGATGGCCCTGAGCTCCGTGACCGTCGTCTCGAACGCCCTGCGGCTGCGCGGGTTCCGGACCGGGGCGCCCACCACGATCGAAACCCCCGGGCGGCGCCTCGCGGCCTCCTGAGCGAGGCTCGCTCCTACACTTCGAGCGTGCCAACGAGCCCGATGGGCCAGGCGCCCGGAGCGGCGCCAGACGAGATCGCCGCGGCGACCCGGGCCACCGCCGCGACTGGATCCCCAACGGTGCCCACGAGCAGGCTCCGGCAGATCTTCGTGGCCCTCCACGAGCGCGACTTCCGGATCTTCTGGCTCGGCCAGCTGGTGTCGGTCACCGGCACGTGGATGCAGACCGTTGCCCAGGGCTGGCTGATCCTCCAGCTGACCGGCTCGCCGTTCATCCTCGGCGTCGCGGCGGCCGCCCGCTCCGTGCCGGTGCTGCTGCTCGTGGTCCCCGCCGGGATCGTCGCGGACCGCTTCGATCGCCGGCGAATCGTGATCGCGACGAGCGTCGTGGCGATGGTCGCGTCCGGGCTCATGGGCTTCCTGGCGGTCACCAATCGGATCGACGTGCCGACCGTCCTCGTCATCGCCGCGATCCTCGGCATCAGCAACGCCTTCGAGATGCCGGCCCGCCAGAGCTACGTCTCCGAGCTCATCGGCAAGCGCCACCTCGCCAACGCCATCGCGCTCAACTCCCTGCTCTTCAATGCGGCCCGGGTCGTCGGGCCGGCGATCGCGGGCGTGCTCGTCGCGCTCGTGGGGCCGGGCTGGGCCTTCCTGCTCAATGGCTTCAGCTTCGTTCCGGTGATCATCGGGTTGCTCCTGATCAGCCGGGTCCACGTGCCGCGCGTCGGCGTCGGGGCGCGGACCGCCCTGCCTGAGGTCGCTCGTTACCTCCGCGGCGAGCCCCGGGTCACGGCGCTGCTGGCGCTGCTCGCCGCGCAGACGATCTTCGCGTCGGGGAACTACATCCTGGGCCCATCGCTCGCGGAGGACCTCGGACAGGGGGCGGAGGGGCTGGGCGTCCTGCTGTCGGCGGCGGGCGTGGGCGCCGTCGTTGGTGGGATCGGCCTCGCCGCAACGTCCGATCGAAAGGAGCGGTGGCGCATCCTCCTGCTATCGGGCCTGGCGATCAGCCTCGGGCTGGTCGGCGTCGGGCTGACCACCTCCTACCCGATCACGCTGCTGTGCTTCGTGGTGGCCGGCTGGGGCGTGGTCACGTTCAACGCGTCGTCGAACACCCTCATCCAGATGATCGCGCCGGACCGGCTTCGCGGCCGCGTCATGAGCATGTACACCCTGATGCTGCTCGGGCTCATGCCTGTCGGCGGGTTGCTGATGGGCTCGCTGGCGACCGCCTACGGGTCCGCGTCCGCGATCGCGCTGGGCGGCGTCGCCTACGCGGCGATCATCGTGGCAGCGTTCGCCGCGATCCGGCCCCTGCGGCGGCTCTGAGCAGCCCCTAGATTCCGTCCATGCCCCAGCCCCGCTCCCGCATCGAGACGCCCGTGGATCCCCGCGACATCGGCGGCGACTTCGCCCACCGCCATCTCGTCGAGGTTCGCCTCGCCGACACCGACGCGATGGGCCACGTCAACAACGCCAACTACCTGACCTACGTCGAGATCGCGCGCGTCGCCTACTACGAGCAGGTCACCGGCAATGCCCTGCCGATCGGTGCCCACGGCGCGGAAGAGGGGATGATCCTGGCCGAGATTCGGGTGGCCTATCGAAGCCCGGCGTTCTACGGCGAGACGATCACGGTCGAGACGCGGGTAGAGCGGATCGGGCGGACGAGCTTCGGGATGGTCCATCGGATGACCGCCCCGGAAAGCCGCTACGGCGCCGCCCGCCTGATCGCGGTCGCCGACTCCACCCTGGTCTCGTACGACTACACCGATGAGCGCCCCATCCCGGTGCCCGACGAGTGGCGCGCCGCCATGGAGGCATTCGAGGGCCGAAGCCTGGGAGGCTAAGCCTCGAAGCGGCGGAAGATCGCGACCGCGTTCTGGCCGCCGAAGCCGAAGCCGTTGATCATCGCCGTGTCGACCCGCTGCTCGCGCTTGACGTTGGGGACGTAGTCGAGGTCGCACTCCGGGTCGGGCTCGCGGTAGTTGATCGTCGGGGCGATCACGCCGTCACGGATCGAGCCGACCGCCGCGATGGCCGCGGCCGCGCCCGCCGCGCCCAGCATGTGCCCGACCATCGACTTCGGCGCCGAGATCGCGACCTTGTAGGCCTGGTCGCCGAAGGCCCGCTTGATCGCCTTCGTCTCGGTGACGTCGTTGAGCCACGTCGAGGTTCCGTGGGCGACGATGTGATCGACCTCGTCCGGCGCAACGCCCGCCTGGCGCATGGCGTTGGTCATGGCCATGGCCGCACCGCGGCCGGTCGGCTCGGGAGCGGAGATGTGGTACGCGTCAGCGGTCAGCGACGCGCCGACGATCTCGGCGAGGATGGTCGCGCCGCGGGCCATCGCGTGCTCCGCGGACTCGACGACCATGATCCCGGCGCCCTCGGCAAAGACGAAGCCGTCGCGCGTCCGGTCGAACGGGCGCGAGGCGCCCTCGGGGTCGTCGTTGTTCTTCGAGAGCGCGGTCATGTTCGCGAGCGCCGCAAAGGCCATCGGGAGCAGCGGCGCCTCGGAGCCGCCGGCGAGGACGACGTCGCATTCGCCCATGGCGATCAGCCGGAGCGCGTCCTGGTAGGCGATCACGCCGGAGGCGCACGCCGCGACCTGGGTGATCACGGGACCGGTGATCCCGTACTTCATCGAGACCTGGGCGGCGGCCATCGAGCCCGACAGGGCCGGGATCGCGAACGGGCTGACCTGGCCGGGACCCTTGTCGCGGATCATGTCCGCGCCGTCGATGACCTGCTCCATGCCCCCGCCGCCGGTGTTGACCACCACGGCGACGCGGTCGCGCTGCTCCGGCGACATCGATTCGAAGTCGATGCCCGACCGGTCCACGGCCTCCGTGCCGGCCGCCACGCCGAAATGGATGAACCGGCTCATCCGCCTGACCATCTTGCGGTCCATCGTCGTCGACGGATCGAAGCCCTTGACCTCCGCGGCGATCTTCACGTCGTGGCGGGTCGTGTCGAAGGTCGTGATCGGCCCTCCGCCGGGCGTCCCCGCGTAGAGGTTCGTCAGGAACGTCTCCGCGTCGTTGCCGATCGGCGTCACAGCGCCCATGCCGGTGACGACCGCGCGACGCGCAGGATCAGAGCTGAGCATCAGTCTCCGTCATACCTCTTGAAGATGACCGCCCCATTGTGGCCGCCGAGGCCGATGTTGTTGGAGAGGGCGTAGCGGACCGGCATCGGGATGGTTTCGTCGACGACCCAGAGGTCGCAGGCGGGGTCGAAGTCGCGATAGTTGAGCGTCCCCGGGACGGTCTGCTCGGCGACCGTCATCACGCTCGCGAAGGCCTCGAAGGCTCCGGCCGCGCCCATCATGTGGCCGGTCATCGACTTGGTGCCCGAGATCGCGAGCGACTTCCGATCGCGCGCCGAGCGATCCCCGAAGACCGCCCAGATCGCCTCCGCCTCGCGGGCGTCGCCGACGGGCGTCGAGGTGCCGTGGGGGTTCATGACGTCGACCTCGTCGGCCGGGACGCCGCGGCGCTCGAGGGCCATCTTCATCGCCCGCGCCGAGCCGGTCCCACCCTCGATCGGCTGGATCATGTCCCAGCCGTCGGCGGCCGAGCCGTACCCGACGACTTCCGCGTAGATCTTCGCGCCACGCTTCTTCGCGACCTCGAGGTCCTCGAGGAACAGCGAGCCCGCGCCCTCACCGAGGACAAAGCCGTTGCGCGTGGCGTCGAACGGTCGCGAGACGGTCTGGAGGGGCTCGCCCGGGCGGGGCATGCCCATGCCGCGCATGTTCGAGAAGCCGGCGTGGGCAACCTCGAGGAGCGGCGCCTCGGTCGAGCCCGAGATCACCGCGATGCAGTCGCCGCGGCGGATGGCCTCGGCCCCCTCGGCGACGTTGTGGGTCCCCGTCGAGCAGGCCGAGACGATCGCGATGTTGTGCCCGATCGCCCCGGTCTCGATCGCGATCATCCCCGACGTCGAGTCGACGAGGGCGTTGGCGATGAACGTCGGCTGGACGCGGCTGGGGCCCTTCTCCATGAGCGTCATGAAGTTGTCGATCATCAGCTGCTGGCCGCCGGCGCCCGAGCCGAACACGATTCCGACGTCGGTCCGGTTCGCGTCGTCGATCTCGAACCCGGAGTCGGCCAGAGCCTGCTTCGCGGCGGCCACACCGTAATGCATCTCGCGCTCGCTGCGGCGCACCGCTTTCGGATCCATCCAGGCCGCGGCCTCGAAATCCTTGACCTCGCCCGCGACCTTGGCCTCGTACGCCGCGGGGTCGAAGCGCGTCAGGATGTCGAGCCCCGACCGGCCCTCGGTCAGGCTCCTCCACGCGGCGTCGCGATCGTTGCCGACGGGGCTGACGACGCCGAGGCCGGTCACGGCGACGCGGCGCGTGTGGTCGGGGCTGCGCACGAAGGAGCTCCTTGGCTCAGGTGGGCGTTGCGGCCCGGCTCGGCTGGTCCGAGGCGCCGGGGCCGGTCGGGACGAGGAATGGGAGGTCGATGCCGTCGCCCGCCAGGACGTCGTCGAGGGCGATGGCGGTCGCCTCGGGAGCAATCCGCTTGATCAGGTTGGTGAGGACCTTGCCGGGCCCGACCTCGAGGAAGGTGTCGACGCCGTCGGCGGTCATCCGCTGGACCGCACCGACCCAGTCGACGCCTGCGGTGAGATGCTCCACGAGCTCGCCGCGCGCGCCCTCGCCGTCGAGGATCGCATGGGCATCGGCGTTTGCGAGGAGCGCGGCGGTCGGCTCCCGGAACTCCACCTCCGCCAGGACGGCACGCAGGCCCTCGGCAGCCTCCGCCATGAGCGGCGAGTGGGCGGCGACGCTGACGGGCAGCACCACGGCACGCTTCGCCCCGAGCTCCTTCGCGATCTCGGCCGCTGCCTCGATGGCGGCCCGCTCGCCGGAGACCACGACCTGGCCCGGGGAGTTGCGGTTGGCGACGGCGAACACGCCGTGCTCGGACGCGCGTCGGACGAGCTCGGGTAGCTGGACATCGTCGAGGCCGAGGACGGCGGCCATCGCCCCGTCGCGACCCGCGCCGCTGGCCTGCATCAGGCGGCCGCGCTCGCGAACGAGCCGGATGCCGTCCGGCAGGTTGAGCGCGCTGGACGCGACCATCGCGGAGTACTGGCCCATCGAATGGCCGGCGTAGAACCGCGGGTTCGGGAAGGTCTTGCCCACCGCGGACGCCCGCTCGTTGGCGGCCACGAGGTAGGCGATGGATGTCGCGAGGAGCGCCGGCTGGGCGTTCTCGGTCCGGTTGAGCTGGTCCTCGGGACCCTCGAACGCGAGGTTCGAGATGGGCTCGCCCAGGGCCTCGTCGGCGGTCGCGAAGATCGCTGCGGCCGCAGGTGAAGCGTCGACGAGGGCGCGGCCCATGCCGACGGACTGGGATCCCTGGCCGGGAAAGACGAAGGCGAAGTTGCTCATGGACCTCTGGGTTCGGGTGATCGGCCTGATCTGGGCGACACGGGACGCGGCGGCGCGAGCCATCGGGGGCCGCGAGTGCGCCTATCGTCGGTCGTCTCGGCGGTCGCGAGCGTGGAATGTGTGCGCGCGTGCATGCAACGGCCGTTCCGCCTAGCATTCATCGCGGATGCCAGCGCCGTCCCGCCGAGCCACCACCGTCCGCGCCATCGCCCGCCGCTTCGAGGCGGACCTGGGAGCGTCGGTCCTCGCCTCCGGGCCACGCATCCCGAACGTCCGCCAGATCTCCGAGCGGGTTGCGATGGGCCGGGCCCTGTGGCGCGATCTCGTCGTCGGATTTGCCTCGCAGCTCGGGGAGCTGCGGCTCGGGTTCACCCAGCTGGCGGCCCTGTACGTGCTCGCCGACGGCTCGACGACCACGGTCGGGGAGCTGGCGGAGGCGCTCGGTCGCTCGCCCTCCGCAACGAGCCGCCTGGTGGACGGTCTCGCCAAGCGGCGCCTCGTCGAGCGCCACGAGGAGCCGGAAGACCGACGGCAGCGCTCGCTGACGCTGACGCAGCGCGGCCAGGCATTGCTGCGAGCGGTCGATCGGGCGCGGGCGGATCAGTTCCTGACGACGGTCAGGCCGATGCCGACGCCGGAACGGGCCCTGGTCGCGATGGGCGTCGCTGCGCTCGCGACCCACGCGATCTCGCGCCGTGGCCGCCTGATCAAGGGCTCGCGCTAGACGGGTACTCGGTCGTCCCTCGCGGCCGCCCGGTCAGGCGGGGTTCATCCTCCGCCAGACCCAGGCCATCAGGAACATCAGGACGAGCGAGACGGCCAGGATCGTGCCGGCGAGCACCTTGCGTTCCGTGGACACCGGGGCGTGCTCCTCGGCTGGCTCGCCTGGCTCCCCCGAAGGCGACGCGCTGGATGGCGGCGCGCTCGCACCCTCCGCAAGGACCAGAACCTTGCCGGTCATCTCCACCGGGTGGACGCTGCAGTAGTAGAGGTACTCACCCGGCTCGTTGAACGTGTGCTGGAAGGACTGGCCGTCGTCCCGCAGGGTCGGGCTGTCGCCCGTGCCGACCCCCGAGTCGAAGATCTTGCCCGAATCCGCGAGTGTGCCGGACGTCACCGAGTGGGGCTCCCCGGCCGACGTGATGACCGTCCAGGTCACCGTGTCGCCGACAGCGATCGTGATCTCCGACGGCGAGAACTGCTTCTTGACGAGCTGGACGTCGCCGTTCGCGGCCAGGACCGGCGCGACGACGGCCCCCGCGAGCAGGAGCATCGGGACAACGATCGCGATTCGGGCTGTCAGCCTCATCCGCAGAACCTCCGGACGGCATCGTAGAGGACGGGAAGCCCCCACCGCAGGCCCTCGATCGAGACCCGCTCGTCGATCCCGTGCCAGCGCTCGATGTAGGTCTCGCCGGGCGGCTGGCGGAGCGGCGAGAAGCCGTACGTCGGGACGCCGAGCCGGACCAGGTGCTTGGCGTCGGTGCCGAATGGCGCCATCGCGGGCAGGGGGATCCCGTCGGGGTCGTGATCGCGGATGACCGCCTCGAGGATCGGGTAGAGGCCCTCGGGGTCCTCGTAGGCGTGGACGACGGCGTCGGACGTCACGACGATCTCGATGTCGGTCACGGCGGAAAGCGCCGGGCCGAGCCGCTCCCGGATCCGCGCCTCGATCTCGTCGTCGCTCGTGCCGGGCAGGCGACGGACGTCGACCTCCAGGCTGGCCGTGCCGGGGATGATGTTGTACTTCACGCCGCCGTGGAGGATGTTCGGCGAGAGGGTGTCGCGGAGCATCGCGTCGAGGGCCCGGGCGTACACCGGCAGGCACATCGCGCCGAGCCCCAGCGCCGACGCGCGCGAGTCGCCGGACGCCGCCGCGCGGAGCACGCGGAGCGCCTCGGGCGGCAGGCCGTCCGTCCCGTCGAGGGCCTCGATCGTCCGCTCGAGGAGGGCTCGCGTGACGTCGGTGAGGCGGGCCGGCCACGGGGGCGAGAGCCGGGCAACCGCGTCGGTCGCCAGGAGGATGGCGTTCTCGGCGCGGGGCATCGAGCCGTGGCCCCAGATGCCGTTGAAGGTCAGCCGGTAGACGGTCACGCCTTTCTCGGCGACCTGGATCGGGTAGAGCCGCTTCGAACCCAAGTCGACCGCGACGCCGCCGGCCTCGTTGATCGCGGCCGCGGCGCGAACGGTGTCCGGCTCGGCCAGCGCGAGGTAGGCCGCTCCGGCGAGGCCGCCCGCCTCCTCGTCGGCGGCCGAGGCGAAGAGCACGTCCCGCGTCAGGCCCGGCACCGGGTCCGAGGCCGGGTCGCGACCGGCGGCCCGCGCCTCCCCTGCCAGGAGCCGCATGACCTCCAGCTCCATCGCGACGAGGTCCTTCATGTCGACCGCGCCGCGCCCGTAGATCCAGCCGTCCGCGACGTCCGCCGCGAAGGGCTGATGGGTCCAGCCGGCGATCGGGGCCGGCACGACGTCGAGGTGCGACATCAGCAGCAGCGGCGCCCCGCCGCTGCCGTCGCCACGCAACCGGGCGGTCACCGAGCCGCGGCCCGGCACCGGCTCGTGGATCGTGGCCGAGATCCCCGCGTCCTCGAGCGCTCCTGCGAGGTAGCGGGCGGCGTCGAGCTCGGGACCCGCCGGGTCCGGCGGGTTGATCGACGGGATGCGGATCAGGTCGCGAAGCGTCTCGACCAGCCGATCGTGGGCCGCGTCGACCTCGGGAGGCAGCGCAGGGCGTCCAGCCACGTCAGCCGCCGAGGAGGTTCTGGAGGATGCCGAGCACGAAGCCCGAGAGCACCACCGCGATGACCATGGCCACCAGGAGGACCTTGTAGCGACGCTCCTCCCGCCGCGTCCGCTCCGGGTTCGGGTCCTCGCCGCCGGCGATGTATGGCGCGCCCAGCCCGCGAGCCCGCGCCTGCGTCGCGCGCGGCGAGTCGTAGGCCTCGGGGTCAGGTGGGAGCTGCTCCTCCGTCATCAGCCGCCGGTGATCGGCGACGGCTCCGCCACGACGGAGACCTGCGCGGCGTCCCGCGCCGCGGCCGCCGCGGTCATTCGACGCCCGGTCGTGACCGCGCCCTCGCTCGCCGATGAGACGAGGGCCGCGTACTTCGCCATGACGCCGCCGGCGTAGCGAGGTGCCGGCCCCTGCCAGGCCGCGCGCCGCTCGGCGAGGACGGCGTCGTCGACCACCAGGTCCAGCCGCCGCGCGGTCACGTCGATCGAGATCTCGTCACCCTCCGCGACGAGGCCGATCGGGCCGCCCAGGGCCGCCTCGGGCGCGACATGGCCGATCATCAGCCCGTGCGTCCCACCGGAGAACCGGCCGTCGGTGAGCAACGCCACGGACTCCCCGAGGCCCTCGCCCACGAGCGCGGCCGTGACCGAGAGCATCTCCTGCATCCCCGGCCCACCGACGGGCCCCTCGTAGCGAATCACCACCACGTCGCCGGGCTTGATCTGACGGGCGCTCACGGCCTCGAAGCAGGCCGTCTCCGAGTCGAAGACGCGGGCCGGACCGCGGTGCTCCGTCCGTTCGTGGCCGGCGAGCTTCACGACGCAGCCCTCCGGTGCGAGGCTGCCGTGGAGGATGGCGAGGCCGCCCGTCTCCTTGAGCGGTGACTCGATCGGCAGGATGACCTTCTGCCCGGGCGTCTCGGTCGCCCCCTCCGCGATCTTCGCCAGCGTCTGGCCGTCGACCGTCTTCTGCTCGCCGTCGATCAGGCCCCGCTTCAGGAGCTCGCGCATGACCAGCGAGATGCCGCCGGCGTCGTACAGGTCGGACGCGGTGTAGCGACCGCCCGGCGTCATGTCCGCGACGATCGGGGTTCTGGCGGCGATCGCGTCGAACTCGTCGATCGAGAGCGGGATGTTCATCTCGTGCGCGAGGGCGAGAAGGTGGAGCACCGCATTGGTGGACCCGCCCGTGGCGGCGACGGCCGCGATCGCGTTGTCGATCGCGCCGCGGGTGACGATCGACGACGGCCGGATGTCGTGCCGGACCAGGGTCATCGCCAGCTCGCCGGCCTGGCGCGCCGCCGCGTCCTTCGCGGGATCCTCGGCCGGAATCCCGTTGAGGCCGGCAGGCGAAAGCCCCAGGAACTCCATGACCATCGACATCGTGTTGGCCGTGAACTGGCCGCCGCAGGCGCCGGCGCCGGGGCAGGCCGCGCTCTCGATGTCGTACAGCTCCTCGAGGCTGATCTTGCCGGCGCGGTAGGCGCCGACCGCCTCGAACACGGACACCACCGTCAGGTCCCGGCCCTTGTACGTACCGGGATAGATCGTGCCGTTGTAGAGGATCAGGCCCGGGACATCGAGCCGGGCCAGGGCCATCGACGCGCCGGGGATCGTCTTGTCGCAGCCGACGAGGCAGACGACGCCGTCCAGGAGGTGGCCGCGCACCACGAGCTCGATCGAGTCCGCGACGACCTCCCGGCTCACGAGGGACGCCTTCATGCCCTCGGTGCCCATCGAGACGCCGTCAGAGACCGCGATGGTGTTGAACTCCATCGGCGTCCCGCCGCCTGCCCGGATGCCCTCCTTCACGAACTCCGCCAGCCGCCGCTGGTTGTAGTTGCAGGGCATCGTCTCGATCCACGTCGTCGCGACGCCGACGAGAGGTCGGGCCAGGTCGTCGTCCGTGAAGCCGATGGCCTTGAGCATGGCGCGGGCGGGAGCGCGATCCGGCCCGTCCGTCAGGGCGTGCGAGTGGCGCTTCGCCCCATCCGTCGGCCGGTCGTAGGGGAGCCGGCGGCCGTTGTCGCTCATCGGCGCGAGTGTAAAGTCGCGGGGACGGTCGGGCTCTGCCGCCAGTTCTCGCCACCGCCCCGGGTGGCGCCCTGGTCGATCAGGCCAGGGCCCGCGCGAATATCGACGCCGCCGCTCCGCCCATCGCTCGAGGGGCCGGAGGGCACGGTCGCCGGCGACAACACGGTCCTCGTTCTGTTCGCGGACGGGGCGCGCCTCGTTCGCTGGCGTGACCGGCCCGCCGACATGCACCGGCAGGTGACCGGGTAGTCGGCCGGCACACGCCGCCAGGTCAGACCTCCGGGTCGGGCCCGCCGCTCCCGGCGCCGCCGCTCCCGGCGCGCGCCCGGGCCTGCAGCACGTCGATCACCTGCGTCGGCGAGACGCCGCGCTCGGCCAGCACCACGAGCTCGTGATACAGCAGGTCGGCGACCTCGCAGGCGAGCGCTGCGCGGGTGGCCGTCCGGTCCTGTTGGGCGGATTCCGCTACCGCGTCATTCTTCGCGGCGATGAGGACCTCGGTGGCCTCCTCCACGACCTTGCGCGAGGCGGCGTCGACGCCGCCGGCCAGGAGGCTCGCGGTGTACGAACCGGCCGGCGCCGCGGCAGCCCGGGCCTCGATCGTTGCCCACAGCTCGCCGAGCCAGGCGAACCCCGGCCCGGGCCCCGGCTCCCGGTGCGCCGCGCCTGCCCCATCGGGTGCACCGGCGCGATCGAAGCACGATCGAGTCTCGCGGTGGCATGTGGGGCCCGCGGGATCCACCTCCAGCAGGATCGCGTCGCGGTCGCAGTCGAGCGAAACACGCCGGAGCCGGAGGACGTTGCCCGACGTCTCGCCCTTCCGCCACAGCCGGTTCCGGGACCGCGAATGGAAGTGGACCTCGCCGGTCTCGAGCGTGGCCGCGTAGGCCTCGCCGTCCATCCAGCCAAGCATCAGGACGGTTCCGTCGGCCGCATCCTGGACGATCGCCGGGGCCAGGCCGCCGCTGTCCCAGGCCGGCCCGGTAACGCCGCGCCCGCCACGGCGCGGAAGGCCAGGCCCGCTCCGGCCAGCGCCCGCTTGGCATCGGCGATCGAGACGAGGCGGCGATGGAAGATGGAGGCGGCGAGGACCGCGTCCGCACCGCCCTCGACGATCGCGGCGACCATGTCGGCCGGACCCGCGGCCCCGCCCGACGCGATGACCGGCACCCGGACTCGATCGACGATCGCCCGCAGGAGCGCGGTGTCATAGCCCGTCCCCGTGCCGTCGCGGTCGATGGACGTGACCAGCAGCTCGCCGGCCCCGAGCTCGACGGCCCGCTCCGCCCAGGCGATCGCGTCCAGCCCGGTCGAGTCGCGCCCGCCGCGCACGAGAACCTCCCAGCCGGCGTCTCCCGCGCGAGGCCGGGCGTCGATGGCGACGACAACCGCCTGACGGCCGAATCGGGTAGCGCAGGCGGTCACGAGGGTCGGGCTCGCGACAGCCGCCGTATTCAGCGAGACCTTGTCGGCGCCGGCCCGGAGAACTGCCTTCATCTCGTCGACCGAGCGGATTCCGCCGCCGACCGTCAGGGGGATGAAGGCCCGACGCGCTGTCCGCTCGACGATGTCGAGCAGCGTCCCGCGGCCCTCCGACGCGGCCGTGATGTCCAGGAATACGAGCTCGTCCGCACCCTCGCGCGCATACCGCTCCGCGAGCTCGGGTGGATCGCCCTCGTCGACGAGGTCGACGAACCGCGTGCCCTTCACGACCCGCCCACCGGCGACGTCCAGGCACGGGATGACACGCCGGCGGAGCATCAGGCGATTGCCCGCACGGCGGGCGGGCCGGCAACTGGTGCGTCGCCGGCCACACGAGCGAGCGCCACGAAGTTGCCGAGCAGGCGCAGCCCGTCGACCCCGCTTCGCTCGGGATGGAACTGGACGCCGGCAAGCAGGCCGACGGCGATGGCGGAGGTGAACTCGACCCCGTGCTCGGTGGTCGCCAGCCGCGCGCCGCTCGCGGCCTCGGCGAGCTCACCCGCGTAGGAGTGGACGAAGTAGAACTCCGCGGCCTCGGAAATCCCGTCGAACAGCGGATGCGGGCGGGTCCGATCGACCTGGTTCCAGCCAATGTGCGGAAGGGTCGGGGCAGGCTCCAAGCGGCGCGTCCGGCCGGCGAGCACCCCCAGAGTGCGGGCCCCGTCCTCGTCGCTCGATTCGAAGAGCAGCTGCAGCCCGAGGCAGATTCCGAGGAACGGGCGGCCGGACTCGATCCAGGCCAGGATCGGTGCGACCAAGCCCAGGTCCTCCAGCTCCGCGATGGCCGGCGCCGCCGCGCCGACGCCGGGGACCACCACCCCGTCGATGCCGGCAAGCGCCTCGGGGGCGTCAGCGATCAGGACGTCCGCACCGACCGTACGAAGCGCCTGCTCGATGCTCACGAGGTTGCCGGCGCCATAGTCGACGACCGCGATCCGGGTCAACCGAGCGACCCCTTCGTGGACGCGACGCCGGCCCGGCGCGGGTCCGGCTCGACCGCGGCTCGGATCGCGCGCCCCAGGGCCTTGAACGCGGCCTCGGCCAGGTGGTGGTCGTTGCGACCGTTGCCTCGCAGGTGCACGGTCAGGCCGCCGGTTCGCGCGAATGCCTCGATGGCATGCTCGACGAGCTGGAGCGGCAGCGCGCCAACCCGCTCGCCGCGGAAGGGCAGGTCGACGACCGCGTACGCCCGGCCGCCGGCATCGACGACGGCCGTCGCCGCCGACTCGTCCATGGGCACGCTGGCGTCGCCGAACCGGACGATCCCGGCCCGATCACCGAGCGCCGCGGCAAGCGCAGCGCCAAGCACGAGCGAGACGTCCTCGACGGTGTGGTGCTCGTCGACCGTCAGGTCTCCCCGCGCCCGGACCGTGAGGTCCAGCAGGCCATGGTGGCCGAGCGAGGACAGCAAGTGGTCGAAGAAGCCGACGCCCGTGGCAACGTCGGTCACGCCGCGCCCGTCGAGCTCGAGCGTGATCTCGACCTCGGTCTCCAGGCTGGTGCGGCGAACCGTCACCCGGCGTCCTCGTCGCTCGATGACCTCGATCGAACCCGTCGGCGTCGTCATGCCCTTGCCTCGCGGGCCGCGTCGAGCAGCCGGTCGTTGCCGGGGACGTCCCGGATCGTGAACCGGAGGAACCCGGCCAGAGGCTGGCCGGCATCAAACGTCCGCGGGACGATCCCACGACGGAGGAGGGTGGCCGCGACCCCTGCGGCGCGGTCGGGCGAGCCGAAGTCGACGAGCAAGAAGTTCGTGACCGAAGGCCCGACGGCCCAGCCCAGCGCTCGGAGCTCGTGGATCAGCCGGCCCCGCTCCAGATCGACGCGGGCGACCGTCGCGAGCATCGTCGCGGGATCCAGCAGCGCCTGCTTGACGATCTCGGCGCTGATCGTCGACACGGACGCCGGGGGCCGATACCGCTCGAGCAGGGCGATCGTCGCCCCGTCTGCGACCGCGAACCCGACCCGCAGTCCAGCCAGGCCGTACGCCTTGGAGGCCGTCCGGACGACCACCAGGTTCGGGTGGCGCACCCGCAGGCCCACCAGGGACCGGCCGATGAACTCGGCGTAGGCCTCGTCGAGCACCACGATCGGGGGCAGGCGCCCGAGGCGGACCGCTTCTGAAGAGAGTCGGGCGAGCAGCGCTTCGAGGGTGCCGTCAGGCTCGGCGGTCGCGGTCGGATTGTTGGGGTTGCACAGCCAGACGATGTCGGCGCCGTTGGCCGCATCGACCGTGGCGTCCAGATCGAGCGCCCACCCCTCCCGCGCGCCTCGACGCGGCAGCGCAATCGCCCGCGCGCCGCGCTGCTCGGTCACCACCCGGTACAGCCCATAGGTCGGGCCGGGGATGACCGCTCGGCCGTCCTGCCGGAGGAAGGTCCGCCCCACCACATCGAGGACCTCATCCGCGCCGGCCCCGACCAGAATCTCGTCGGGTTGGACCCCATAGGCGGCCGCGGCGGCGGCGACGAGCCCGCGGTAGTCGGCCGGTGGGTACTCGGACAGGATCGGCTGGAACCCGCCCTGGGCCAGCGCGGCGGCTGCCGATGCCGGGGGCTGCGGGGACGTGTTCAGGTCGAATCGCAGGATCTCGTCGAGCGCCACGCCGTAGCGCGCCGCGATGTCCTCGTCCGTGGGCTCCCAGGCGTAGGTGGCGGGAAGATCGGGCGAGGCCGTGGGGCTCACCGCGGCGCCTCATTGCGGAAACGTGCCTCGATCGCGTGGCCGTGCGCGGTCAGACCTTCCGCCGCCGCCAGGCTGTTCACCGTCCGCCGGATCCCCTCGAGGCCGGCGCGCGTCAGACGCTGGACCTGGACGTAGTGCCCGTATGCCTCGACCGAGAGCGGGCCGTGCGCGCGCGCCAGACCGCCCGTCGGCAGCACGTGGTTCGCCCCCGTGGCGTAGTCGCCCGCCGACTCGGGCGCCCACCGCCCGACGAAGACGGAACCGGCGTGCCGGATCGCCGCGACGGTAGCCTCGAGATCGTCGACGTCGACCGAGAGGTGCTCCGGGGCATAGGTATTGACGACATCGATCGCGGCGGGCAGGTCGGGCACGAGCACGATCCTGCCGTGGTCGGCCAACGACCGAGCGAGGATGGGCCGTCGCTCCAGCCTCCCGACGAGCGCCTCGATCTCGGCGTCGACGAGGTCGGCAAGCTCGCGGCTGGTGGTGACGAGGATCGCTGGCGAGTCGGGACCGTGCTCGGCCTGGGTGACCAGGTCCGCGGCGACCGTGATCGGGTCGGCTCCCGCGTCTGCCAGGACCATCCCCTCCGATGGCCCGGCGGGCATGTCGATCGCGACCTCGCCGCTGACCTCGAGCTTGGCCGCGGTGACCCAGGCGTTGCCCGGCCCGACGATGCGATCGACCGGAGCCAGGCCGGCGTCCGGGAGCCCGTACGCCAGGGCCCCGACGGCCTGAGCGCCGCCCGCGATCAGGAGCCGGTCGACGCCCAGGAGGCCGGCGGCGCCGAGCAGGACGGGATCGACCTGCCCATCACGATCTGCCGGGGAGGCGACGACGATCGAGGCGACGCCGGCGACGCGGGCGGGTACAACCGTCATGACCAGGGAGGAGGGATACGGCGCCGACCCGCCAGGCACGTAGCAGCCCACGCGGTCGAGGGGCACCCAGCGGCGCTCGATCTCGATCCCGCCGGCGATGGCCGTCCGGCGGGTAGCCGGTCGTTGGCTGGTCGCGAAGCGCTCGACGTGCTCGATCGCCTGGGCGAGGGCCGCGCGCAGGGACGGGTCCAGCGACGCCGCCGCGAGCTCCAGGTCCGGTCGCTCGAGGACGAGCCGGTCGTCGGCCGCCCCGCCGCCGAAGCGTCGGTTCGCGTCGCGGACCGCCTCGCCTGCGCGGGCGCGGACGTCGGCGAGGACCTTGTCGACCACAATCCGGACCGCCGGCTCGATCGGCTCCGCGCGCCGCCGGAGGAGACCTGCCGATCCAGCAGCGTCGCCGCCAGCCTCGCTCGCGAGGTCGATCCGCCGCATGCGGATCCAGGGTTCGGCGGCGCCCTCGACGACCCGCGTCACTGCAGGATCTTCTCGATCGGGAGGACGAGAATGCCCGACGCCCCGGCCGCCTTGAGGCGGGGCAGGAGCGTCCAGACGTCACCGGCCTCGACGACCGCGTGGAGGGCGATCATGCCCTCGTGGGCGAGCGGGATGATCGACGGCGACTCGAGGCCCGGGAGAAGTCGCTCGAGCTCGACTCGCTTCCCGGCGGGGGCGTTCATCATCAGGTACTTGCGGTCCCGGGCGGCGATGACGGAGCTGAACAGCATCTCGATCTCGGCCAGCTCGGTCGATCGCTCCCGGTCTGCGGCCGGGCTCGCGATGAGGATCGCCTCGGACGGCAGCACGTCCTCCACGAGACGGAGCCCGTTCATGACCAGCGTTGAGCCGGTCGAGACGAGGTCCACGATGGCCTCGGCGAGCCCGAGGCGAGGGGCGACCTCGACGGCGCCGGAGATCGGGATGACGTCGATCGGGATTCGCCGATCCTCGAAGAACCGGCGGGTCACGTTGGGGTGGGCGGTGGCGACACGCAGGCCCGCGAGATCGTCGAGGACGCGTTGCGCAGAGTCGTTGGGCACGGCGGCCGCGAGGCGGCAGCGACCGTAGCCAAGCGACCGGATGCGAGGCAGCTCGATCCCGCTCTCGGCCAGGAGGTCCTCGCCGGTCACGCCCATGTCGGCCACGTCATCGCGGACGAACTCGATCACGTCGTTCGTGCGCACGAACAGCACGTCGAGGTCGTGGTTCTGGACGCGGGCGACGAGACTCCGATGGTGGTCCTCGAACACGAGGCCGGCATCGCGCAGGAGCTGGATCGTCGGCTCGACCAGGCGGCCCTTGTTCGGGATCGCGAGGCGCAGGCGGGCCCTCACGTCTCGACCCGGGTCGGGTAGGGGATGCCGGCAGCGCGTGCCTGGTCGAGGCGCTCCAGTGCCTGCCGATAGCCGCCCTGGCCGTGGTGCAGCCAGTTCGCGATCCGGGTGATCGTGGCCGTGCTGGCCCCTGTCTCGCCGGAGACCTCGACGTAGTGCTTGCCGGCGTCGAGGAGCCGGACGACGGCCCAGCGCTGCGCGAGATCATGGAGTTCGCCCAACGTGCACAGGTCCCGAAGGAACGCGGCGGCCTCATCGGCGTCGCCGAGACGCAGCAGCGCGGCGATCAGCTCGTTGGTGTCGTGCGTCCGCCAGTCCTCGGTCACGTGTTCCGCCCCCTCTCGTATCTCCGCTCGTCGTATTCACATAGTAGCGTGCTACTATACTAGTGTGAGTGCAGGCAGCGGGTCAACGTTCGAAATTCTTCCCGCAATCGATCTGGTCGCCGGGCGGGCCGTTCGATTGCGGCAGGGGGACTTCGCCACGGCCGAGGTCTTCAGCGAAGAGCCGCTCGAGGTCGTCCGTGCGTTCTCTGCTGACGGCGCGCGGTGGCTGCACATCGTCGACCTCGACGGCGCCAGAGCCCGGAAGCCCGTGCAAGCTCTGGGAATCGCCGGCCTCATCGACGCGGCCGGCCCCGCCGTGGCCTGCGAGGTGGCCGGGGGGCTCCGGACCGAACGGGCCGTGGCTGATGTGCTCGCCGTGGGCGCGAAACGAGCCGTGCTTGGCACGACTGCGCTCGACGACCCGGCGATGGTCGGCCGCCTCGTCCGTCGGCACGGTCAAGAACGGCTGACCGCCGCCATCGACGTGCGTGCCGGCCTGGCCGTCGGCGACGCCTGGCAGGTGACCGCTCGCGGAACGAGCGTCGACGTCGCCGTCCGGCGGCTCGTCGACGCCGGGATCCGGCTGTTCGAAGTGACGGCGATCGGGCGCGACGGCCTCCTCGCCGGCCCCGACCTGGAACTCCTTGCGAGCGTTGCCGGCATGGACGTGGAGGTGATCGCGTCGGGCGGCATCCGATCGATTGCGGACCTGCGAGCGGTTCGGGCCCTCGGCTGCCTCGGCGCCATCGTTGGACGCGCGCTGTACGACCGGTCGATCGACCTCCGGATGGCGCTCGAGGCCACTGCCTGAGCCGCCGGACGATACCTCCTCGTATGGCCGTGGTCGCGGTGCGCGCCGGCCCGAGCCGGCCAGCTGTCGTCCCAGTCGCGCGATCCGCGGATCAGCGACCGCCGACCGGCGCGGGCGGCGGCAGCGCGGCCGCGCCGCGACGCAGGTTGGCGGCGGCGATTCGCTCGGTGACGGCGGCCGCGGCTGGTCCGGAGACGGCGGCGACGAAGCAGGATCCCGGGATCGCGAAGGCCTCCACGGGGGTGAGGGCCGTCACGGTCGCGGTTCGCGGGGAGCTCCGGAGGAGCGAGATCTCGCCGAGCCCCGCCCCGCGACCCAGGCGCTGGATCTGCCGGCCCTCGGCTGTGACCTCAACCTCGCCCGATGCGACCACGATGAACCGGTCTCCGGGCTCGCCTTCGCGCATCACCGTGTCGCCGGCGGCGAACGACAGCGGCTCCAGCCCACTGGCGAGGCGCTCGAATGCCGTCAGCGGCAGCTCCGCGAAGGCCTTGACCTCGCGCAGGAGGTGGAGCGTCGGCTCGTCGATGACGCTGACCCGATCGGCCCGACCGATCCGGGCATAGATGATGAGCGCGACGATCGGGAGGATCGCCCCGGACACGGCGAGCGCGCCGCGGATGCCGAAGGCGGCGAGCAGCACCGGAGCGAGCACGCTGCCCGCGACCGTGCCCAGCCCGACCAGTCCCTCGAAGACCGAGAAGACAGGCGCCCGCTCCTCGTTTGCCGTCCCGCGCTGCATGATCGTGAACAGGGCGACGTCGAAGACGGCATTCGCGACGCCGATCACGACCATCGCCGCGAGGGCGAGCGCGGGCGACGGCAGCAGCCCGATGACCGCGATCGGGAGGCCCCAGTAGGACAGCGCGGCCGCCTGCGTCCGGATCAGGCGATCGGTGCGCGTGAGGCTGACCGCGAACACGGCGCCGACGAGCCCGCCGAGCCCGAGTGCGGCGTTCAGGAGCCCGACGCCGGCCTCGCCCATCGACAGCAGCTCGATCGCGGCAACGACGAGGAGCGGGGCCAGGAGGGCCCGCGTCATCACCTGGCTGAAGACGCCGAGCATCGTCCACCCGACCACCGGGCGGCGGCGCCAGGTGCGGAGCCCCTCGAGCAGCCGGATCCCGCCGCCGGCCGCACCCGCGCCGCCGGTGGCGTCGCGGGCCTGCTCGAACCGCAGCCGGGCGATGCTGAGCGCAGAGGCGAGGAACGCCAGCGCCGCGGCCAGGGCGGCCGCTTCCGGCAGCGCCGCCGCCACGAGAAGGCCGGCGACGAACGGCCCGATCATCGCCCCGAGGCCCTCGCCGGTGCTCCAGGCCATGTTCGCGGCAACGAGCTCGCCGGGGCTGCGCGCGATCGCCGGCATGAGGGTGGCCTGTGTCGGCCGAACGAGCGCACCGGCGGCCGCGACCACCGCGGCCAGCGCGAACAGCAGGAGCGTCGACGCGCCAGTCGCGATGACGACCGCGCACAGTCCCGCCGCGACCGCTCGAACTAGCCCGACCGCGAGGAGGACCCGATCGCCCCGGAAGCGCTCCACCGAGGCGCCCGCGAGCATCCCGGACACGACTGCCGGGACCATTCGCGCCGCGCCGAGCACGCCGGCCGCGACGACGCCGTCGCGAACGAAGATCTCGACGATCAGGACGACGAGCAGCCCGGTATCGGCGGCGATCCCGAGGGCCCACGAGGCTTCCAGCCGGCGAATGCCCTCGTTGGACATCGCCTCGCGGAGGGACCCGATGAGCGATCGGATCGGACGCGTGAGAGCCCCCATCGGGCCAAGGATGCCACCGGCGCGCGGCCATGGTCCGTCGCTATCCTCAGCCGGTGATCGACAAGCTCGCCGTCCTCCGCGGCGTCCCGCTGTTCGCGGACCTCGACGAGCGAAGCCTCCAGGCCGTCGCGGTGCTCGCGCGGGAGCAGACCCACAAGGCCGGCACGGTCCTGATGCTCGAGGGCGAGCCGGGCGACGAGTTCTACGTGATCGTCGATGGGACGATCCGGATCGAGCACGGCGACCGAACCGTTCGTTCGATGACCCCGGGCGGCTTCCTCGGCGAGATCGCCCTTCTGGAGCGGCGCCCGCGAAGCGCGACGGCGACCACCGAATCCGACGTCACCCTGCTGGTGCTCCACCAGCACGAGTTCGATCGGCTGCTCCAGACGATGCCCGGCGTCCATCGCCGAATCCGGGCCGCGATCGACCGCCGCGAGCGCGGCGAGCGCGGTGCCGGCGCAGGGGGGCCCTAGGCCGACGCTCCGGCACCGCCGGACGGCGGTCCATCCGCTTCCGACGCCGCGAGCCAGTCCCCGACGAGGTCTCGCAGCACCGGCAAGCTGACCGCTCCCGATCCGAGGACGGTGTCGTGGAAGGCTTTGATGTCGAAGGCCGGTCCAAGCCGTTGCCGGGCCTCGTCGCGGAGCCGCAGGATCTCGAGCTGCCCGAGCTTGTAGGCCAGCGCCTGCCCGGGCATCACGATGTAGCGGTCGACCTCGTTGATGATGTTGTTCTCGCCGAGCGCGGTGTGGGCCTTGAGGAAGTCGATCGCCTGCTGGCGGGTCCAGGCGAGCGCGTGCATCCCGGTGTCGACGACGAGCCGGCCGGCGCGCCAGGCGTCGTAGGACAGCACCCCGAAGCGGTCCATGTCGCCGGTGTACAGGCCCATCTCGTCCGAGAGGCGCTCCGTGTACAAGCCCCAGCCCTCGGAGAACGCCGTGGAGCCGAGCGCGCGCTGGAACGCGGGCAGGCCTGGGAGCTCCTGGGCGATCGCGATCTGGAGGTGGTGCCCGGGCACGGCTTCGTGGAAGGCCAGCGCCTCCGCCTCGTAGCGCGGGCGGGTCTCGGGGGCGTGGAGGTTGATGTAGTAGCGGCCTGGCCGGGAGCCGTCCATCGCCGGCCACGAGTAGTAGGCGATCGTCTGGTGCTGCTCGGAGTGGCTCGGAACGGGCACCACGACGCAGGCCGCGCCCGGGATCCGGCCGAACCAGTCGGTCATCGCGGCCTGGGCCCGCACCAGCGAGCGCTTCGCGGTCTCGAAGACCTCGTCGGCGTTGTCGAAGCGGAGGCGCGGGTCGTCGCGCAGCGCGGCCAACGTGCTCTGGAGGTCCGTCGTCCCAAGGACGCGGCCGCCGAGCTCCACGAACTCGCGATCGATCCGCTCGATCTCGGCGAGCCCCGTGGCGTGGATCTCCTCGGGCTCCAGCTCCAGCGTGGTATGAACCCGGATGAGCTCGCGATAGGCCTCCAGGCCGCCCGGCACGTGCATGAGGCCGGGCTTGTCGTCGGGCCGCGCGATCGGGGCGATGTCGCGGACCAGCGTCTCGCGGTACCGCTGGAACGCGGGCACGGCGACCTCGCGAACCGACTCCAGCAGCGCGGCGCGGAACGCCCGGAGATCGGCCTCGGACCAGTCGTCGTGCGGCGCCAGGGCCGGACTCGCGAGCTTCCAGGCCTCCGGGGCCTGCTCGAGGAGGTGATCGAGCACGTCGAGGATCCGCTCGACCGGTTTCGCGGCCGCGACGGCGCCATCGGCGGCGGCCTCGCGCAGGTTGCCCCGGACGTCGTCGAAGAACTTGCCGATCCCGTTCCAGCGCGCGACGAGGTTGGCGCCGTCCTCCGGCGTCCGGATCGTCTGGTAGTCGACCAGGTCGAGGAGCCACATCGTCGGGCCGAAGATCGGGTCGACCGACCATTCGTGCGTCCGGGTCCGGAGCGTTCGAGCGCTGCCACGGGCCTCGTCAATCAGCATCCGGCGGGTGACCCGCTCGACCGCCGTCATGGCGCCCTCGTCGATCGCCTCGGCTTCCGCCACGATGCCGTCGAAGAGCGCGATCTCGCGCTCGACCGCCGCCGGGGTGACGTCATTGAGCCGGTCGTCGAAGCGGCGGTCGCCCATGACCGTCGCCCACGTCGGCGAGGCCTCGAGGTAGCCGTCCCAGAAGCGCTGGGCCGCAGCGGCCAAGGCGGTGCTCGCGGGCGTGGCGTCGGGCATCGGGGGATCGTAGCGGGCTACGTAACGCAGGGGCCCGATGGCACGCTCGTCTGCTTCCCGATCGCCGCCGAGACCCGCTCCAGGACCTCCAGTGGCGAGAGCGCGTAGCCGACCAGCGGATCCACCCGGGATTCAGCGAACACCACGCCCCCGACCGTGCCGTCCTCCAGCACGAACGGCCCGCCGCTGTCACCGGGCATCACGCGCGACCGGAGCTCGATGATCCTGCGGGTGACGCGCTCCTCCTCGGTGACGTCGAGGCCGGTCGCGAAATAGGCCGCGGCCACGGTCGCCCGCTCGACCGTCTCGTCACCACCGCCGGGGAACCCGACGGTTGCCCCCAGCGCGCCGCGCCGGGGCTCGCTGCTGGTGAAGGACAGCGTCGGCGCCTCCAGGCCGTTCGCCCAGAGCAGGGCGACGTCGAGCTTCAGGTCCAGCAGGACCGGGACGGCTTCGAAGGACCGCTGGGACGTCTGGACGATGATCGTGTCCGCTCCGACCACGACATGGGCATTGGTCACCAGGTACTCCGGAGCGATGACGAAGGACGTGCCGCTGGCCCGCTGGTCGCAGCCGTCGGCGACGACGCGCAACACGGATGGCGCCGCCCGTTCGCCGATCTGGCCCGCCAGCTCGTCTGACGGGAGATCGATCTCCGGCGCCGGGAGCTGCTCGAGGCCGATGAAGACGTCGGGCAGCCCGCTGTCGTCGAGGAGGTTGCCCAGCTCGAGGACGATCTCCGTGGGTGGCGGCAGGAACGTGTCGACGACCCGCAGCGCCGCCGACTGCTGGGCGATCTTGCTGAGGGTGGGGAACGGGCCGGAGGCGATCACCCCGCCGGCGAGCCACAGGATCAGGACCGCCTGGGCCGCGCCGACGAGCGCCCCCGCGACCCGGTCGAGGCTGCTCAGGAAGCCCGTGCCGAGGGCTTTCGACATGGCGCGTCCGCCCGCGGCGCCGAGGGCCTCGCCGAGGCCGATGAGCCCGAGCAGGACGCCGAGGACGACCACCGCCCGGATCGCCGGCTCCAGGTCATCGAGGAACGGGCTCACCGCCGGCAGGACCGCGAGGCCGGTCAGCGCGGCCACGGCCGCACCGGCGAGACCCAGCAGCTGGGGCAGTGCCCCCGACCGGATCCCGAGGATCATCGCGAGCACGATCATCACGATCGCGATCAGGTCCAGCGGATTCACCGCCGGATCGTG
>JBKKDM010000009.1:0-8878 GCA_046707905.1 Candidatus Limnocylindrales bacterium
GTCAGCGAGAGACCGACTGGTGGAGATGACGGCGGACCGCGGCGATCACTGGCGCTCGTCGTGGCTGCGCGCCTGCGCGATCCGGGCGCTCCGGCTCTCCGGGCTCGCCGGGGACGTTCTCAGCAGAAGGCCCCGCCGGCTCGGCGGCATCGTGGAGGATTACTGCGTCGGGGAGGAGCTGGACCTGCTCGCCCGGGCCCAATCGCGAGTTGTGGCGTAGCGTCCGGTCAGGAGCCGTCGCCGGGATCCTGTCGCCATTGGTCTCCGTGATCCGCTGGCCGCGGACGAACGTACCCTCAGGTGCGAGCCCGGCACGACTGTGCTCTCTGCAGCCCAGGGCTCGAGTTTGGAGGAGCCCATGCGTCGAACAGCGCGCCTATTCCTTCTCGTGACGGCCATCACCGCGTTGATGACCGCGACCGTCTACGCCGGCAGGGGCGGCGTAGCGTCGGTCCCGCTCAACAACGGCCAGGAGACCACGGACGCCAAGTTCGGCGGCAGCGGCTCCTTCGCCTGGTGGATCGAGGGCGACGCCCTCTGCTACGAGATGTCCGTTCGGAACCTGACGGCCGCGCCGTTGTTCGCCCACATCCATGGCGTCGCGGGCCGGCTCGCGTCGGCCGGTGTGACGATCACGCTGCTGACCCCACCCTCGGCAACGAGCACGGTGTCGGACTGCGTCTCGGGTGGTGAAGGCGACGCCACGTCCGAGGAGATTGCGGCGATCGTCGCCAACCCTCGCGGCTACTACGTGAACGTCCACACGCCGCTCTTCCCCGGCGGCGAGGTTCGCGGCCAGCTCAAGTAGCGCGCGGCCAGTTCGCGAGCGGCGGTCGGACACATCCGGCCGCCGCTCTTCGATTCCCCGGCGTTTTTCCGTCCCTGCAACGTCGTGGCGGTCGGGGCGCGCGTCCCCGTGGCCGGGGACGGGTGATGGTCGGTCTTGACAACCAAGGAGCTACCCCGAGGAGATTCGACCGATGCCGCAGGCCACCTGGAAGAAGGACGACACGAAGAAGGTCGCCGAGATGCTGAAGGACATCGACATCTGCATGTTCGTCACGCGCGCCGACGGCCAGTTCCGCGGCCGCCCGATGTCGAACAACGGCAAGGTCGAGTTCGACGGCGACAACTGGTTCTTCAGCTACCGCGACACGCCCAAGATCGAGGAGATCGAGGCCGATCCGGCGGTCGAGCTCGCCTACGTGGCCACCGAGAAGGGGACCTGGGTCTCGATCGAGGGAACGGCGGAGGTCATCGAGGACGACGCCAAGAAGAAAGAGCTCTGGGACAAGTCCCTGGAGCAGTGGTTCAAGACCGGCCCGGAGGACGACGAGGTCGTGCTCGTCAAGGTCTCCGCGCAGCGGATTCACGTCTGGGCCGAGGGCAAGGAGCTTGTCGGCGACCCGGACAAGGGCCTCGAGGTGGTCGAGTCGGAGGAGGAGCGCTGATCCTCCCCTCAATACGCAGTTCGAGGCGCCGCGGTCCGCCCGCGGCGCCTCATGCTATCCCGCCATGTCGGACAGCGTCGTGAGCACGAATCCGCGGCTGCGAAGGCCGTCGATCATCGCCTGGAGCGCGTCGGCGGTCTCATAACCGCCGAGGTGCAGCAGCACGACCGAGCCTGAGGTGGCGCCATTGACCACCTTCAGGGCCATCGATCGCGCGGTCGGCCCGCCCTGGGCGATCGGCCGCCAGTCGATGGTGTCGATGTCCCATTTCCAGTGCTTCGTGTACCCGACTTCGGCGGCCCACGTTCGGACCGTCAGGTTGTTCGCGCCGTACGGAGCCCGCCAGAACGGTTGGACGGTCATGCCGGTGTAGAAGCTGATCCAGTGTTCGCCATCGGTCAGCTCCTGTTTGACCTCGGCCTCTGTCGGGCTCGTCCCGAGCGAACGGCAGAAGGCGCTCTCGGTCGCGCCGGGAGCCCCACCGCCCCCGCGGACGAGATCGCAGTGGTTCATCGTGTGGTTGCCGAGCTCGAAGAGCTCCGGGTGGGTCTTGACCACCGCGAGGGCGGCCTGACCCTCGGTCGTGCGGCTGATCGCTCCGGTGGGGAAGATCGTCGCGCAGACCCGATTCGCCACGAGGAGCTTGAGGATCCTGACGGCGGGCGTCATCCGGCCGCCCATGTCGAAGGTGAGGGCGACCCGGCCGCCGGCGCTGCCACGCGCGAGGGGCGGCGTCAGGTTCTCCTGCGGTCCGGTGTATCGGGGGCCGCTGCTGCAGCCGGTCGATCCGCCCGACGCCACGGTCACGTAGCGATTCGGGGATGCGCTGCCGCTGCCGATGATCTCGTAGTCGGCGCTTCCCGCGGCGAGGAGCGTGCCGCTGCCCGGGGTGCCGACCGCGAGGCCGCCGACGTTGCCGTAGGCGTCGTAGACCGTCACGTGGGCGAGGACCTGGCGGGCAGTCGAAGGGCGGTCGTTGCGGACGCTGCCCGTGTAGTGCCTCCTCCCGGCCGCGTCGAGGAAGCTCGGCGTCGCGGCAACCGTCAAGCCACCGGCGGGCGCCGAGGTGACCTGGCCCGAGGCACATCCGGCGGTGCCATTCGGGGTGCAGACTCGGAGCGTGGTCCGGACGTGCCCGGACGGCTTGCGGGTGACGATCTCGAACGGGCTGCGGCTCCAGGGGGCGAGCGTCGGGATGTCCGTATAGCCAACGGCAGAACCGATCGTTGCGCCATCGGCGTTCAGCAGGCTGGCGTCGAGCTGGATCCAGCGCCGCGGTTCGGCAGTGTTGTTGAGGACCTCGCCGGCGACGTGCAGGTAGCCAGAGCTGTCCGTCCAGGTCGTCGACGACAGGATCGGGAGGCCCCAGGCCACCGTCCGAAATCGCAGCGCATACGCCGCCGTCGAGGTTGCGCCCGCGACCCCCGAGACCCGCGCGAAGTAGCTCCCTGCCGCGAGGTAGGCGTAGACGTCCTCGAACTGACGGCCCGGACGATTCGATGACCGGACGAGGGTGGAGCAGCCGCTGTAGACACGGAGCTCGTAGTTCGCTGGGAGATTCCCGAGGGTCACGATCACGCGCGCGCCCGTCGTCACGCTGAACCGGTACCAGTCGACATCAGTTGGCGAGCCGATCGTCTCGGTGAGCCAGACATTCTTCGACCTGGCCGCGGCGGACGTAGAGCAGCTGCCGGGAGCGTCGGCTGCGAGTGCCGCCGCGGGCATCGCAAACGAAGCGACGCCGACCACGGCGAGCGCGAAGACGCGGAGCCTGTGTCGAAGCGTGGTCCCGGAGTGGTTCGTCATGGCCTGACCCCTTTTGCGTCGCCGAATGCGTGCGCGGACCGTGCGCTCGCGGTGTCGCCGGCCCGGTGCCGGACGTCAACAATTCGGTAACGAACCCTCAGAAGTCGGGGTCGTCGAGCACCCAGCGACCGTCAAGGCGGACGAGGTCCCAGGCGCCGACGAAGCGCCGCGGCGACGGCTCGACGGATCGGTACTCCGTGAGGGAGATCTCCACCCTGGCCCTGCCACCGGCGTTGCTGACCGTGTCGATCCGCGTGACATCGATCCTGGTGGTGCGCCGGAACCGATCGATGAGCCACTCCTGTGGCGGGTAGCGCTGCTGCATCGAAGGCGACCACAGATCGATCGCCGTGTCCCAATCCTGATCTTCCACGGCGTCGTAGAAGGCCAGGACCGCGGCGGCCGGCGAGGCCACCTCGGGCGCATTCGGGGTGGCGACGGGCACGGCCGGGGGCCGCGGCGTGCTGACGGGTGTGGGGTTGGGCTCGGGCGGGCTGATGGGAGCCAGCGTCGGCGGCACGGTCGGCGGGATCGAGCCGGCGGTGATGAGCACGCTCGGTGGGGGCCCCGCGGTCGGCGGCGGAGATGCCGTCGGGGTCGGCACAGGGACGAGAGCGCCGCCGGGCAGGTCTGGTCCGATGCGCGCGCCGCCTTCGATGAAGAACGCCGCGGCGACGACCGCGAGCAGCGCCACCGCGACGAGGCCGATCAGGACGCCACCGCGACGATCGTTGGTGCTGGCCGCGACCTCCGGATGCACGCTCGTCGGTGCCGCGGCCGGGGTCGACGGGGCCACAGCCGGACGTCTTCTCCGTCGCTCGCGCGGTCCGAGGCGCGTGCCGCCTCGAGCCAGCGGACCGAGCGACATCGGGTTGGGCCGGGCGGTACCGGCGATCGATCCGGCAACGGCCACACCCGCCGCGCTCCCGCCCGTGGCCGAGATCGGCATCACGCTCGCCGCCAACGCCTCCGTGGCATGCCGGATCCGGCTCCGGCCGCCGGCGGGCGCGCGGTGGCGGCGCGACCACGCCTCGAGCGCATCGGCGAAGACCCGGGCGCTGGGATATCGCTCCGTCGCGTCGAGCTTGAGGGCTCGCGCAACGATCGCGTCGAGGCCCTCCGGTAGACCCGCAACGCTGTCTGACAGCGGCGCGGCGGCGACGTGGAGGCGGACCGTGGCCATGGCCGCCGGCGTGTCGGCCTCCCATGGCAGGGAGCCCGTCAGCATCTCGAACAGGACGACGCCGAGCGAGAAGATGTCCCCCGCAGCGGTCGCCTCCTCGCCTCGAGCCTGCTCCGGGCTCAGGTACGGGATCGAGCCGAGGACCGTGCCCGGCGTCGTGGCCCGGGAGGACGTCAGCGCTCGGGCGATCCCGAAGTCGGCCAGCCGAACGCGGCCATCTCGCCCGATGAGGAGGTTCGCCGGTTTGACGTCGCGGTGGATGAGCCCGCGCCGATGGGCGGCCGCCAGCGCCCGAGCCGCCGCCGCGGCGATCCCGACGGCCACGAGGGGTTCCAGCGGCCCGCGCTGCGCGATGACCTCCGCCACCGAGGGGCCGTCGACGAGCTCCATGACGATGAACCGGCGCTCCTCGTCGACGTCGGTGTCATGGACCGCGGCCACGTTCTGGTGGGACAGGCTGGCCGCGTGGCGGGCCTCGCTCTCGAAACGGCGAACGAACTCGGCGTCCTCGGCGAACTCCGGCCGCAGGAGCTTCACTGCGACCTGCCGGCCGAGGCGTGTGTCCCGGGCGCGCCAGACGGTCGCCATCCCGCCGCTCCCGATGGGCTGGATCAGCTCGTAGCGGCCTGCGAGAAGCTCGCCGGGCAGGGCCATGTGCCAAGTCAACGCCTTTCGGCAGATGCAACGAGAGGCAAACTCGCTCGTTCGCCTCGCGGTGTCGTTGCATCGGCAGCGTGGTCGCCCTGAGCCGGGCTTCCTAGCGGATCGTGACCTTCCCGGTCATGCCGTAGGCTTCGTGCCCCGGCAGGTGGCAGATGAACTGCAGTGCGGCGGTTGCCTCGAAGGTGATGACCGTCGTCCGTGACTCGCCGGCGGGGATCACGACCTCCGTCGGACGCGAGGGGTGGAGGAGCTCCGTGCCGGTTCGGTGGACGGCGTGGATCGCCTCGTCGCCGACGATCCACTCGTGGTCGATCGGGTCGGTATTGCGGAGGGTGATCGTCACCGGGACCCCGACGGGCACCGAGATCTCGGCCGGCTCGAAGTGCGAGTAGCGGATCACGATCTCGATCGCGGTCGATGGCGGCGGGTCGTCCGACCCGGAGGCGAGCGCCGCCGCGCCCGCCCCCATGGCAATCACCGCGGCGGTCATCCCGGCGACGACGGCAAGTCGTCGCCGGGGTCCGCTGGTGGCCGCTTCCTGCGCGCCCATGTCAGCCCTGTGGCTGCAGCGGTGCCCGCGGCTGCGGTCGCAGGACGATGACGACGAGCAGGAGGACGCCGATCGCGAGCGCGACTGCGAGCAGCAACCGCTCGACGGCGCCGTTGTCTTCGTAGACCGCTCCTGGCCCGGCGAGACCGGCCTGGACGTACGACGGGTTGGCGTTGCCACTGGCGTCGATCGCCAGGTCGTACGAGAGCTGCGGCCCGTCCGCATCGATCTCGATCTTGGTGAGCCAGCCGGATCGCGGCACCCAGCTCATCCCGGTGTCCGACCGGAGGTCGTTCAGCAGCGATTGGGTGGCGTTGTCGCTGTGGCCGACACGCATGCCATTGGCGCCGGTCGGGGCAGGCAGCAGGGCCGGCGCTCGATCGGTCAGGAGGTAGACGTCGGCCTCGACCACGCCGCCGCCCGACTTGCCAAGGCCGAGGATCCGGATCGGGACCCAGGGGTTCGGCGTCGGGATCGTAATGTGGACGGGCGTGCCGTCACCGATGGAGTTGCCAAGCTCCGCGGCGGCCGCGGAATCGAACACCGCGGCCAGGAAGATCGGGCTGCGAGCTGCGTAGAACTCCAGGACCTCCGGCGCGTCGGGTGGGAGGCGGAAGCCATGCTCGGTGGCCCACTGCCCGACGGCGGCCGCGCCGCCCTTGAGCACGGTCACGTCGAGCGCGTCGATCCGGACCTTCAGCAACTCCTCCGCGCTCTCTCCCGAAGCCGCCGCGCCCAGGCAGAAGAGGCAGCCGCCGCGCTCGGGCGGGGGATCGGTCTCGCGAAGGAGGCGCTGGAGCGTCCAGTCGCCGCCCTTCTCGACGCTGGATGGAACGCCCGGGAGGGGCGTGATGGACCCGAAGGCCCCGCCGCCGCCCTGGAACTTGAAAGCCGTGACGTAGTGCTCGACGCCATCGTGGTAGCCCGCGAACGTGGTGGTTCGGAGCAGGTTGACGGCGCCATTGGGTCCGATCAGCCCGCCGCAGGCGAGGGTCGGGCCTGCCACGAGGATCGTCGCGAGGGCGGCTCCGAGAAGAGCCGTCGCCAATCGCCGGCGCATCGCGTACCTCCGAGGGTTCGGATGCCGGTCCTGGCAGGTGGGCCGGGTCGTCCCCGCGAGACGACAGGGGCGGTCCAGAGGTTCCCGGTCGTGCTCCACCTACCATCCGGTTCGATGACCGAGAGCGGGCCGCCCGAGGCGGTCGAGGAGGCCGCAAGCCAGCGGGCCGACGCGAGGGCGGCGCGGGACTGGCCGACCGCCGATCGCCTTCGAGACGAGATCGAGGCGGCCGGCTGGCGAGTGATCGATGCCGGGTCGGCCTATCGGCTCGAGCGAGCCAGTCCGCCGGATGTCGATGTCGGGGGCGAGATTCGATATGGACGTTCCGATGCCGTACCGAGCCGACTCGATGAGCCCGCGACGGGTGTCGCCTCCGTCGTGGTCGTCGCGTCCCCGGATCGTTCCGAGACCGAGCGCGTGCTCGAGGCACTCCGAGCAACGGTGCCGGACGGCGTCGACATCGTGCTCGTCGCCGACGGACTGCCGAACGCAGCCCTCGTGGGCCTGACGGGGCCCGCCGGATCGGTGGGCGCTGCCACGCAGTCCGTCTCGAACGGGCCGCCGATCGAGCTCGTGCGGACCAGCGAGCCGCTCGGCCACGCTGCCGCCGTGAACATCGGCATCCGTCGAGCTCGCGCCCCGATCGTTGTCGTGCTCGATCCATCGGTCCTCCCGAGAGGCGACGTGGTCACCCCGCTGGTCGAGGCCCTCGCAGCGCCGGACGTCGCGATCGCCGGGCCGTTCGGACTTCGCTCCGGCGACCTCCGACATTTCGACGAGACCGCGACCGCCGATCCCGAGACCGGTGCGGCCACCACCGGCGTCGCCGCGATCCAGGGCTACCTCATGGCGTTCCGACGCGGAGATGCCGTCGAGCGGGGCCCGCTCGACGAGGCGTTCCGCTTCTACCGGAACCTGGACATCTGGTGGAGTCTGGTGCTCCGCGACGAAGGCGAAGACGTGCCTCCGCGCCGAGCCGCGGTGGTCGCGGGGGTGCCGCTCGAGCGCAGTGAACCGCGGGCCTGGGTCACGACCCCGCCGGCCGTTCGGGATCGCCTCTCCAAGCGCAACTTCTATCGGATCCTGGATCGGTTCCGAACGCGCCGGGACCTGGCCAGCTCCTAACCAGCGATTTCACCGCGAGTTTGAGCTCGGCTGTCAGGGACGTCCGCCCGCACGACGAGAATCGAGATGGTTCCAGCCATGCGGAACTACCGCCGCAAGGCCCGAATTAGGCCTCACCGCGAACGACAACCCGCGGCGCGCGCAGTCTCTCGTTCGCTGCTGGGGCCCTGTGCCTCGAGTAGGCCGTCGGCGGTGTCGGTGCGGCGCCCGCGGAGGACGAGCCGGGCTCCCGCGGAGGACGAGCCGGGCGCCCGCGGAGTACGAGGCATGGCGCACACGTCGGCGTCGCCGGCACCACGTCGGCGTCGCCGGCACCCAGCGGGTCGCCGTCGCGCGCTTTAGCGGGATCCGGCGGTCTCTACCCGGATCGCGACGTGACACGTTCCTCGACACGTTGGTTCCGCATCAGTGGAACCAACTCGATTCGGGCGCCGGCGGCGACCTGGTCGCTGGGCCGTGCTCAATCGCGGGTGTGAATTTGCGGGATGACCGGGCCGCGCGCCTGCGGGTTCGGGCCCACCGCCAGAGCGCGGCGGGCACCGCGGCGGCGGCGATCAGCGATTCAGCCGCGCCTCGGAGGTGCCATCGGCGCGATCGATGACCTCGACGCCCAGGTCCCGGAGCTGATCGCGGAGGGTGTCGGCGCGGCGCCAATCGTGTGCAGCTCGTGCGGCGGCGCGAGCCTCTAGCAGCTCGCGAACCTGGGCCGGCAGGCGGTCCCGCGGCTGCGATGCGTGCGACGGGACCGATCGGTCGAGGTCGAGCCCGAGCACGAAATCGAAATCGAGCACGAGCCAGCGGCGTTCGTCGGCCGCAATCGCCGAGCGAAGGGTCTGGCGGACCGTGCGCAGTGCGGCAGGCATGTCCAGGTCGGCATCGATCGCGGCCACGAACCGCTCGTGAAGCGCGCGCCCTGCCGGAGAGAGGGGAGCGGACGGGGTGAGGGCGCGGTCGGTGATGGCCGCGCCGTCGTCGGCACGGTCGCCCGCGCCATGTCCCGCGACCCCGGCGGCGCGCCCCTGCGGGCGACCCGGCGCGGC
>JBKKDM010000010.1:0-18654 GCA_046707905.1 Candidatus Limnocylindrales bacterium
CGGTGCACTCGTGCTTCACGACGGTCGTGATGCCCGTGGCGCTGGCCGGCTCGTCGAAGCACTGGCCGATGGCGAGATCGTTCGCGCTCTGGTTCTGGCTGATGAAGAACGCCAGGACGGCGACGATGACGGCGATGACCCCGAACGTGATGTACGTCCGCATCTTGCTCGGCGAGTTCGCCGGCGGCGGGGCGGTCGGCGGGGCGGTCGGCGGGGTCGGGGCAGGGGGCGGCTGCTGTTCGGTCATGGCACCGCAAGCCTAACGGCCGGCCGGGTCGCTCGCCGCCCGATCCACGCATAGCGCACGTCTGGCTGCCGCTCCTGGTTGCCGCTCCCGTCGGTCAGCTCAACAGCCACGAAGCCGTGGCGCTCGTAGAAGCCACGGGCGCGGTCGTTGACCTGGAACGTCCAGAGCTGGAGGCCGTCCGGCTGGGACGCCTTCGCGACCTCGACGAGGCGGCTCCCGATCCCGCGGCGCAGCAGGTCGGGCGCGACATAGAGCTGCTCGATCCACCCCGGCGCCAGGGCGAGCAGGGCGACGACGCGATCGCCGTCGTGCGCGACCCAGGTCTCGTGTTCCGGGATCAGCCGGTCGCGGATCCAGCCACGGACCTCGTCATCGGGGTGGGCGAGCGGGAACGAATACGTGGCGTGGAACGAGTCGAGGAAGACGGCGGCAACGGCGGCGGCATCGTCCGGGGTCGCCCGTCTGAGCTCGATCACGGCGCCGAGTATGGGCTGCTCGTCACCTTGCGCGTCCGTGCCCAGGGGCGCAGCATCCTCGGAGCGATCCGAGAGGGAGAGGCCATGGAGATCGAGCACCCAGCGGCGGCGATGGGACGACCCCACGGACCACGGGAGTGGCACGCCTCACCCCTTCGTCGCGCTGCCACGCTCGCCCCGTTCGCCCTCGCGCTGGCCCTCTCGCTCCTGGCGAGAAGCTACTTCGGGATCGCGGCGGCCATGCCGCCGGACATCTCCGGCATCCCGCTCGGGATGGTCGCCGGCGGCATCGTCCTGGCCTGGGCCGCGCTCGGCGCGCTGATCGTCTGGACGACGGGCTCGCGCACCGCGGCTTCGCTGGCCCTGGTGTTCATCACGCTGCCCTCGATGCTCGCGGTCATCTTCACGCCGGCCGTGATCCTGGTCCTGCAGAAGCTGCCCTGATGGCCGCGTAGTCGGCGGGTCGCCTCAGGCCGAGACCCCGGGCAGCTCGTTCCGCATTCCGGCGTTGATAGCGATCGCGTTCCGGACGGCCGACTCGATCGCGCCCTCGATCCACCGCCGCGCCAGCCTGCTGCAGGCGTCGCCCGCGAACCACACGCGCCCGACGGGTCGCGCGATGTCGTCGAAGAAGCGCCCGGTCATCTCGAACGGCCGGAACAGCGGCCCGATCCCACCACCGTGGCGGTCGAGGGCCCAGTCGTGCGAGACGCCGAACTCGAACGTGGTGGCCGCCTCGGGGTGGATCTTCGCGAGGTCCTGGAGCGCCTGGGCGACCCGCTGGCCCTCCTCGAGCATCGAGTAGGCCATCGAGTCCTGCTCCCAGGCGTACGAGGCGATGATCACGCCCTTGTCGATCGACGGATCCTGGCCGGCGGGCGTGTAGACCACGTTCCGGATCGCGAGGTCGGTCACCGTGACCCCGTGGTCGATCGCGTAGTCGTCCTTCCACCAGCGGCGGCTGAACTGCATGAAGATCTTGTGGGCCCGGCCGTAGTAGACGTTCCGGATCGTGAACCACTTGTCGACGTCGAGGCCCGTGATCTCCATGTGGCGCAGCAGCACGAGCGGGACGGTCACGATGCATTCGTCCGCCGTGACGGCGCCCTGCATCCCGACCGAATTCCGGAAGCGGACCGTGACCTCGTGCCCGCCCTGCTCGATGCCGTGGACCTCGGCGCCCAGGCGCGTGTCGTCCATGAGCAGCGGGGAGAAGGCGTTCGGCAGCGTGTCGGAGCCCGCGTCGATGTACTCGAGGTCGCCGAAGACGTCGTCGTGCCAGTGCGCGAACCACTCGACCAGCGAGAAGTGGAAACGGCCCTCGATGTTGAACAGCGGCCCGAGGAGCCAGAGCGCCTGCTCGCTGACCCCCCGCTCGAGGAGGTAGCCCAGGAGCGAATAGCGGTCGTACTGCTCCACGATCCGGTCCCAGCCGCCGGGCTGCCCGGCGAGCTCGATGAGCGGGGCCATCGCGGCCTTGAGGATCTGCGCGGGCTCCAGCCCCTGCTCGGCGGCCGGGAGGTCGAAGTCAAACGAGGTCGAGGTGAACTCGCTGCGGCGGACGGCCTTGCCCTGGAGGTACAGGAACGTGTCCTGGTCCTCCATCCCGAACGGCTTCGTCTCGAGCCCGAAGCGCTCGTGGATCAGGTGCTGGGCCAGGACGTGCTGGCGGGGGAAGCGCATCGCCCCGAACTCGCCATACATCTTCCCGGCGAACCCGCGGTAGGTGTAGATCCGGCCGCCGAGGCGGTTGCGGGCCTCGAGGATGGTCACGCGGTGCCCCGCCTCCTTCAGCAGGAGGCCCGCCGTGAGCCCGGCGATCCCGGCCCCGACGATCACGACGTGGCGGCGTGGCCCGTCCGTCGCCGGGAGGCCGGCCTTGAGCGTTTCGAGGAGGTCGACGGTGGCCGTCATGGGAGCGAGGGTATCGAGCGCGGGGTGGCGCGGTGGCGCGCCCGGCGTGGCGCTACCGTCGGAGCGTGGACCTGCCAGACGCCGCGACCCTCTGGCGCCGCTACGCCGAGCACGCCGCCGCCCTCTTCGGCGGGGGACCGGCGTCCACGGTCCATGTCGATGCCCGCTGGTTCTTCGCCGCGTCCGGAACCCCGCACGTCGACATGAACCAGGGAGCGCTGTTCGATGGGGCGACCGCCGCCGACGCCGAGGCGCTCGTTGGGCGGGTCCTCGACGCCGAGGTGCCGTGCCTTCTCGGCTGCTCGGACGGGGTCGTGGAGCGCGTCGCACCGGTGCTGACGGATGCCGCCTTCATCCCCCTGCCGAACCAGGAGGCGCTCTTCTGGCGCGGTGGCCCGCCGGCCGCGCCTGATCCCACGGCGTTCGATGTCCGACGGGTCCGGACGGGCGTCGAGGTCGCCGGGATGCTCGCGATCATCGAGGAGGCCCACGGCTACGACCCACTGATGATCGACCAGCTGTATGGCGGCCGCGTGCGCGTCGACGATGGCCTGTCGGCGTGGATCGCGTGGGAAGGCGCCGAGCCGGTCAGCTTCGCCATCGTCGTGGAGGTCGGCTCGTCGCTGTCGCTGTGGGAGGTCCAGACGCCGGTGCGGCACCGCCGCCGCGGGGCCGGGCGCGCGGTCGTGGCTGGGGCCCTCGCGGGTGCCGCGGCCGTCGCGCGACAATCGATCGAGGAGACCCTGTTCTGGGCCTCGCCCGCGGGGCGCCCGCTCTACGACTCGATGGGCTTCGTCGTCGGCGACCTCGTCGACGCCTGGGCGATCGGCGCCAGCGCCGAGGATCTGGCCGCCGTCGGGGCCTAGGGCCGCTCGGCGATCAGGCGGGCGTTACGGCCCGCAACGCCTCGAGCAGCTCGTCGCGCGCCGGCCCGGGGCGGGGTGGAGGCGTGGCCATGATCGTGGCGAAGATCGCCTCGATCCGCTCCTGGAGGACCACGTCGGCGTCCACGCCCTGCAGTGAATCGAGGAAGGAGTTGCGGCGGAGGATCCGCCGGAAGACCTCCGGATCGACCAGTGCCGCCACCATTCCGGCCGCCGTGATGAAGAGCGGGTACGAGCCGCCGTCGCGCCGACTGATGTCGAACGTCTCGCCGGTCCAGCGCCGGACCCGCAGGTCGTCAAGCGCCGTCGCGAAGTCGTAGCGCTCGACCATGTCCGGGCGGACGGCCGCATCGAACGCCAGCGCCACGCCCTCGACGTCCTCGCCGTGCGCCTCCAGCGCGGTCCGCAGCTCCCGAGCGTCGATCAGGCAGAACGCGAGCCCCAGGGAGAACACCGGGTCGGTATGGCAGAGTGCGTCGCCGATGCTGATCAGGCCGATCGCCGGTGGCCGCCCGCTGATCGGCGTCCGGAGTGTGTTCTGGAGGCTGCCCATCGGGAGGACGTCGGTGATCGGCTCGGCGGTATCCGGGTTGACCCACGACCACAGCGCTGGCATCAGCGCCGTCGCGGCGTCAAAGGCGGCGGCGTGCCGCAGCCGCTTCAGGTCCTGGGCGCCCGGTGGGATCGCGATCAGCGCCGCGAACGTGCCGTTGTCGCCGGGGAAGGTAGAGAACACGCCGTAGCCGAGGTCCGCCCGGGGGGACGGCAGCCATGGGCCATCCGGCAGCGCGCGGCCCGCGCGGACCCGGTAGTAGCGGGTGTAGTAGAGGACCCCGCAGTCCGACGACGTCTCGGCCATGGGCGTGCCCCCGAGGCCGGCGATCCAGCCGTGCACCGGCGAGCGGCGACCCATCGCGTCGATCACCAGGTCTGCCGCCATGGTGCCCTGAGTCGTCCGGACGCCCGTGACGCGCGGCACGGCCCCCGCGATGCCCTCGAGCCCAGTGGCCGTGACCTCCGCGCGGACCTCGATGCCGGGCTCGGCGGACACGGCCTTCCGGAGCGCCCACTCGATCAGCGACCGCCGGACGCCGAGGAAGCGCAGCTCGTCGTCTTCGGGCCGGCGCTCGCCGCCCGGGAGCTTCGCCGCCAGGTCGATGTCGTCCGCGCCGGCATCCAGGAGCGACTGGTGGACGTCCGGGAGCTCGCGCAGCAGCTCCAGCCGGCCGCGGGACGTGAAGGCGTGCGCCTGCAGGAAGTGCGAGATGCCGCGGCGCGACCAGTCAACCGAATCCTGCGGATCGCCGATGCTCGCCGGATCCCGCTCCACGAGCGTGACCCGGTGCCCCGAGCGTCCGAGCGTCAGCGCCGCGGCCAGCCCACCGACCCCCGCGCCCAGGACCACGACCCGCAGCGACCTCACGGCGGCGAGCCTACCCAGACCGTCGCTTGGCCGCCTCCGCTTCCGCGATTCGGCCGAAGTGCCGCAGCTCCCCCAGGAAGCTGCCGCGGTAGGAGCCGTGCCCGAAGATCCGGCCGACGATGTCGGGGAGGAAGCCGTCGGTCACGAAGGTTTGCGTGATCCTGCTGCGCTCGCCATTCGCGTAGACCGGGACGACCTGGGTCCGGTTCGTGCCCCGGAGGTAGACGTTGCCGAACCGGGTCATGAACAGGCGGGGCGGGTCGACGTCCACGATCTCCGTCTCGCTGCGGGCCTTGCCGAAGAAGACCGTGTAGCGCGTCCCGGCTTGATCCATCGGGCCGGACGGCGGGCTGACCTTCGAGACGCCCCCGACCCACGTCTTCATGAGATCGAGGTCGGTCCAGAGTGCGTAGACGAGCTCCTGCGGTGCCTCGACCTCGATCGTGTACGTGTACCGGCCCATCGCGCCGAACGGTAGCGCGCACGCGGCCCGCGTCGCTCGCGACGTTCGTTGGCGCGAGGCGCCCGCGGTGGCAATCGAAAGCGTGCTGACACCACGCCGCTCCGGCGCGTTGGCGTCGATGCAGCCTCGCGGCACCGAGGCTCACCAGATGGATGAATCTGCGGTTCGATCGAGCGTGGAGGCCGTCGGCGAGGCCCTGGTTGCGGGCGACGTCGACACCGCGATCGGTTACCTGAGCGACGAGCTCAAGCGCAACCCGGGCGAGATCGTGGCGATGCTCCCGCTGCCGGCGACCGAAACATCGATCGTGTCCGTCGAGCACACGACCTCCGCCGTCGTGGTTGTCATGCACGTCGTCGGCGAGACGTCCGACGTGGAGCTCCAGACGCGCTGGAAGGATCGCGACGGCGAGCCCCGGATCGTCGAGGTCAGCCACCTCAGCCGAACGGAGCGCGAGGCGCCCGCCGAGGCAGAAGCGGATGCGGACGGGGCGGGGGAGCCGACGGCCTAAGCACCCGTTCCCGCGTCGCCGGGGTGTTGCAACTTCATTCCGGCGGCGACCAGGAGTCATCCGTCGCGAGACCCTGAACGCAAGGGGGAGTGAGTCCGGACTGTTCCGGACCTTTTCTTTGGTTCAAGGAGATCCCTCGTGAAGCTACGGCAACTCATGATCACCGGGGCCGTTGGCCTCTCGCTGGCAGCGTGCGGCGGCGGCCAGGCGACGACCGCCCCGACCACCGCGGCCCAGCCCAGCGCCCCGATGGCCAGCCACGACATGATGTCGGGCTCGCCGTCAATGGCGCCGAGCGCGGCCCCGATGGCCGACACGGCCGCGGCCGATCTTCGGGTCGGGCTCAACGTGCTCCTCGGCGAGCACCTCATCCTGGCCAGCAAGGCCACGGGCGCGGCCCTCGACGGCCGTTCCGATGAGTTCGGCGCCTATGGCGGCCTGCTCAACACCAACGGCACGGACATCGGCGAGGCCATCGGGGCCGCGTACGGCGCCGAGGCCAAGGACGCCTTCAACGAGATCTGGAGCGCCCACAACGGGTTCTTCGTCGACTACACGACCGGCGTCGCCACGGACGACAAGGCGAAGCAGGACAAGGCTGTCGAGGACCTGACGACCATCTACGTTCCTCAGTTCTCCGAGTTCATCTCGGGCGCGACCGGCCTCCCGATGGATGCCGTCACCGGCCTGACGACCGACCACGTCCTCCAGACCAAGGCCATCGTCGATGCCCAGGCGAAGGGCGACTGGAAGGCGGCCTACGCCGCGATCCGAACGGCCTACGCGCACATGCAGATGATCGGCGACGCGATCGCGCCGGCCGTCGCGGCGAAGTTCCCGGACAAGTTCCCGGGTGACGCCTCGAGCAAGGCCGCCGACCTTCGCGTGGCCCTCAACCAGCTCCTCCAGGAGCACCTCTACCTCGCCTCCTTCGCCACGGGCTCGGCCCTCGGCGGGCGGAGCGACGAGTTCGGTGCCGCCGGCGCGGCCCTGAACACCAACGGCACCGACGTCGGGGCGGCCATCGGCAGCC
Source organism: Candidatus Limnocylindrales bacterium (assembly GCA_046707905.1). Taxonomy (GTDB): domain Bacteria; phylum Chloroflexota; class Limnocylindria; order Limnocylindrales; family CSP1-4; genus UBA5189. The sequence continues at coordinate 6,952 of JBKKDM010000010.1, forward strand.
TCTACGGCGATGAGGCCAAGGACGCCTTCAACGAGATCTGGAGCGCCCACAACGGGTTCTTCGTCGACTACACCACCGGTGTCGCGACGGACGACCAGGCCAAGATGGACAAGGCCGTGCAGGACCTGACGACCGTCTACGTCCCGCAGTTCGCCGACTTCCTGGCCGGTGCCACGGATCTTCCGAAGGACGCCCTGGTGTCGCTCATCACGGAGCACGTCCTCACGACCAAGGCCATCGTCGACGCCCAGGGCGCCGAGGATGTCGAGGCCGCGGCCGCTGCCGACCGGATGGCCGCCCAGCACATGTCGATGCTCGCGAACCCGCTCGCGGACGCGATCGTCGCCAAGCTCCCGGACAAGTTCTAGCCATGGTCCAGCGATCACGCCTCGGTGGCGTGACGCGATCCGTCGCAGCCGCCGCAGCGATCCTCCTCATCGCTGCGGGCTGCAACGGCGGCGCTGGGGGCTCGGCAACGCCGACCCCCGGCGCTTCCGTGTCTGTCGCGTCAACCACTCCCTCGACCGCTCCGACGGCGGCGGCGACCGCCGGCGCGGACGGAACCCCACTGGAAGTCCTCGATTTCACCCTCGAGCCGCTGACGTTGACCGTCGACGGCCCGAACGTGGTCCTCGACGTCAGCAACGCCGGCCCGACCGTCCACAACGTGACCATCCGCGACGACGCCGGCGTGGCCCTCGGGGCGACCCGGGACCTGCGCGAAGGCGAGTCCGAATCGATCGCCGCCGAGATCCCGGCTGGCACCTACGTCCTGTTCTGCTCGCTTCCGGGGCACGAAAGCCTCGGCATCAAGGGCACGCTCACCGTGACGACGCCCTGATGCCCATCTCGCTCGTCGCCGCGTCGATCGCCGCGGCGGCGATCCACTTCCTCCTCGGCCCCGAGCACGTCGAGGAGCTCGGGTGGCTCGGCGCGGGGTTCTACCTCGCGGGTGTCCTCCAGCTCGCCTGGGCGGGCCTGGCCGTGGGGGCCTTCCGCGGGGAGGGGCGCGCCTGGACGCGCGTGCGGCGAGCCATCCTCCCGGCCGGGATCGTGATCAACGCGACGATCCTCGGCGCTTGGCTCGTGTCACGGATCGTCGGCCTGCCTGCGGGCGCGCACCCGTGGACCCCCGAGGCCGTCGGCATGTCAGACGCGATCGCCGCGATCCTGGAAGCGAGCCTGGTCCTCGGTCTCGCGCGGGCGACCCGCCGACCCGTCCCCGACCTCGGGCCGTCCCCTGGGCCGCGCACCCACGGCTATCCGTCGGTCGTGGGCGCGGCGCCGATCCTGGCACTGATCCTCGTCGCGACCGTCGTCGCCGTCGGCGCACCCCACGCGCACGCCGACGATGCGAGCCACGATGCGAGCGTGATGACCCTGGGGCACGAGCCCCACACCAACTAGTCGGCCCGACGGGCGGCGGGCAGAGAGCGCCTACTCCCAGGCCGTCGGAAGCTGCTCCTCGGGTGGATCCACGTGGGGCGTGCCGTAGCCCTCCAGCCAGAGCGCCTCGGCCAGGCCCTGCAGGCCGAACCCATCCAGCCCGGAGCGCAACAGGGCCTCGCTCGGGGCACCATCAGGGTTGATGATCTCCGGCGGCGTGGTCTCGCCCGGCGTCGGCGCCGGGGTGATGATCGGCGTCGGGCTGGGCCCAAGGGTCGGGGACGGACCCGGCGAGCCGGTCGGGCCCGGTGTTCCCGTCGGCCGGGGCGTTGCGGTGGGCCGCGGCGTGGGGGTCGGCGGCGGCGGCGGGGGCGGGATCGCCTTGGCCCAGGTCCGGAGCCGCTCGAACTGCGCCGCGTACTTGTCGTGGACTCGACCGTCGTTGATCTTGAGCATCAGCTCGTTGCCATATCGCAGGGCCGTGTTGGTCCAGTTGGCCGAGCCCGTGAAGACGATCTTGGAGCTCGTGTCGCCGTCGTAGATACCGTTCACGGCGACGAACTTGAAGTGCACGAAGTTCGTGGGCATGCCGTCGCCGTCTCGGTCGGGGTCGTGCGCCTTCTGCAGCCGCGGACCGCCGTTATGGCCGCCCGGGGCCTTCAGGGCGGCCACGATCTCGGTGTCGGTCACGGTCGGGTCGTAGATGATGTCGACGACGCAGCCCTCGTCATCGAGGCGCCAGAGCTCGTTCGCGAGGCGAATCCGCAGGTAGCTCCACTGGTACATCGCGACCTTGATGATGGTCTTGTTGCTGGAGCCGTAGCCGGACGCCGTCCCCACGCACTCGATGTTCTTCAGTACCAGCCACATCGTGTCCGTAAAGCGGTCGTCGCCGGCCTGGGGGAAGAAGTACATCTTGTACTTGCCGCTGGACACGTCCCAGTAGTAGTCGATCGGGATATGGGCCGACTGGTTGCCGTCGCGGTCCCTGATCGCGCCCCTCGTGAGGTCCTCGAAGTGCTTCTTCGCGGCGTTGTAGATCGTGGCGTTGCGGGTGATGGTGTAGAGGTCGTTCCAGCCGACTCGCGCCTGGGTGTAGGTGGGGTTCGCGGACGAGGTCATGACGACGTAGGGGACGCCCCTCGTGCTCGAGAACATGTAGAGCTTCGTGTGCAGGTACGAGGGATTCTCGTCGCTGAAGCAGCTCCGGTGGCAGAGCAGGCCCCAGCTCCGCTTCGACGTGTCCTTGCCGATCACGGAGATGAGCCGCTTCCACAGGTCGCCGATCTCGTGGTCGTCCTGGAGGACCCGGACGTTCACGCCACGCCGGTGGGCCGCGATCAGCTTGTCGACGATGAAGCCGGTCGTCAGCGAGAAGAACACCCACCGGATCGTCGAGCCGCTCTTGGCACCTTCGATCCCGTTGGCCATCGCCCGAAGCAGGGTGTTCTGGGCGTACGTGTCGCCGAGGGGATTGTTGAACTGGACGCCGTCGACGGGGATGACGGCTTCGACGTCGCTGACGACGTAGGGGCTCACCATCGTGGCGCTGGCGAAGGTGACGGCGGCCACGAGCATGGCGATCCGCCGCCTCGCGCTGATACCGAGCCGATGCCCCATCTGTCCCGCCCGTCCCCCACGCATGCCGCATTGATGGGCGTCGGCGCAGCGACGCGCCTTCAGCCAAGCGCTACCAATATACGGCCTCGGATGCCGCCGTCGACAGTACCGAGGGCCTAGCGGCGCTGTCCCTTCGCCAGCCGCGCATGCGCCTCGGCGATCATGTCAAGACCCCCGCGAGCCACAATTCGGGCATGACGAACCCGAGCAGCTCCCAGGTCGACCAGCTCCGGCGCGCATTCGCCGGCGAGATCGTGACCCCCGATGCCGCGGGCTACGACGAGGCCCGCAGGGTCTGGAACGCGATGTTCGATCGCCGACCGGCCATGGTCGTCCGGCCGACCAGCGTCGCCGACGTCCAGGCCGCGGTCCGGTTCGGGCGGGAGGCCGGCCTCGAGATCGCTGTTCGCGGCGGCGGGCACAGCGCCGTTGGGCACTCCACGTCGGAGGGCGGCCTGGTGATCGACATGGGCCAGATGCACGCGGTCAGCGTCGACGGGGGCCGGCGGCTGGCGACGGCGGGCGGTGGCGCGCTCCTCGGAACGCTGGACATCGCGGCCCAGGAGCATGGGCTCGTCTGCCCCGTCGGCGTCGTCGGCCACACTGGCGTCGCCGGGCTGACGCTCGGTGGTGGCGTGGGGCGGCTGCAGCGGCGACTCGGGCTGACGATCGACAGCCTCCGCGCCGTCGAGCTCGTGACGGCCGACGGGCGCCACGTCCGCGCGACTCCCGACGACGACCCCGAGCTGTTCTGGGGCCTCCGTGGGGCCGGCGCGAACTTCGGCGTGGCGACGAGCCTGGAGCTCGAGCTCCACCCGTTCGCCGGCACCCTCCACCGCGGGGTCCACATCCATCCGGCGTCGGACATCCATGCGCTCTGGGCCGTCTTCCGGGAGTGGTCGGCGACGGCACCAGACACGATCTCGGCCATCTTCACGGTTGGCACCGGCGAGACCGAAGGCGACGATCCCGATGCGATCGCCGGCCGGCCGGTTGCCATCATCTCCTACAACCACAGCGGCGCGGCCGAAGACGTCGAGCGCGACATCGCGCCGCTGCTCAAGGGACCCAAGGCGGCCAAGGTCACGGCCACCAGCGAGCGCTACCTCGACGCCCAGCGCTCCAGCGACCTGACGATGGCCTGGGGCTCTCGGACCGCGATCCTGGGCGGGTACATCGCGGATTGCTCCCCGGCCGTGCTCGATGCGTTCGTCGGTGAGGTCGAGGACGCGCCGGGCGACGCCAGCATCTCGGTCACGGTCATGGGCGGGGCCATCGGGCGAGTCCCCGACGACGCCATGGCCTTCACCGGCCGCGATCACCCGTTCGATATCAGCCCGGACACGTCGTGGGCGGATCCGGCCCTCGACGACGCGAACCTGGACTGGGTCCGCCGGGCGATGGCGATCGTGGAGCCGGACCTGCTCCCGGGCCGCTACATCAACGAGCTGTCCGAGCACGGACCCGACGTCACTCGGGCCAGCTACGGTGACGCGAAGCTGGAGCGGCTTCGCGCCCTGAAGCGGACCTGGGACCCGGAGAACGTCTTCCGTCTGAACCACAACGTCGCGCCGCAGGATTCTGACCGCTAGCGGACGAGGCGCTCGAACAGGTCCTCGAGGGATTCCGCGGGATCCTCCGTCACGCCGCCGTGGACGTCCGAGGGCTGGATCATCGTGCTCGAGGGTGCCGTGACCCAGCGGAAGCGCTCTGGGGCCTTGAGCTTCGCGAGCGGTCCGCCCTCCGCGTCGCCCGCGACGATCAGCCTGGTCGACTCCAGGTGCGCTCGGACGGTCTCGAGGTCCATGTCCGGTTGGAGCGCGGCGAGCGCGGCCGTCTGGCGGAGGCCCAGGTCGATCCGGGTGTCGAGGTAGCTCTTGGTCCGACAGAACACCACGACACCGACGTTCACGCCCTCGCCGCGCTCGACGCGCGGGACGACGCGCAGGACCGCGTACTCGAACGGCTCAGGCGGCATGCCGGAGCTCCTCGATCGATTCGACGAGTGCCTCGCGGGTGGCGACGCGCGCGCCCAGGTAGCGGACGTAGGCCTCGCGCTGGCCCGCCGCGTCGCCGACGGCGGGGTGGGGGAGGAGCCAGTCGTCGGGGACCAGCGACGCGATCGAGCGGAGCAGGTCCTCCGTCACGAGCCGCCCCAGACGGTCGTGGGCCGCGGCGAGCGGCGCTGCGAACGGCAGCAGTACGTGGTCCGAGAGCGTCGCGAGCGGGCGTCGCGCGTGCGCTGCCGGGTCGCGCCAGGTGTGGTGGATGAAGAGGGACGCGCCGTGGTCGATCAGGAACTGGCGTCGATGCCAGGTCAGGATGTTGGGGTTGCGGGGCGAGCGGTCGGTGTTCGTCACGAGGGCATCGAACCAGACGATGCTCGCCGCCAGGTCGGGCTCGGGCCGGCCGTCGGCGCGAGGGTTGAACGTCAGCGCGCCGGGCAGGAAGTCGAGCCCGAGGTTGATGCCCGGGCTGCGCTCGAGCAGCTCGCCGACCCAGGGGTCGCCGTCGAGCCCGCCGAGCGAGGGGTGGATATCGACCAGGACCAGTTCCGGCACCGGCAGCCCGATCGCCCGCGCCAGCTCGCCCGCGATCACCTCCGCGACGAGCGCCTTCGGTCCCTGGGCCGCGCCGCGGAACTTGACGACGTAGAGCCCATCGTCGTCCGCCTCGACCAGCCCCGGCAGGGACCCGCCCTCGCGAAACGCGGTCACGTACTTGGTGGCGCGGACAGTTCGAAGGGTCGGTCGATCCATCGCGGGGATCGTAGCGGGCGCGGGATAGGTGCTTTTCCGGATATCCGGCCTCGAATCGCGCCCCTAGCATCGCCGCCCTTCCGCACGTCGAGGGGGAACGACCGATGCCGACCACCGCGCTGGCCGCCGAGAGACATCTTGTCGCGGCGCGACCAAGTCGAACGCACGTCATCGCGCAGCTGCTGTCCCTGTCGCCGTTCTGGATCCTGCTCGCCGTCGCCGCAGACCCGCAGACCCGCCTGCTGGCGCCATTCCAGCCGGTGCCACACCTCCTCGGCGTTCAGGCCGATGCCCTGCTCGGCACGGTCACGCTCCTCTGGATGGCGGTTGGCGCGCTGATCGTGCGCTACGGCCGGTCGCCGCTCACGGAGGCGCTCGGCCTCCTGCTCTTCACGATCCCCGCCACGACGTCGGCGGTCCTGACACCGGCGTTGCTGTTCGCCCTGGCGCAACCGGGCTGAGCGCCGGCGCCTCAGGCCCGGCTGATCTCGATCGACGTCGACGCTCCCGGGTCGAGGACGCGGACGTCCACATCGGGTGCGACGTCCCGGGCGTGCGCGGCGAACCGATCGCCCGGATCGCGCAGGGCCCGCTTCCAAACGCGGTGCAGCTGGCGCGGGTACAGCGTGCCCCAATGGATTGGGACCACGGCGCGGGGCGCGAGCTCGCGAGCCACGTCCGCCGCGGACCGCGGACCGAGGTGGCCCGGCCCGAGGTGCGGTCCCCACGTCCAGACCGGGAGGAGCGCCAGATCGACCCTTCCGACGGCGTCGGCGAGGCCGTCGTAACGGCCCGTGTCGCCGGCGAAGTAGACCCGTGGGCCCGCCTCGATCACGTAGCCGATGGGTCGAGCCCGCGGCGCCCCCGGGGAAACCCAGTGGCGGGCCGGAACCGCCCGGATTGTCGCGCTCCCGACGGTGATCGACTCGCCGTCCGCGATCTCTCGGACGGAGCTGTTTGTCCGCGCCGCGAAGGCACCCGCGAGGCCGCGGGGCAGCACGACCGTCGGTGCGCCCGGGAGTGCCTCGATGGACCCTGGATCGAAATGGTCCCGGTGGCCATGCGAGATGAGGACGACGTCGACCGCGAGCGTCGCGGCGTCGGGGGCGGGGCCGTGGCGCTGGAGCGGCCCGAGGCGTGAGCCGAGGAACGGGTCGGTGAGGATCCGGATGCCCGGCAGCTCCAGCAGGACCGTCGCATGTCCCACGAACGTGACGCCGACCTCGGCGCCCTCGGCCCTCGGCGGCTGGCCGTCAGCCGGTCGTGGCGACGATCGGGTCATCGGCTCGGCCGGGGAGGCGCCGGAGCCGGGCCGGATGCCGGAGCAGCGTGACCACGCCGCCCAGGAGCGCACCGGCGCTCGTCTCGATGAGATCGGCCATCGTGTCGTCGTAGCTCAGGTCCATGCCCCGCGCGCCGAGCTTCAGCGCGACCCACTCGAAGATCTCCCACGCCGCCGCCGTGGCGACCCCGACCGAGGCGGAGAAGGCGCCCGCCTCCCAGGCGGTCTTCGTTCGGGGCTGGGCGAGGGTGCCGACCACGCCGGCCAGCAGGGCGCCGTTGGCGAAATGGATGGCATCGTCGACGTGGGCTCGCTGGTAGATGCCGATCGCGTTCCCACCCGAATCGGCGAGCAGTGGCAGCGCGACGAGCATGTCCAGCTCGCGTGGGTAGCGCTGCTTGCGACCGAGCAGCCGCCAGGCCACCGGGACGACCATCAGGCCCCCGGCATAGCCGAGCGCGCGGACCTTCATGGCCTTGCCCTGGAAGCGAGGCGAGTCCGAGTTGACGAAGGCATCGACCGCGAGCGCGATCACCGCCGACTTGACGGCCGTGATCCCGGCCGTCCAGGCGACGTCAGCAATCGATGGCGGGCGTGCGGGCGCTGCGGCGGTCACGAACGCATCCTTGCCGATCCCGCATGTCCGGGGCGGTGCACGCGCGGCACGTCGGCGCGACGCGCGTCTCGCGTTGCGCCTACCGAGTACTGTCGCGACATGTACCAGCCCGGACACCGGAGGTTCGAGGTCGGGGATCCGGCGGCGATGCTGTCCGAGCTCTGCGCCGTCGTGCCAGCAACCCTCGTCACACACGAACCCGGCGGTTTCCGGGCGTCGATCCTGCCGATGCTCTTCGATCCGGATGATGGTCCCAACGGCATGCTCCGCGGCCACCTGGCCCGCGGTAACCCACAGTGGCGTGAGATCGAGGCCTCGATCGCCGCCGGCGGCGACTGGGCAGGAGAGGTCCTCGCGATCTTCGACGGCCCGGAGGCCTACGTGTCGCCGGCCTGGTACGAGGAGAAGCGACTGACGGGCAAGGTCGTCCCGACGTGGAACTACCTCACAGTTCAGGCGCACGGAACCATCACCACCCGCCACGATCCCGAGTGGCTGATCCCCCACGTCGGCCGGCTCGTCGCTCGGCACGAGGCGGGCCGGCCGGAGCCGTGGGCGCTCGCTGACGCACCAGACGACTACGTCCGGACGCAGGCACGAGCGATCGTCGGGCTCGAGCTCCAGATCTCTCGCCTCGAGGCCAAGGCCAAGCTCAGCCAGAACCGTCCGGAAGCCGACGTGGAGGGGGCGATCGACGGACTTGGTAGCGGCTCACCGCGTGAGCGCGACGTCGCCGCCGAGATGCGAAGAGGCGCATCGACCGGAAGATGATGCGCAACTCGGCCAACCCGGCATCGGAGGACGACGACGATGCCAGGGACGGCATCGGCAGCAGCCCGCTGCTCATCTCGCTGATGCCGTTCGTCCTGCTGGCCCTGCTCTACATCGTCTTCCCGGCGTATGGCCTGCCGAGTCCGGAGGGCGGCGTGAACTTCGACATCGCCAGCCTGTCGCTGACGATGATCTTCGTGTTCTTTGCGCTTCTGTGGGGCTCACTCGGCATCTACCTCGTGAGCGAGTCGGACAGCTACGGCAAGGCCATCGGGGTGCTGCTGTTCTTCACCCTGCCATCGAGCTTCGTCGTCGTCATGGCGCCGTGGTTCAGGGCCTGAGGCGGACCGCGCACGCTCGGCGCCGCGGGGTCGCCTACTTCTTCACGACCTTGAAGTTGGCGGACGCGGCGATCGAGCGGTAGCTGTCGTCGACCAGGAAACGGATCTCGTACGTCCCGGCCTTGAGGGGCCACGTTGCGCTGCCGGGAAACGCTGCCGCGTCGAACGTCGCCGTGCCCTCGATCGCGGTCTGCGTGTAGAGATACAGCAGGTACCGTCCATTGCTGGCGCAGCCCGCGTTGCAGCCTGCGCTGTGCGGGCTGATGGCCGTGTTGCCTGGCGAATACGCGGCGAGCCAGTCCCATCGGAACCCGGGCGCCGCGCGCCAGCTGACCTCGATCGGCTCACCCACCAGGTAGGTGCGCTTGGACGTCCAAACCGTGGTCGGCGTCTCAGGCGCGTAGAGCCAGAACGGCGCACGCGAGATCACCGCTCCGCCGGCCACCAGGACCGCCTCGTAGGCACCCGGCCCGATCCCGGCGGTCGCGAAGGTCGCCGCGCCGTCCCGCGGACCCGGCGGCCCGACCGGAACGCTCGCGATCGCAGCGCCGGCTCCCGCGCCCGCGGGAACGACCGCGACCGACTGACCCGCCTCGGCCCTCGTGCGGTATCGAACCTCGACGCTGTCGCCGACGAAGACGCGCCGCTCCGACGGAGCCACGAACGGGGCCGGGACGGCCGGCGCGACCGTGAACGTCGACAGCACGCCTCGATGGTCGGTCGGCCATGGATCGAACCCGATCCCGACGTCGGGTCCGCCGGCCTCGCCGACGACGGTGCTGGCCGTCGCGGTTGCGGGGCCGCTCGCGAGGACCCAGTCGATCCGATCGTGGACCTCGTCCTCGATGCTCTCCGGGCCGCCAGGTGTCCACGTGAAGCCCGGGTTCGCCAGCGGATCGGGATGGACCTCGCGATACGAGTCACGGAACCCGGCCTCGGCGAGCGCGAGACTCACCGGCCAGCCGACGGGGTAGGGGACGGCGGGACGGACGGCCGAGACCGCGGGAGTCCAGTCGAGGTGCGAGGGGGAGTTGAAGTCACCGGTCAGGAACGTCGGGAAGCCCGCGGCCGCGAGCGGTGGCAGGGCGGCGAGATGGTCCTGGATCGCCGGCAGTCGGACGGATTCCTCGAGCTCCAACACCGCCGACAGCGCGGCTCCGTCCCGAATCTCGTACGGGCCGTACGGGTCGGAGGGCAGATGGACGTTGCCGATCGCGATAAAGCGGCCGGGCAGGGCCTCGACCCAGACGTAGAGGCCGTCGGCACCGGGTGGGTCCACGATCGGGAAGCGGGAGATCACCTGCGTCCGGTCGCTGGCGTACCAACCCAGCGCGTCGGCAATGACGCCGGCGTTGTGCTCGCCCTCCTCGATGCCAACGATGTCGGCGCCGGACGATTCGATGACGTGGATGACGTGCGCGAGCGTCTCGGAGCACCCGGCCGGCCGGTGGCACCACGAGCCGGTGCGGAGGTCGAGCTCATCGCCGCCGTAGAAGATGTTGAGGTTGAGGACCCGGACCACGGCCGTGTTCGATGGCGCCGCAACCGCGACCGGCGACATGCCCAGCCCGAGCAGGGCTGCCAGCCAGATCGCGAGGAGACGGCGTCGAGAAGTCATCGATCCTCCGCCGCGTAGCCTACGCCGGTTTCAGCGGCCCTCGGCGAGTCGATCGGCGAGCTCGACGAGCTCCTCGCTGATCCGGGAGACCGCCGGGAGGTACAGCGGCGAGCAGACCTCCTGGCAGCGGGTCGACAGCTCCGCGAGGACGCGCACTCGCTCCTCCATGACCGCCCACGCCGCTTCGCGGTGCGGCAGCAGGTAGTCCGTGTCGTAGAACAGCTCGAACGTCGGGCCGGCCGTCCGGCCAGGATGCTGGGGGCCGACCGGGAGGCGCGTGACGAGGCCGCCGAGCGGCTTCACCACGGAGCGCATCAGGCCCATCGCCACGCTCGCCAGGGTGTCGAGCTGGTCGTCGGTCTCATCGGTGTGCGCAAAGTACCGAGCCAGGAGCTGCAGGATCACCTCGTAGACCGCGTTCATGAGGTCGACGCTGCGGGCCGTGAACGGATCCGTGATCAGCGCCACCGGCAGGCCGTCCTCGCGCTCGCGCACGAAGGCCGGCATGACCCGGCGCGACGGCTCGAACGACGGGTCGGCATCGCGAAGGTCGAGGAGCTCGTCGAGGACCGTGACCAGCCGCCCGAAGTGCGCGTCGCGCCACTCCCCCCGCGCGCCCTCGCCCTGCTCGACGATGGTGTCGATCGCGGCATGCGCCGAAGCAAGGTCCGTGACGGGCAGGAGCTCCGGGAAGCGAAAGTGCCGCGGCGTCGCCTGCGCGGCCGCCGGCCCCAGGAACAGCCTCGACTCGCCCAGCCGCTCGGCCAGCCGGTCGAGCCCCAGCTCGATCGCCCGGTACAGCTCGCTGATCGTGTCGAAGTCCTGCAGCCGGGGCCCCATCTCGTCCTCCGTGGCGATGGGCAGGGGCATGGCCTTCTCGACGGCGGCGAGGGCGTCCTGATCGGCCATGTCGAGGCCCTCGGGCCGCTCGAGGTAGATGAAGTGCCGGAGCGCCGGCTCACCGAACGGCAGGAGCTCCATGCGGATGCCGGCTGGGTAGGCGTGCGGCGGGAGCGGGAAGTTCGGGCGCCCGAGGGACGACGAGGCGCCGACCGCCGTCAACAGGTTCTGGACCAGCGCGAGGTGGAGCATCTCCTGCTCGGCGATGTGGATGAGCTCGCGTCGCCAGCGACGCGTGGCCTCGAGCTGCTCCGCGGTCAGCCCGTCGTCGTCGCGGTCCTTCATCGCGAAGGCCGCGTACAGGTACTGGCACATGACGAGCTGCTCGAGCGCCGCGGCCTTTCCGAGCGTGTAGACCAGCGCCTCGCGGTGCTGGAGCACCAACGTCGGGGCCCCCGCGGCCGGGCCCC
>JBKKDM010000011.1:0-8906 GCA_046707905.1 Candidatus Limnocylindrales bacterium
GAGAGCTGGCTGCCGCCGAAGAACTCCTTCATCGCCGCCACGACCGGGCGGATGTTGATGAGGGCGTTCGGGGTGGCCTTGTCGATCTCCTGGATCGTCATGCGCTCGCGGACGACGCGCTCCATGCGGAGCAGGCCGATCCGGAAGGCGTTCTGGATCAGCTCGCCGTTGGCCCGGATGCGGCGGTTCCCGAGGTGGTCGATGTCGTCCTTCGGGTGGAGGCCGCGGTTGCACTCGATGAGGTGCCCGACGATGGCCGCGATGTCCTCGCGGGTGATCGTCCGGCTCTCGCGGTCGAGCTCGATGCCCATCCGCGCGGCGGCGCCGTCGAGCTTCTTGTTGAACTTGTAGCGGCCAACCCGACCGAGGTCGTAGCGGCGGAAGTTGAAGAACAGGCCCTCGACCAGCGCGCGGGCGTTGTCACCCGTCGGCGGATCGCCAGGGCGGAGCTTCTTGTAGACCTCGATCAGGGCCTCCGCGGGCGTGCGGGTGATGTCCTTGTCGAGGGTGTTCGCCGAGAACGGGTGCTCCGGGTCGACGTCGACCGGGCCGAACAGGGCCGTGATCTCCTCGTTCGTCTCGTAGCCGACAGCGCGGAGGAGGGTCGTCGCCGCGATCTTGCGCTTGCGATCGACCTTGACCCACAGCTGGTCCTTGTTGTTGGTCTCGAACTCCAGCCAGGCGCCGCGGTTCGGGATGACCTTCGCGCTGAAGAGCATCCGGCCCGACCCGGGATCCTCCAGCTCGCTGTTGTACACGCCGGGCGAGCGGACGAGCTGCGACACGACGACGCGCTCCGCGCCGTTGACCACGAAGGTGCCCAGGTCCGTCATCCACGGGTAGTCGCCCATGTAGACGCGCTGGCGCTGGATCTCGCCGGTCTCCTTGATCAGCAGCTCCACGTTGACGTAGAGCGGCCGGCTGAAGGTCAGGTCCTTGGTCCGGCACTCCTCTTCGGAGTACTTCGGGTCCCCGAACTCGTAGTCCAGGAACTGGAGCTCCATGACCTTGCCGGTGAAGTCCTTGATCGGGGAGATCTCGTCGAACAGCTCCCGCAGACCCTTCTCGATGAACCACCGAAACGACTCGAGCTGGAGCTCGATCAGGTTCGGGACCGGAAGGACCTCGGGGATCCGGGCGTAGCGCTTTCGCGCCGCGGAATGCTGGCCGACGGCCGGCGAATCAGCGGAAGACAGCATGAAGTACCGCTCCTTGACGGAGGACAGAGTGATGGAAGGGGCCCGCGCTCACAGAACGACAGAGTGTATCGCTTGGGGACCTTTTGTCAAACGGCCACCGGTCCCGTTTGGGAGCTCCCAGGAGGCGTACTCAGCGATCGAATGACCGCTCGCCCGTGCCCCCGATCGCGACCACGCGTCCGAGGTCGGTGCCCACGAATACCCGCCCGTCGACGACCGAGGGCGACGACGGGTTGCCGACCACCTGCACGGCCCACAGCTGGTGGCCCGACTGGGCATCTAGCGCGTGGACGGCCCGAGGCTCCGCGCTCAGGAACAGCACCTCGCCGACGATGGCGAGGGGCGTGGTGAGGCGCTCGGCGACGTCCGACACCCAGATGACGTCGCCGGTTCTGGCCTCGAGGGCGTACAGGTTGCCGTCCTCGGATGCGGCGTACACGCGGCCGGTCGCGAGGCCGCCCATGTGGATCGGCTCGCCGCCGGGAGACGCGAACGTCCACGCGACCGAACCGTCACGCACGTCGATCGCCACGAGGTCGGCCAGGCTCCCGGCGTGGAGCCCGGTTCCGACGTACACCCGGCCACCGCCCACGGTCGGCGTCCCGACTTCGCCCGCTCCGAGCTCCACCGCCCAGCGCACGGCTCGAGTCGCGACGTCGATGGCCGAGAACCGCCCGCCTTCGGCCCCTACGTACAGGATCCCGTCGGCAAAGGCCGGGCCGCGCGCCACACGACCACCGGCGTCCAGGGACCACAGCCGCCGCCCCGAGCCTGGTTCGAGGGCGACCACCGACCCGCCCTCCGTCCCTGCATACAGGACATCTCCGGCCACCAGGAGCGACGCCCGAACGGCGCCGTCTCCAAGCTCCGCTCGCCATACGAGCTGCCCTGTTGCAGCGTTCGCTGCGATCACCTCCCCCGCGTCGGTGCCAACGAACACGAGGTCATCGGCCGTCGCCGGGGCGCCGCGGATCGGACTGCCGACGTCCAGCTCCCAGCCCAACGCTCCGGTGGCCGGGTCCAGCGCGGCGAGGTACCCGCTGGCGTCCCCGACCACCACCCGCCCGGCCGCCGGCAGCGGCATCGTGTTGAACGGCACCGCGCCGGGCCGACCCGCATCCCACTCGATTACCGGGTCGCCCGCCGGACCCGGCCCGAGCATGACCCCCGTGCGGTCGGGGCCGCCGTGGTACATCGACAGGATGGGTGGAGGCGCGGGCGAAGAGAGCGCCGCGATCGCGATCGCGAGCCCGAGCAGTGCCAGCGCCCCGAGCGTGACGAGCAGCGGGGACGGCCGCGGGAGCCAGCCCAGCCGGCCGAGCCGCGCCAGGCCCCGCCGCTGTGGGGTGGCGAGCACCTCGCGGTAGATCGAGTCGCCCAGCTCCGCCGGGGCCTGCGCGCCCGCGGGCGGCGTGAGCGCAAGCCGGATCATGTCGTCGCGGTCGAGGGCGTTCATCGTCGTTCCGCCTCGAGCGCGTGACCGAGCGCTCGCCGAGCGTTCGAGAGCCGCCACTTGATGGTCCCGACCGGGGCGCCGAGGATGCGCCCGATCTCCGCGAGCGGCCGCTCCTCGACGTAATGCAGGGCGAGCAGCGATCGCGTCGCCCCATCGAGCTGGTCGAACGCCCGGCGGATGAGGTCGACCTCCGCGATCTGGTCCGCGCCGCCGCCGGTCTCGAAACCGCTGGCCCCCGACGCCTCTGAGCCTGGCTCCTCGACGCCGATCTCGCGGATGCGAACCCGCCGCTGCCGGCGCAGCAGACCCCGGCAGGCATTCACGAGGATCTGCGACAGCCACGCGTCGAAGCGGCCGGGGTCGCGGAGCCGGGGCAGCTCCCGCCACGCCAGCACACACGCCTCCTGGACCGCATCGCGAGCGTCAGCCTCCGAACGGGTGATCGCAAGGGCCATCCGGTAGAGCCGGTCGAGGCGCGGCCGGATGAGTGCGTCGAATGCCTCCGGCTGCCCGCGAGCGGCGCGCTCGACGAGATCATCGTCCGCGACCGAGGAGCCGAGGCCAGGGGCGAGGCCGACGGCCCCGCGTTCCCTGGTCAAGGACGCGTCCATGATCGTGCCGAGCGCAGGAGCACGCGGCTACGGCGCCGTGAGGGCGTAAGCCCGGAGCATCGGCTCCGGCCAGCCCTGCCCCGTGTAGTTGGCCTGATACACGACACCGCCGGCGACCGCCAGGGTCTCTCCACCGGTTGACCATACGCGGCTATCGCCGGTGATCGGGTCGAGCTCCCCGAGGCCGATGGCACTGGCCGTCTGATCGTCCTGGAAGTTGCAGTAGATGCGGCCACGGTCGTCGACGGCAAGCCCCGGGTGCAACGCACCGCGATAGTCGGGCAGGTCGAACCGATCGGTCTCCGTGCCGTCCGAGGCGTATCTGACGACCTCGCCTTCGTTGCTTACGTAGAGGCTGCCGTCGGCATCGACGGCGAGCCAGTGGTAGCCAGTGATCGGGAGCGCCCGCAGGAACGTCCCATCGAGGTCGAAGACCTGCGTATCGCGCCTGGTATGGTCGGAGACGAAGACCTCCCGCCCGTTCGTGGCGATCTGCACGGCGTCGGCGAACTGACCCTCGCCAGACCCGAAGCCGCCCCACTCGGTGACGAACTCGCCGGCCGGATCGAACCGCTGGACGCGGTGGTTGCCGATGTCGGCGACGAACAGGGTGCCGTCCGGCGTGAATGCGAGCGCTCCCGCAGCCGGGCAATCGGGACACGCCGAGCGCCGGAACGTGAACTCGCCGCGCCCATCGCCGGGCTCACCGAAGGAGCCCTTGTACGCACCAGCTGCATCGAAGGTCCAGATGGTCCCTGCTGACATCGAGACCCAGATGTCACCGGTGACCGGATGGACGGCCGGGGAGAACGTTCCCGACTCCGGGCCGCTCGGTGCGGTATCGCCGCTCTTTTCCCAGAGCAGCTCTAGCGCGGTCACGGGCGGCTCGGTCGGCTCGGACGTGGCAGGTGCCTTCGTCGGCTGTGCAGCTGTTGGCGGTGCGGCCGTTGGCGCTGGCTCGCTCGGCGGCAGGGCGGTGGGCGCGCCGCCGCCCGCGCACCCGGCGACCGCTGCGATCAGCAACGCGGTCACGACTCTCTGCGAATTGCTGTGCTGGCCAGCCATCACGATCCTCCCAGGTCCGGCGTGCAGTTTGCCTGTCCGTTGTGTGATGCAGCCGCCAGGCCTCCGGTTGGCGCCGGCTTCGTGATTCATGTCGCAGCGCCGCCGAACGCGTACACCGTCCCAACGTTCGTCGCCACGAGGACGAAGCCACGGGTCACGACCGGTGAGTACGGAGCGCCAAGGATCGGCACCTCCCACAGCATCGAACCGCTCGAAGCGTCCAGTGCCAGCAGGCTCCCGGGTGTCGTCGCCACGTACAACGTCGTGGCCCAGATGGACGGCAGGGCGTCGATCGGTGCACCGGTGGTCGCCGTCCAGGCAACTCGGCCGGTCGCCACGTCCACCGCCGTGACCGTCGCGTCCTTCCCAGCGATGTATGCCCGACCGTCGAGCACGGCGGGGGCGTGCATGTCCTCGCCCCGCGTGCTTGCGAGGCGCCAGCGCTCCGTACCGGTTGCGGCGTCGAGCGCCACGACGCCCCGCGTCTCGCGGTCCTCGCTCCCGAGGCCAGCGGCCGCGAAGACGAGATCGGAGGCGATCGTCGGCGTCCCGCCCACCCCGTCGGTCGCCACGCGAGCCTCCCACGCGAGCGAGCCGTCGCTGTTGCGGAGCGCCACGAGCAGGCCACCCGTGAGCGCGCAATAGACGAGCTCGTCGGTGGCCGCGATCGAGCGCCCCACGCCACCTGGAAGTGGCACCTGCCAATCGACTGACCCGCTCGCCGGATCGAGTGCGAGCGCAAGCCCGGTCTCGGTGGCCACCACAACGCGTCCGCCTGACAGCGCCGCGGCGCCGGCAATCGGACCACCCGTGGCGGTCAGCCAGCGCTCAGTCCGGGTCTCGGGATCAAGCGCGTGGACGCTCCCGGCCTGATCCGCAACGACGATGCTCGCGTCGATCGCGAGGGGGCTCGCGGCCCCGACCTCTGCGCCTAGCTCATGGCGCCAGCGTTCGGCTCCGGTCGCGAAGTCGAGCGCATGCACGACACCGTCAGTCGACGCGATAAATACCGAGTCGCCGACCACTGCCGGCGACGAACGGATGGCGGCGTCCGCCTGGAATTGCCAGACGAGCTGCGGCTCAGCCGTCGGCCCGGGCCCCGGCATGACCCCGGTCCGCGCCGAATCACCACGGTAGGCGGGCACGTCGCTGGTGTTGGCGCGACTCCCATTGCAGCCGGCAAGCACAGCCGCTCCGGCAGCCCCAAGCACCACGGCCGCGATTCGCATGGCACATCTCCCGAGACGTCACTGACGCTCGTTGGATGCGCCGACTGGGGGCGCGGTTGGGCGGGCCGAGTGGCGCGCCCCAGTCCCTTGGGTATGGACCAGCGCGACCGTGGTTCGGCCGCGCCGTCCGGCTACTTGATCTCGACCTTCCCGCCCTGCTCCTCGAGCGCGGCCTTGATCTTCTCTGCCTCGTCCTTGGTGATTCCTTCCTTGACGGCCTTCGGGGCCGCATCAACGAGGTCCTTGGCCTCCTTGAGGCCGAGACCCGTCAGCTCGCGGACGACCTTGATCACGGGGATCTTGTTGGGGCCGATCTCGGTCAGGGTGGCGGTGAACTCGGTCTGCTCCTCGGTGGCAGCCGCGGCCTCGCCACCGGCGGCGGCGCCACCGGCTGCCGGCGCGGCGGCCATCGCCACGGGGGCGGCGGCGGTCACGCCGAACTTGTCCTCGAACTTCGTCTTGAACTCCGACAGCTCGAGGACGGTCATCTTCTCGAACGCCTCGAGCAGCTGGTCGGCGGTCATCGTTGCCATTGGTGTGTCTCCTTCGACGGTCTGGGGTGCGGGTGACGGTTGGCGGGGTATCGGGTCGGGACCGGTCAGGCCGCGGCAGCCTGCTTGTCGGCCAGCGCCTGGACCAGCCCGGCGATGTCGCGCAGCGGCGCATCGAACAGGCCGGCGGTCGTCGCCATCGGAGCGGCGAACGCCCCGGCGAGCTGGGACAGCAGGGTGTCGCGCGACGGCAGCGAGGCAAGCCTCGTCACGCCGGCGGCGTCGATCCCCCGGTCACCAAGGACCGCGCCGGTGATCCGCACGGTCTTGTACGGACGCATCGTGTCGATCACGGCCTTGGCCGTCGCGCCCTCGTCCTGGCCGAAGGCGATCGCCGTCGGTCCGATGAGGAGCGGATCCAGCGCAGACGCCACGGAATCGGCCGCGGCAATCTTCAGGAGCCGGTTCTTCACGACCCGGTAGGTCACGTCCTGCTTGCGCAGGCTGCGCCGGATCTCCGCGAGCTCGCGGACGGTCAGTCCCCGGTACTCCGAGACGATCAGGGTGCGGCTCTTCGACAGCTGCTCGCGCAGGTCGGCGACGGCCGCAACCTTGGCCTCGGTCGGCATGGTGCCCTCCGTAGCATCTCCTGCGCGCAGCCGGCGCGCGACGGTGGGCGCTGCGGCCACGAGGCCGAGGCTCCCCTGCGACGGGCGCCCGAAGGCGCTGGACCTGAAGGTGCAGGGGGTGCCCACCCGGGAAGGGCGAACGATCCGTTCCTGCCTCGGCATGCTCGCTGGCGTCCCCGGGGCAATGCCCCGATCCGTTCCGGCGGATCAAGCCCCGACCGTCACTCGTGGTGCGGTCTGCGGGCGCAGGCTGTCTTCGGCTGGTGCTTCCGTCGATCGACGTTGCCCGCCATCGCTGGCGGGATGCGGATTATGCCCTAAATCCGAGCCTGCGCTCCGGCGGGCTCAGCCGGTCGCAGCGGAAGGCGGCGCCGAGCACGAGAGCGAGCGCACCCCCAGGTGCGTGAGCGAACGCGCGGAGGCGCCAACGCGCCGCTGGGGCCGGATCAGCCCGTCGTATCAGGCGGCGGCAGCGGCGGCCAGCACTCCCGGGATGTCGACTCGGATGCCGGGGCCCATCGTGCTGGAGATGCTCAGCGTTCGGAGGTAGGTGCCCTTGGCGCCCGCCGGCTTGGCCCGGTTGATCGCGTCGACGAGGGCCGCGAGGTTGGCGACCAGCGCCGGCGCCTCGAAGCTCGACTTGCCGACCGCCACATGGACGATCGCGGACTTGTCGACCTTGTACTCGACCCGGCCGCCCTTGATCTCGCGGATTGCGCGGTCGAGGTCGAACGTGATGGTGCCGGCCTTGGGGTTCGGCATCAGGCCGCGACGGCCCAGGATCTTGCCGAGCCGTCCGACCTGGCCCATGAGGTCCGGCGTCGCGAGCGCGACGTCGAACTCGAGCCAGCCGGCCTCGATCTTCTTCACGAGGTCCTCGGCACCGACCTCGTCCGCACCGGCGCGAAGCGCCTCCTGGGCCTTCTCGCCCTGGGCGAACACGGCGGCACGAACTACCTTGCCGGTGCCGTTGGGGAGGACGACGGTGCCGCGGACCATCTGGTCGGCGTGACGGGGGTCGACGCCGAGGCGGAGGTGGGCCTCGATCGTGGCGTCGAACTTGACGGTAGTGGTGTCCTTGACCAGCTGGGCGGCCTCGTCGGGGGCGTAGAGCCGGGTCCGATCGACGAGCTTCGCCGCCTCGACGTAATTCTTGCCGTGTGCCATGTCTCGCTCCTTTCGGCCGGGTCGACCGGCCTCCCCCACTCGCTGCCCGCGCGTCGGGGTGACCCGCGCGGGAGTGCCGGCAGGCGCCGGCGGCGGTCGCTAGCCCGCGACCTCGATACCCATGGAACGGGCGGTGCCCTCGATGACCTTCGCGGCCGCGTCGATGTCGTTGGCCGACAGGTCGGCCATCTTGATGTTCGCGATCTCACGGACCTGGTCGCGGGTAACGCGGCCGATGGTCTCCTTCTTCGGGGTGCCCGAGCCCTTCTCGATCCCCGCGGCCTTGCGGAGCAGGTCCGCGGCCGGTGGGGTCTTGAGGATGAACGAGAACGAGCGGTCCTCGTAGACCGTGATCTGGGCCGGGATGATCTGGCCCGACTTGTCGGCGGTCTTCTCGTTGTAGCTCTTGGTGAACTCGACGATGTTGATGCCGTGCGGGCCGAGCGCGGTCCCGACCGGCGGGGCAGGCGTTGCCTTGCCGGCGGGCAGCTGCAGGGTCAGGACGATTCGGATCTTCTTGGCCATGGTTCGTGCTTCCTCCTACAGCTTCTCAACCTGGAGGAAGTCGAGTTCCACAGGTGTTTCGCGGCCGAAGATGCTGACGAGCACCTTGACCTTGTTGCGCTCGGGGTTGACCTCGTCGACCGTGCCAATGAACTCGGAGAACGGACCGTCGGTCACCCGGACGCTCTGGCCCTTCGTGAAGGCGACGCGGTACTTCGGCGTCTCGACGCCCATGTGCCGCAGGATCTGCTTGACCTCGGTCTCATCGAGCGGCACGGGCTCGCTGCGGACGCCCGGGATGTTCGAGCCGCCGACGAAGCTGGTCACGCCCGGCGTGTTGCGCACGACGAACCAGCTGTCCGGGTCGAGGATCATCTCGACGAGCACGTAGCCCGGGTACACCTTCTTCTGGACGGTGTGGCGCTGGCCCTGGCGGATCTCGATCTCGTCCTCCATCGGGACGAGGACCTGGAAGATCTTGTCCTCCATGCCCATCGACTCGATGCGGTGCTCGAGGTTGGCCTTGACCTTGTTCTCGTAGCCCGAGTACGTGTG
>JBKKDM010000012.1:0-5016 GCA_046707905.1 Candidatus Limnocylindrales bacterium
TCGGCCGGCTGGATGTACCAGGCCGGGCTGGAGTCGATCCTGGGCCTCCGCCTCCGTGGTGCGTCGTTGCAGATAGAGCCATCGATCCCACGGGCGTGGCCACGCTACGAGATCGACTATCGGCACGGCTCGAGCCGCTACGAGATCGTCGTTGAGAACCCCCAAGGGGTAAGTCGTGGCGTCGCCTCCGCGTGGCTTGACGGGGAAGCCCTGGGCGGCACCACGATGACCATCCCGCTCGTCGACGACGGCGCCACGCACGCCGTTCGGGTCGTGCTCGGACCGCGGGACGGATAAGGCACCCATGCGGGGCTCATCCCGGTCGAGGGCGGAACTGATCGGTCCCGCGCCATCGGCGGGGATCGACGCCTTGCGGCGTCCGCCACTCCTTCCTCGCCGGCCTCGATGCACGTGCAAGGTCGGCCAGATAGGGTTGGAAGCCCCGAATGGTCGGCATCAGCCGGCCACCCGCAGGAGATCGAATCCCATGCACGCACGTTCGAGGCTCGTCCGGGCCGCCGGACTCTTCGCGGCGACTGTTGTCGCGGCAGCCTGTCAGGCAGGCCCCGGCGTGACAACCGCGCCGACCACAGCCACGGCAACCACCCCGCCAGCCGTTACCGCCGCGCCCGCCGCGTCGATGGGTATCCCTTCGGGCGCGATCGTCGCGTTCACCGCGACCGCCGGCGCGACGCCGCAGCTTCAGGGTGGCGCGACCCTGGTCGGCCTCTCAGGCAAGACGGAGGTCGTGCTCGCCCTCGTTCCGGCCGGGGCGGAGACCTTCGCCGCGGCGATCCAGGCGGGCACGTGTGGCAGCCTGAATCCTGAGATCGTGCACCGGCTGACGGATGTCAAGACGGGCGCCTCGGCCACCACGTTGGACGTGGACATCGCGACGCTCCTCGCGACGGACTACGCGATCAACATCATTGTCGCCGGATCTGAGACCGAGTCCTCGCTGGCCTGCGGCAACATCGAGCCCGTGACGGCCCCCTAGATGGGCAATGGCCGCAGCGCCTGATATTTGCGCTGTGGACTCGGCCGACGGTCCGTAGACCGCGGGTTCTGGCTACAGGGGCGCAGCCAGGCGGGCCAGCGCCACGTCGGCTCGCGGGAGCTCCTCGCCGGCGACCTTCCGGGCCTCCCTGAACGAGGCGGCCGCGGAAGGGCGGTCACCCCGAAGCTCGTAGCGCTCACCAATGGCCAGGAGCAGGTCGATGTATCGGCCCTTCAGCACGCCCCGCCGCTCCTCGGCCTGGGCCGAATCCCCGTAGAACGGGCAGTCGTCGAGGTAATCGCCCCGGTAGAGGGCGCGCGCGTTCCAGGTGCCCAAGGACCTTCCGGCTGCGTACGGCAGCAGCCTCGATGCCGGGAACTACGACGGCAAGCTCATCGGGCCCTCATACGGCTGGTGGTCTCTGACGCTCCCACACTCCAATCACCGCAATGGCCAGGCGGTGCGCGCGGAGGTCCTCGCGTTGAACGACGCCGGTTACGGCCGGAAGTTCGACATCGTGAAGGTCCAGCTCGTGTACCGCTGGGCAGTGCTCGTGTAGGGCGAGTCCGCCCTGCGACGGAGACGGTCGCCTGCACCCAGGGCTGGTGCCAAACGCTGAGCCGACGGCGGCTACTTCCGGGTCGTCGCCTTCGGCTTGAGCGTGGATGCGTAAGCGACGCTGCGCTCGAACCACGGCAGCAGCCGGTCGGTTTCGGCCAGGAGCTCCGGCGGGACCGTGACGTACTCCTTCTGGACCGCGCCGTGGGCCTCGTGCAGCTTCGTGCCGAACGTCTCGATGAACGCGGAACGATCCTCGGCCGACAGCCGAAGCGCCATCGCGCCGGACTCGTCGAGGTAGCTGAACATGTTCCCGTTCATCGAGGTGTACGGCAGGGTGACGCCCTTGCGCTCGATGGAGGGCGTGCGCGCGACCAGGCGGTCGAAATGCTCGACGCGATCGGGGTGGGCTGAGGGCTTGAGCTTCGGGTCCATGGCTGAACGCTCACTGTAGCCAGCGTCGCGCCGAGCTGAGCTACGAGGCTCGGTAGAGGCGAGCCGTCCGACGGGCGCGATCGGCGACGGCAGCGCGCAGCTCGGGTGGTTCCAGGATCTCGATGTGCGGCCCGAGCGAGAGCACGTCGATCGCCACGCCTTCGAGGCCCTCCAGCCGGAACGTCGCGCGCAGCCACCCGTCCTCGTCAGACGGCACGTCGCGCTTGACGCGCAGCGGCTGGAGCCGGCCCAGGAGGGCCGCCAGTCGTCGACCCTCGACGGAGATTCGGACCGTTGCGCGCCGCGGCCTCCCGGGCCGTCGATCCCGCGGCCGCCATTCCGATGGCCGGATCGGGCCCGGGTCGTAGCCCTCGAGAAGCTGGAAGCCGCCGCCCGGTCCACGAATGGCGTAGACCGGCACCCCGGCTCCCGAAAGGGCCTCGATGTCCCGCATGACGGTTCGCTCGGTGACCTCCAGACGCTCGGCGAGCTCCGCCGCCGTGGCGCGGCCACGTTGTTGGAGAAGCAGCACGAGGTTCAGGAGTCGGCCCGCACGCATCGCTTGGCAGTTTCGGCCCTCGGGGGAGTGCCTGACAAGAGATGTCAGTCTCTGCTCCGTACCGTGCTGTTTGACTGACACGAATCGCAACGGGAGAGCACGCCATGTCACCAACCGACGTCGAGGGCTCCGGAACGCCCAACGACCCCTGGGTCCTGGCGACGCCGCCAGGCTCGTCGGAGTTCGAGGCCTTCCGCGACCCAGACGCGAATCCGCCGGCGCTCGTCGTCCAGGTGGGCGCCACGGAGCTCCGCTACCACCTTCGCTGCATCGACGACCTCCACGCGATGCTCGAGGAGGCCGGCGACTGGATCCCGCTGGGGGTTGCCGACGAGCAGAAGGAAGCGAAGCCGGACACCGTCGAGGCATGGGGTCGATCCACGGCCAACCCCGTCGAGGGCTGGTATGGCATCAAGAAGGGCCTGCGCGGCCGCTTCGCGAACTACGTGCCGCCGGTGCTCGAGGCCCTCGGCCTGGCCGAGGTCGAGCACAACCCGCGCAACAACCGAATGCGAGCCCTGTGATGGCGACCCGATACCACGTCGAGCGCCGCATCGACGCCCCACCCGAGCGCGTCTGGGCCCTGCTCAGCGACGCCTCCACCTACCGCAACTGGAACAAGTCGGTCCTCAACATCGAAGGGACGATCGCCCAGGGCGGAACGATCTCGCTCGTGTCGATCGCCAACCCCAAGCGCACCTTCAAGCTGCACGTTACCGAGATGCAGCCACCGAACCTGATGGTCTGGAGCGATGGCATGCCGCTCGGACTCTTCAAGGGCGAGCGGACCTACAGGGTCGACCCGCGTGACGGCGTCACCCACTTCGAGATGACCGAGGAGTACACCGGCCTCCTCGCCGGAGCATTCACCAAGGCCATCCCGGACCTGACCGAGTCGTTCAACGTCTTCGCGGACAGCCTCAAAAGCGCAGCCGAGGCGCCCTAGGCTTTCCGAGGGCCGCGGTTAGTCCCACCAGAAGTCCCAGCGCGGGTTGTCGAGGAGCCCGGGGGCGTATTCGGCGATCGATTCCGCGCCCTGATCGATGTTGTCGGAGCAGAAGGCGAAGTGCTCGGCAGCGATCGCCAGTGCCGCGTCGAGGTCGCGGGGCGGCCGTCCCACCGCGAGGGTCAGGGTGTCCGTGCCAAGCGCGACGAGGTAGGCGTCGAACCGCACCTCCCACGAGCGCAAGACGGTCGACATGTCGAGCGGGTCGAAGTCGTAGTTCGTGGCGCCCATCCAGCCCACGGCGTCGAGGGCGTCGGCCGGTCGATTGACGGCGACGAGGCCCAGATGGCCCTCGAGGGTGGCGACGATCGGATCGATCGACGTCGGCCGATCGACCGGCGTTGGGCCGGCCAGGCCAGGGAACTGCCGGTCGAACGGCGCGACGTTCTCGGGCGGCTCGTCCTCGTCGTAGCCCTCGAGGCTGCCGCTCCAGTTCCGACGCAGGATCGTCACCACCTCCGTGTGGCGGCCGCGGGGCATGTCCATCAGGTAGTCACCGAAGCCCTTGAAGCCGTAGCTCGAGTCGATGACGAACGGCCAGACACCGGTCTCGGGGAACGCGGCCGCGAGGCGCGCCCAGACCTGACCGACGTCGCGGAGGGGCTCGTTCGAGGCCCAGATCACCGGGTCCTCGCCGCGGGAGCCGCCCTCCGGGCTCGGGGCGTACAGCGTCCCTTCCGGCAGCTGGACGCCGGTGATCGAGCCGCCGCCCTCCTGGGGGAGGGTGCCTCGCTTGGGCGCGCGGAAGAGCGTCTGGTCCATCCCGGCGTCGGCGCCGCTTGCGTCGTCCAGCTCCAGCGTCCCGCCGTCGGGGAGCGTCAGGGACGCCGGCCACGGTCGACCCTCATAGCCCTTGCCGAGCTTCTCGTCGATGAGGGCCATGTACGTGGTGCTGGCCTTGGCCCACGTCGCGCCCTCCACCCGCGTGTCCCAGGCGCGCGGAGACCCGATCCGCCCGAAGTTGAACCGCACCCGCCAGGTCCCGCCGTCCTCCTCCTCGAGGCTCACGGCATAGAACTTCGAGGAGGCGCCGCCGACGTACTCGAGGTAGAACTGCTTCCGGCCCGGCGGCATGTCGGCGATCGAGAACGTCTTGGGCGCGGGCTTCGGCGCGCGGGCGGGTTGTGCGGAATTCGCGGGTCGCGGGGAAGGCGAGTCCGGCACCTTGCCCGGCGATCGCTCAGGCTTCGCCGGCTCCTGGCCACGACCGAACAACCGTCGAAGGAAAGACATGGGCGCAGCGTAGTATCCGACTCGGCCGTGAAGCGCCTGCTCGTGACTCTCGCATTTGTCGTGGCTGCCTGCGGCCTTCTGTCGAACGGGTCACCTTCGGGCCAGGTCGTCGACGGCTGGCGCATCGGTCAGCCGTTCGACTGCGGGTTGGGCGCACAGCGAAACCCCGATTGCGACGAGTTCATCCCGGCAGCGGTTGCCGGGTTCGACCGCCGGGACCCCGGGCAC
>JBKKDM010000013.1:0-12473 GCA_046707905.1 Candidatus Limnocylindrales bacterium
CCGGTCGATCCGGCGCTCGTGGCCGAGGCCGCGGCGCTCGAGGAGGGCGAGGCTTCGAGTCGCCACGCGGATATCGCCGGGCGCATCGTCGAAGCCAACAAGGCCTACTTCGAGACGGACAACCCGACCCTCACGGACGCCGAGTGGGACCAGCTGTTTCGACGGCTCGTGGCACTCGAGACCGCCTGGCCGGCCCTCGTTACGCCCGAGTCGCCCACGCAGCGGGTGGGGGCGCAGCTCGCGGGGACCTTCGACGAGGTCCGCCATCGCCGCCCGATGCTGTCGCTCTCCAACGCCTTCAGCCACGACGAGCTCCGGGCCTTCGACAGCCGGGTCCGCCGCGGGCTCGGGCTCCCGGCAGCGCCGGAAACTGTCGAAGTCCTCCAGTACGTCGCGGAGCTCAAGATCGACGGCCTGGCGATCTCGCTCCGCTACGAGCGGGGGCGCTTCGTCCAGGGCGCGACCCGCGGCGACGGCACGACCGGCGAGGACGTGACGGCGAACCTCCGCACGATCAAGTCCGTGCCGGAACGCCTGGCCGAGAAGGTCTCGCTGGACGCGCGCGGCGAGGTCTACATGCCCAAGGCCGAGTTTGCCCGGATCAACGCCGAGCGGGGCGAGCTGGGCCTGCCCGAGTACGCCAACCCCCGAAACTCCGGTGCCGGCTCCCTGCGCCAGAAGGATCCGGCCGTGACGGCCGCCCGCCAGCTCGCGACGTGGTCGTACCAGCTACTGGAGGACGACGCGGACCGAGCCGGTGCGCCGCGCTCGCAGTCCGACGCGCTCGCGCGCATGGAGTCGCTTGGCTTCACCGTCAACCCGAATCGTCAGGCCGGCCTCGACATCGAGGGCATCATCGCCTTCACCGAGACATGGCGCGACGAGCGCCACAAGCTGCCCTACGAGACGGACGGCGTGGTCGTGAAGGTCGATGCCTTCGAGCAGCAAGAGCGGCTGGGGATCGTCAGCCGGGCTCCCCGATGGGCCATCGCCTTCAAGTTCCCGCCCGAGCAGGTCGAGTCGGTGATCGAGGACATCGTCCCGTACGTCGGCCGCACGGGGACGCTCACGCCGGTGGCCCACCTGACCCCGACCAAGGTCGCGGGCTCCACGGTGGCGCGCGCGACCCTCCACAACCTCGACGAGGTCCGGCGCAAGGACATCCGGATCGGGGATCACGTGATCCTCCAGAAGGCCGGCGACGTGATTCCGGAGGTGGTCCGCCCGATCGTCGAGAAGCGGACCGGCAAGGAGCGGGAGTGGGATATGCCGGCCGCCTGCCCCGTCTGCGGGCAGCCGGTGGTTCGCGACGAGGGCGCCGTCCGGCACTACTGCGGCAACCTCCTGTGCCCGGCCCGGGTAGGGCAGGAGTACGGCCACTTCGCCAACGCGATGGACATCGACGGCCTCGGCTGGGCAGTTCTCTCGCAACTGCTGGAGCGCGGGCTGGTCAAGCGCCGCGGCGACTTCTTCCGCCTCTCCGTCGAAGACCTCGAATCGCTGGACCGATTCGCCCGCAAGAGCGCCGAGAACCTCCACGCCGCGATCGGCAAGGCACGGAGGCGCGAGCTGGCACGGATCATCGCGGCGCTCGGGATCCCCCAGGTCGGCTGGACGACCGCGATCGAGTTGGCCCACTGGCTGGCGGCCGAGGTCGAACCAGGGAGCGATCCCGCCAACCGCTGGCTCGCGAAGGCCGGCGCGTACCTCCGGGACGTGGCCGGCACCGCTCCCGAGCGTTTCCAGGAGCTCGCCGGCGTCGGGCCCACGGTCGCGGCCGCGCTCGCCACGTTCTTCGCGCCGGCTGGCCCTGGCGAGGGCGTCCTCCAGGACCTGGCGGATGCGGGTGTCGAGGCGGAGCTCCCGGCGCCGCGGGCCGCCGCCACGACGGGCCCGCTCGCCGGCAAGTCGGTGGTTGTCACCGGCTCGATCGAAGGCTTCAGTCGCGAGGAGGCCGAGGAAGCGGTGCGAGCGGCCGGCGGGAAACCGGTCGGCTCGGTGTCGAAGAAGACCGACTACGTCGTCGCCGGCCCGGGCGCCGGCTCGAAGCTGACCAAGGCCCAGGAGCTCGGCGTCCCCATCCTCGATGCCGGCGGCTTCCGGGCGCTGCTCGACGGCGAGGCCTGACCCGGCCCTCGACCGCGAGGTCCCGTCACCGCGTCCCGGGCCTGATACTCGCCTGCAACCAGGCATTCGCTACAGTCCGCCGGTGATCGAGCAGCCACCGGAGCCCGTCATGGAGGGGCTCGCGTACCAGCGGATGCTTCTGGACGCGCTCGGGAGCGACGACCCGGCTGCGGTCCTGTCCGGCACCGCCGCAGCCATCGGAGCCCTCGTCGCCGAGGCCGGAGCGCACCTCCGAATCCGTCCGGCACCGCGCGAATGGTCGGTCCTGCGCTGCGTGGCGCACCTCGTGGATGCCGAGATCGCCTGGGCCCCCCGGTTCCGGTTCGTCCTCGCGCACGATCGGCCCGAGCTGCCCGGCTACGACCAGGACCTCTGGAACGACCGCCTTCACACCGATGACGAGAGTCCAGGGGTGCTCTTCCGCCTATTCGAGCCGTTGCGCGCGTCCACGATCGACCTCTGGCGGCGCACCAGCGCGGAGGATCGGTCGAGGGTTGGCCTGCACCGCGAGCGCGGCGAGGAGAGCTTCGACCTCATGTTCCGGATGCTCGCCGGCCACGACCGGGTCCACCTCGCACAGGCCCGTCGAGCCCTCGACGCGGTCCGAAGCTGACGGACGACCGCGTGCGCCGGCCCCTCGCGAGCCTGCTCCTGCTGCTCGTCGCCTTCGGCGGGGCAACGCCGGGCACGAACGCGGAATCGGCCCCGCCGGCGGGTCGGGTGCTGCGGGTGCCGGCCGACTTCTCCACGGTCGAGGCGGCGATCGACGCGTCGGCGTCCGGTGACCTGATCCTCCTCGCACCCGGAACCTACCCGGGTGGCGTCGACGTCTCGGAGGACCACCCTGGCATCACGATCCGGGGCGAGGACCGCAACACCGTTGTTTTCGACGGCCAGGACATCCGCGCGAACGCCATCGACGTCGAGGCGGATGGCGTGACCCTCGAGAACATGTCGGCCCACAACTTCACCGCGAACGGCTTCTATTGGGACGGCGTCGAGGGCTTCGCCGGCCGCTACCTGACCGTCTGGAACGTCGGGCTGTACGGGATCTACGCGATCTCGAGCCGCGGCGGGGTGATGGAGGAGAGCTACGTGTCCGGCGCCGCGGACGCGGCCTTCTACATCGGCGAGTGCAACCCCTGCGACGCGACCATCCGGAACGTGACGGCGACCCTCTCCGCGGTCGGCTATTCGGGCACGAATGCCGGCGGCAACCTCGTCGTGGAGGATTCGAGGTGGCTCCTGAACTCGATCGGGATCCTCCCGAACTCGTTCGAGGTCGGGCTGGAGCCGCCGCCGCAGCGCGACGCGATCTTCCGACGCAACGAGGTCGTCGGCAGCGGCACCGTCGTCACGCCGCGGACGACGCCGCTCGGCGGCTACCACGGGGTCGGGATCGCGATCGCGGGCGGCCAGGAGAACCTGGTCCAGGACAACGAGGTCCGGGGCACCACCCGCTACGGGATCGCCGTGTTCACGGCCATCGACCGGTCGAGCAGCTGGATCCCCGGGCGCAACCAGATCGTCGGCAATCGCGTATCGGACAGCGGCATCGCGGACCTGGCGCTGGCGGGCGGCACCGGCCTGCAGAATTGCTTCCAGGACAACGAGGTCGCCACCTCCGCGCCATCGGGCCTCGAGGGCGGGTGCGCGCGACCCGGGACGACGGACCCGCGCGTCGAGGCCGACCTCGTGCGGGCCCTGCCGGACCTCCTCGTCGGCCTCCCCGTTGCGCCGTCGTACACGGAGATGGCGGCGCCGGGTGACCAGCCGAGCATGCCGCTCCAGCCGATCGATCAGCCATCTCCGCAGACCTCGCCGGGCCTGAGCCCGGACGTGACCCCGGCCGCCGAACCGGTCCCGTCAGCTTCGATCAGCGAGCCGGTGCTGCTCGCCGCGATCCTCGTCATCGTGGCGGTTTTTGCGGCGGTGATCGTGCTCGTGGCGTTCCGTGGCACTCGAGGGCGGGCCGGGCCGCCGTAGCGCCGAAAGCGGCTGGATCAGCCCATGGCGTGGTTGAACTGGCCCCAGATCGTCTCCGGCCGCCATGCCACCGGCTCGCCCCGGATCATCCGTGGCGCCGACCACATCAGCCGCAGCCCGACCTCCGCGAGCCGCCCGAGGCCGTCGCTGTTCTCGTCGGCGAGCCCGACCCGGACCCGGCCCTCCGGCCCTGCGGCGCGGCGCCGCGCCGTCACGATGCGCAGTGCCGCCTCGGCGGTTCGCGCGATCGTCGCGCCACCGCCCCACGGGGCGCGGATGACGAAGCCATCGATCCCGCCCTCGTGCCCCGGCGCGACCCTGGTCGACTCGGCGCCCGCCAGGCGGGCGATCGCATGGGCCCGATCCTCGCCGGTGCCCTCGCGGTCCAGGGCGACGATCGCCTCGAGGTCCGCCGGCTCGAAGTCGCGGACCTCGTCGGGTGGTGCGGGGGCCGGCGGGAGCCCCACGGCCTGCAGGATCCGGTACTGCGTCTGGACCTCGAAGCCCATCCGCTCATAGAGCCGCCGGCCCTCGCTCGTCGCGACCAGGACGAGGCTCCGGCAGCCCGCGGCGGTCAGCCGGTCGATGATCGCCTCGGTGATGGCCCGGCCGAGCCCGCCGCCCCGGCGATCCGGAGCGACGAAGATGGATCCGACCCAGCCCGCGGGGCCGTTGGCGGTGCCCACGCCGGTCGCGATGAGCTCGCCATCGGCCTCGGCGACCAGGGGCACGCAGTGGTCGTGGGCCGCCGCGAACGCCAGCCACTCTCGGCGCACGCCCCAGCCGTAGCCGAGGACCATCTCCGTGGCGCGGTCGACATCGGTCGGGAGCAGCGGTCGGAGGACGGGCGCGGGCATGCCGCCAGTATCATCCGCCGGTGGCCGGACTGACCCGCTCCGACGTCGAGCACGTCGCCTTCCTCGCGCGCCTCGCCCTCAGGCCCGAGGAGCTCGACCGCCTGGAGGGCCAGCTCAACCACATCCTCGACCAGTACGCCAAGCTCTCGGAGCTGGACACCTCGGCCATCGCTCCGACGGCCCAGACGATCGAGCTCGAGAACATCCTCCGCGAGGACGTCGCGACCCCGTCGCTGCCCGTCGACGCGGTGCTCCGCAACGCCCGCTCGACCGAGGGGGACTTCATCGTCGTCCCGCCGATCCTCACCGGCGACGCGTGATGGATCCGACGCGCCGCTTCGGGCATGAGCTCGCGGCCGCCTTGCGCGCCGGCGACGTATCGTCGCGCGAGCTCACCGCCGCCCACCTGGACAACGCCCAGCGCCAGAACCATGCGTTGAACGCCTGGCTCTCGATCGAGCCAGAAGCGGCCCTGCGCCAGGCCGATGCGGCTGACGCCCGGCTCGCGGCGGCCCGCGCCGAGGGGATCGACGCGGTGGCGGCGCTGCATCCGCTGCTCGGGCTGCCGATCGCGCTGAAGGACCTGGTGTCGGTGGCGGGTGGGCAGTGCACCGCCGGCTCGCGGATCCTGGCGGGCTACGTCGCGCCGTACGACGCCCACGTCACCGAGCGCCTCCGCGATGCGGGGGCCGTGATCCTCGGCAAGACGAACATGGACGAGTTCGCGATGGGCTCGTCGAACGAGTGGTCGGCGTTCGGGCCGGTGAGCAATCCCTGGGACCTCGACTCGGTGCCTGGGGGGAGCAGCGGCGGGTCCGCCACGGCGGTCGCGGCGTACCACGCGCCCTTCGGGATCGGCACGGACACCGGCGGCTCCATTCGTCAGCCGGCGGCCCTGACCGGCACCGTCGGGCTCAAGCCGACGTACGGCCGCGTGAGCCGCTACGGGATCGTGGCGTTTGCCTCGTCGCTCGACCAGATCGGGCCGTTCGCGCGGGACTCCCGCGACGCCGCCGCCCTGCTGCACGCGATCGCCGGTCGCGACGAGCGCGACGCGACCTCGTCGCCCGTCCCCGTGCCCGACGAGCTCCTCGCGCTCCCGACGGGGGACGACGAGGGCGCCGCCTGGCTCAAGGGCAAGCGTCTGGGCCTCCCGGCGGAGTACTTCGTGAAGGGCATGGAGCCCGGCGTCGAGGAGCGGATCCGGCACGCGGTCGACGCCCTCGAGGACGCGGGCGCGACCGTCGAGGAGGTCTCGCTCCCGCACACCGACTACGGGCTCGCCACCTACTACATCGTCGTCCCCGCGGAGGCCTCGGCGAACCTCGCGCGATACGACGGCATCCGCTACGGCCACTCGGTCCGCCTCGAGGGCGGCGACTTCATCGCCGACTACCTTGCGACGCGCGGCGAGGGCTTCGGACCCGAGGTCAAGCGCCGGATCATGCTCGGGCCCTACGCCCTCTCCGCGGGCTACTACGACGCGTTCTACCTCAAGGCCCAGAAGGTCCGAACGCTGATCAAGCGCGACTTCGACCAGGTCTTCGAGTCGGGCATCGACGCGCTGGTCGCGCCGACGTCACCGACGGTGGCCTTCAAGTTCGGCGCCCGAACGGCCGACCCGGTCGCGATGTACCTGTCCGACGCCTGCACGCTGCCCGCGAACATGGCCGGGATCGCGGGCTTGTCCGTGCCGTGCGGCCTCTCGGATGGGCTGCCGGTGGGCCTCCAGTTCATCGGCCCGCCGTGGTCGGAGCTGGAGATGCTCCGGTTCGGGCGGGCCTACGAGGCGATCACGGCGGATGCCGACTGGCGCCGCCTCGAGCCAGCCCAGCTGGCCGAGGCCGACGACGCCACCGGTCCGACGCCCATCGAGCGCGCCGCGCGGCTTGCCGCGGCCTGATCGACATCGCGTAGGCTCTGCGCCGATGGCAGCGACGACGCCGCGACCACCCCTCACCGACCGCGTCCTCGCCGAGCGCGTCCGCACCGTGCGGCCATCGGGCATCCGGAAGTTCTTCGACATCCTGGCGACGATGACCGACGTGATCAGCCTCGGGGTGGGGGAGCCGGACTTCGACACGCCGCGGCCGATCATCGAGGCCGGCGTCGAGAGCCTCCGCGAGGGCCGGACCCACTACACGTCGAACTACGGGACGATCGAGCTGCGGCGCGCGCTCGCCGACCACCTCGACCGGCTGTACGGCGTTCGCTACGACCCGGCCAAGGAGCTCCTGATCACCGTCGGTGCCTCCGAGGCGCTCGACCTGGCGCTTCGCGCGACCTGTGACCCCGGCGATGAGGTCATCCTCCACGAGCCGTCGTACGTCGCCTACATCCCGGCCATCAAGTTCGCGGGCGGCGAGGTCGTCCACGTCGCCACCCGATTCGAGGACGACTTCGCGCTTGATCCCGCGGCCGTCGAAGCGGCGATCACCCCGCGAACGAAGGCCCTGTTCCTCGGCTACCCCTGCAACCCGACCGGGGCCGTCCTGTCCGACGCGATCCAGGAGGAGCTGGCCCGGATCGCGGAGCGCCACGACCTCCTCGTCTACAGCGACGAGATCTACGACCGCCTCGCCTACGGCTCGTACCGCCACCGCGCCTTCTCGGCGCTGCCCGGGATGAAGGACCGGACGATCCTGATGGGCGGCTTCTCGAAGGCCTACGCGATGACCGGCTGGCGGATCGGCTGGCTCGCGGCACCTGCCGACATCGTCGAGGGGATCCTGAAGATCCACCAGTACACGATCATGACCGCGCCGACGGTCGCCCAGGATGCGGCGCTGGTCGCGATCACCGAGGGCGAGCCCGAGGTCGCCCGGATGCTCGCCGAGTACGACCGGCGCCGGCGTCTCGTCGTCGACCGCTTCAACGCCATGGGGCTCGAGACCTTCGAGCCGCGTGGCGCCTTCTACGCCTTCCCACGGATCACCTCGACCGGGCTCGACGCCGAGACCTTCTCGCGGCGGCTCCTGGAGGAGGAGCGCGTTGCGGTGGTGCCGGGGAGCGCGTTCGGGCCGTCGGGCGACCAGCACGTCCGAGCCTGCTACGCGACCTCCTACGAGCGCCTCGAGGAGGCCATGCGCCGCATCGGCACGTTCGTCGATCGGGTCCGATCGTCCTAGCACGCTTGGCGGATTGATTCCGCCGCTCTCGGCGGCGACGATCGCTCACCGATCGGAAACCCCAGAACCGAGAGGTGCCAGCGGAATGACATCCGACAGGTCGATCGACGACCTGCCACTCGCGGCCTACGGCGGCAGCGGCATGGAGCTCACTGCCGACGACGAAGCGAAGATCGATGCGGTGCCGTCCCCCGACGCCGAGATCGAAGCGCTCGACGCGGACCCGGTTTCACCCGGGGCGTTCGCGCATGCCGCCGTGGCAGAGGCGCCGCTCGAGGGCGAGCCGGTCCCGCGCCGCCCGATCCGGCCGGTCCTGGTGGGGTTCGCAACTCGTGGCGTCGCGCTGCTGCGGACGTCCCGTCCGGCGCAGGGAGCCGCTTTCGCCGGCGTGATCGTGGTCGGGCTGGTGCTCCTCGTGGGTGGCATGCCGAAGCCCGGCGCGGCCGGCGCAGACGCAAGCCCGAGCGCAGCCCCCGTGGTCGCCGCGACTCGGGAACCCGGGAACGCGACGCTCGTGCTGACCGGCGAGGTCAAACAGGAGGTGACGTTCACCACCTCCACGGGCGCGGGCTCGCCCACGGCGCCGCTCGCCGTCACCTGGAGCGACCCCACGGCGAACTCGCTGGGCATCGTCGGGCCCGCCGACCGTGGCACACGCTCGACCGCCGAGACGCTCGTCCTGCAGTGGACGGTCACGGTCGAGGAGAAGCCGGTGACCTTCACCTCGACCGATGGCGAGTGCACGCTCGGCATGGGCATCCTGGGCACCCGCGTCCAGGGCACGTTCACATGCAAGAAGCTCAAGAGCGACGACGGCGAGTACGTCGTGGGGGCCACGGGCACCTACCGCACCTAGCGCTGACGAACGGTCCCCTCGCCGGGCATCCTATGGGTGCTTCGCTCGTCGAGACCAGGGGGAGAGCCGCAGCGCATGAACGGTCTGGAACGCCGCCCGGACGCGCCGGGGAAGCGGGTGATCATCATCGGGGCGGGGATGGCCGGCCTCGTCGCCGGCTACGAGCTGGCGCGCGCCGGCCACGACCCGCTGATCCTCGAGGCCCAGAACCGTGTCGGCGGCCGCGTCTATACGCTCCGGAAGTTCGCGCCCGGCCTGTATGCCGAGGCTGGCGCGATGCGGATCCCCCGGGTCCATGACCTGACGCTCGGCTACATCGAGCATTTCGGGCTGGCCCTGCGACCGTTCATCATGGGCAACCCCAAGGGCCTGGTGTACGTGGGTGGCCGGCGGATGACGGCCGAGCAAGCCGGCCTGACCCCGGACGAGCTCGGGTTCGTCGTCGCGGACCACGAGCGCGGGCGCTCCTACGGCCAGCTGTGGGAGGACGCGACGCGCGAGCTCCGGTCATGGATCGAGGCCGACGAGACCGCCGGCTGGGAGCGCATCTACCGCGAGTTCGACGGCTACACCCTCCGCGAGTTCCTGGAGCTGAAGGGCTTCTCCGAGGGCGCGATCGAGATGTACGGCGTCATGAACTTCGTCGAGACGGGCATCCACAATGCGGTCGTCGAGGAGTTCCGCGAGGACTTCGGCAAGAACTTCGAGGAGATGCAGGAGATCGTCGGGGGCTCCGACAACCTGCCGAACGCCTTCTACCGCGAGATCCCGGAGCGGATCCGGTTCGGCGCCGAGGTCCACGCGATCGACCAGGACGACGACGGCGTGACCGTCCACTACAAGACCGAGGCCGGGCGGTTCAGCGTGACCGGCGACCACGCGATCGTCACGCTGCCGTTCTCGGTCCTTCGCCAGGTCGAGGTCATGACGCCGTTCTCGCGAGAGAAGCAGCGGGCCATCCGCCAGCTCAACTACGCCGCCTCGACCAAGATCCTGTTCCAGGTCTCTGAGCGCATCTGGGAGAGCGACGACGGGATCATGGGCGGCGCGACGGTCACGGACCTGCCGATCCGCCGGCTCAACTACCCGACGCCCGATCCGACGACGCCGCGCGGGATGCTCCTGGCGAGCTACACGTGGGACCAGGACGCGGCGCGCTGGGGCGCGATGGACGAGGAGACCCGCCTCGAGGAAGCGCTCGAGGACGTCGCCAAGATCCATCCCCGGATCCGCGAGGTCTACGAGGTCGGCGCCTCGCACGCGTGGACCGACGACCGCTTCGCCAACGGCGCCTTCGCGATGTTCCAGGCCGGTCAGCAGACGGCCCTCCAGGCGGACATCGTCCGGCCCGAGGGTCGGATCCACTTCGCCGGCGAGCACTGCTCGCTCTACCACGCCTGGATCCAGGGGGCGCTCGAATCCGGCCTCCGGGCAGCCCGCGCGATCCACGAGGCGCCGGTCGCCTCCGCTGCTGCGTCGTGATCGAGGACGGCGGCTCGCTGTTCCAGCACGGGGTCGCGAGCGGCGACCCCACGCCTCGCCGGGTCGTGATCTGGACTCGGGTTACCGCACCGCCGGGACGCACGCCGATCGCGGCCCTCTGGCGCGTCCTCGAGGCCGACACCGGCCGCCCGATCGCGAACGGCCAGACGCGGGTCCGCACGGAGGCTGACAACACGATCCGGGTCGACGTCGGCGGCCTCCGACCGGACACCCGCTACACCTACGAGTTCGAGGTGGATGGGGTGCAATCGCCGCAAGGCCGGACGCGCACGCTGCCCGAGGACGACGTGAGGAGGATCCGGTTCGGGCAGGTCTCCTGCGCCAAGTACAACGCCGGTCACTTCAACGCCTACGCGCGGCTCGCCGAGCGCGAGGACCTCGCGTTCCTGCTGCACCTCGGCGACTGGATCTACGAGGCGTCCCAGACGCCGCCCGCAAGCCAGACCGCGAGCAAGGACATCGGGCGGCCGTTCGACCCCGCCCACGAGTGCAAGACGCTCGACGACTACCGCCAGCGGTACGCGCAGTACCGGCGCGACCCCGACGTCCAGGCGATCAGCGCTGCCCACCCCGTCATCGCGACGGTCGATGACCATGAGTTCGCGGACGGCGCCTGGCGCGAGGGCGCGACGGAGCACAAGCCCGAACGCGACGGGCCCTGGGCGGAGCGGCGGGCCAACGCCTTCCGGGCGCGGGAGGAGTGGCTGCCCGTGCGCCGCCCCGACATGGCCAGCCCGGAGCGGGTCTATCGGTCGATTCGGATCGGTGGCCTGGCCGAGCTGTTCATCCTCGATACCCGGACGCTGCGCGACGAGCCGGTGCCTCCGCCGGCCTCGGGCAAGGAGGGTCGAACGGCGCTGGGGCCGGAGCAGAAGGCCTGGCTGTACGACGCGCTCCGCGCCTCGAGGGCGCGCTGGCGGCTCATCGGCAACCCGTCGGTCATGACGCGGACCTGGAACGACAGCCTCCCGGCGGCCGTGCGCGAGGCTCTGGTCAAGGTGAAGCTCATCGACACGGACGGGACCGGGCCCGACTATGACCAGTGGGACGGCTATCCCCACGAGCGCCGGGAGCTGCTCGACGTGATCTCGAAGCTCCCGGAATCGAACGTCGCCGTCCTGAGCGGCGACGTCCACGTGGGCCTCGCGGCGGAGCTCGCCGAGACGCCGTCCGAGCCGCCGGTCGCGGTCGAGTTCGTGAACACCAGTCTCACCTCCCAGAACCTCGACGACAAGATGGGCTGGAGCCTCCGCAAGGAGTCGCTCGAGATCGAGCGGGCGCTGGTCTCGGGCATGCCGCACCTCCGCTACATCGACCTCGACAGCCACGGCTACTCGATCGTGGAGCTGGATCGCGAGGAGCTGCGGTTCGAGTGGTGGACGGTCGACGGGGTCGAGACCCGCTCGCCCGGCCAGGCGCTCGCGGCCGCGGTGAGCGTCCGGCACGGAGAGCCGCGCCTCATCGTTCAAGGCGAGCCGGCGGAGGGCGCGGCGGCCCCGGAAGCGCGGAAGCGAAAGGCGCCCGTTGCACCGGTCAAAGCGACGGCGAAGGCACGGGCGTCGGTGCCTGCCCCGGAGGCGACGGCGAAGCCGGCGCCCGAGCTGACCGCGAAGTCGGCGGCGCGCAAGATGGACAAGCCGACGGGAAACGCGACGGATGGGCCGGCGGCGCCGAAATCGACCGCGAAGCCCGGCTCCAGGCCGGCAGCGAAGCCCGCGGTCAGGCAGCCTGGCGCACAGGCGCCAGCACCGAAGCGCCCACGCTCGAGGCTGCCCAAGGCGCCATAGCCGTCCCCAGCCCGGGCCTCGATCCTTGTGCGACACTCGGCGGCGATGTCCGCTGCCAGCTCGACCCCGACCTCCGCCGTCCTCGAGCGCTACGAGCCCGTCATCGGCGTGGAGGTTCACTGCCAGCTCCGGACCGACTCGAAGATGTTCTGCTCGTGCTCGACCGCGTACGACGGCGCCCGCCCCAACAGCCACACCTGCCCCGTCTGCCTCGGCCTGCCCGGCGCGC
>JBKKDM010000014.1:0-24313 GCA_046707905.1 Candidatus Limnocylindrales bacterium
CTCGATCTCGCCCACCAACGAGCCCTCGCTCACGCTCACCCGAGGGTTCGGGTTCGTCCAGACGGGCGAGCAGATGGACGAGATCGACGGCCTGGAGCTGGTCTTCGAAGCCGACTGGCCCGCTCGCCGCACCGTTAGCGTCGCGCACCGCGCGTGACTCGGGCCGCGAGCCGCGCTCGCGGCAGGCAGGCAGGCAGGGACTAGACCCAGGGCAGCTTCACTGGCAGGAACGCGTTCAGGAGCAGGCCCAGGATCAGGAGCGCACCGGCGCGACGCGTGTGGACGAACGCCTGCCCGACGAACCACAGCGGCCAGCCGACGTAGCTGTGCGGCGGCGTCTCCGGTCGCGGCTGTCCGAATACCTTCAGGACCTGGATCAGGCGGGGGATGCCGAGCACGACGAGGGCGACCCACGGACCGATCCAGCCGACCGCCGCCGCGAGCAGCACGATCGGGTAGAAGGCGATCATCAGGAGCTGGGCCACCAGGCGGGCGTTGCGCTCGCCGAGGAGCACCGGCATCGTCCGGACGCCCTTCTTCGTGTCGGCCGCGATCTTGTCGATGTGCTTCCCGAAGAGCACCGTGGTCACGAGGATCGCGTAGGGCAGGGAGGCGATCCAGGCCCAGCCGGGGATCTGGCCGGTCGCGACGAAGAACGTCCCGACGACCATCAGCGGACCCCAGACGATGAACACGCCGGGCTCGCCGAGGCCGATGTGCTTCAGGCGGATCGGCGGCGCGACGTAGAAGACAGAGACGAACAGCCCGCCGAGGGCGAACAGCGCGACCGTTGGGCCTCGCTGGGTCATGAGGAAGAGGAGGATGGCCAGGTCGATCGCGTTCGCGATCAGGATCGCGACCCCCAGCTGGCGTTTCGTGACCCAGCCCGAGAGGATCGGGTGGGGCGCGTACTGGGCCCGGACGTAGTCCTCGGTGTCGACCCCGCCCTCGAGGTCGAAGTAGTCGTTGATCATGTTGTTCGCGGCGTGGGCCACGACCAGCCCCAGGACTGCGATTGCCAGCAGCGCGTAGTCGACGCTGAAGCCGGCGCCGACGCTGCCGCCGCCGATCTGGGCCAGGCGCTCGGCACCGATCGCGAGCAGCCCGCCGATGAGGCCGGAGGTCACGGTCATCGAGAACACCGCAGCCCGGGTGATGACCAGCCACTTGCTGATCGCGTCCGGCGGGGTCGTCATCCCGACCGGCAGGTTGGCGGTGTTGTAGGCGGTCTTCCAGACGCGGAATCGGTCGGCGAGCACGTTCATATCCTCAAGAAGCGACGGAAGATTGGTCCCTCCGAAACTTGCGCGCCAACAGTAGCACTATTTGCAGGAGGGGGCCAGCTCATTCCTTGGTGGCGCCGGTGGCGCGGCGACCTGCGATCATGCCGTGCGATGCGACCCGAGGCGCTCGACCCGAGCCTCACGATCGAGACGCTGGCCGTCCACGCGGGCCAGGAGCCGGACGAGCTGACCGGCGCCGTCTCGCCCCCGATCTACCAGACCTCGACCTACCAACAGGCCGGCGTCGGCCGGCCGATCGACGATTACGACTACGCGAGGACCAAGAACCCGACTCGCGACCGGTTCGAGCGCGCCGTCGCGGCGTTGGAGGGCGGCGGGTTCGGGGTCGCCTTTGCCTCCGGCTCTGCGGCGACGGCCGCCATCGCGGGACTGGCCGATTCCGAGACCGAGATCGTCGTCGGCGACGACGTCTACGGCGGCACGTTCCGCTACCTCGAGAAGGTCCGGCGCCCAAGCGGCGTGGTCACGCGCTACGCCGACCTGGCCGCGGATCCCGAGGCGATGTGGGAGGCGCTGTCCGACACGACCCGACTGGTCTGGTTCGAGACGCCGACAAACCCGCTGCTCAAGGTGGTCGACATCGCCGCCACGGCCGACGTCCTGCGAGAGCGTTTCGGGGACGGCCCGCGGCCCATCGTCGTCGTCGACAACACCTTTGCGACCCCGGTTCTCCAGCGGCCGCTCGACCTGGGCGCCGACATCGTCTTTCACTCTGCGACGAAGTACCTGGCGGGCCATAGCGACACGGTCATCGGCGTCGCCGTGACCAGGGATGCTGCCGTGGCCGAGCGCCTGCGGTTCCTCCAGAACGCCGGCGGGGCGGTGCCCGGGCCGTTCGACTGCTTCCTGGCGTTGCGGGGCCTCCGGACGCTCCCGCTTCGCGTGGGCCGGCACAACCGCAATGCCGCCGAGGTCGCGGCCTTCCTCGCAGATCGCGATGACATCGAGTGGCTGTCCTACCCGGGCCTCGCCAGCGGACCCCACGCCCACCCCCAGGCGGCCTGCGCGTCGCGCCAGATGCGCGCCGGGGGCGGGATGGTCTCGTTCGTCCCGAAGGACCGCGCCGGTCGCTCCGCGCGGGAGCGGGCCATCGCGATCTGCGAGTCCACGTCGATCTTCACGCTCGCGGAGTCGCTCGGTGGCGTGGAATCGCTGATCGAGCTGCCGGCCGTGATGACCCACGCCTCCGTGGCCGGCTCGCCCCTCGAGGTCCCGGAGGCGCTCGTTCGCCTCTCGGTCGGCATCGAGGGCGCCGCGGACCTCATCGCCGACCTCCGCCAGGCCCTCGATCGGAGCTAGATCCGCCTCGCGGCTCGGCAAGCCGCCACGGTCCTGCAAGGCTTGGGGTGACCTTCGGCCGATTCCGAACCGCAACCTCTTTGCTACCCTTCGGGCCAACTACGACTGCGGAAGCCGACTCTCCCCGTCCCTCGCGGACGGTGTCACGCGCGGCCGGTCGGATCGAAGCACGGTGCCCGGAACGGTCCCACGACCACCCGGGAAGCCCGAGCAGGAGACCGACGCCGAGATGACCGTGACCCAGCCCTCGACCGAACCCCCAAGTACCCGTTCGCCCCGCGGCGCCGCACGCGTCCGCGCGGGCAAGATGGTGGCCAATCTCTCGACCGCAGCCCTCTACGAGGCGGCCCTTCGAGACGGGGAGGGGATGGTGGCGGCAGACGGGCCGCTCGTCGTCAGCACCGGGACCCACACGGGCCGCTCGCCGAAGGACAAGTTCATCGTTCGTGAACCCTCGAGCGAGGCGAACGTCTGGTGGGGCGAGGTCAACCACCCGATCACCGAGGAGCACTACGACCGGCTCCGCACGCGGCTCATGGCCTACATCGCCGATCGGCGGCTCTACAGCCAGGATCTGTTCATCGGCGCTCACGCCGACCATCGCCGGTCCCTGCGCGTCTACACCGAGACCGCCTGGGCCAGCATCTTCGCCCGCAACCTCTTCCGCCGGCCGACGGCGGAGGACCTCACGAGGTTCAGCCCGAACTTCACGATCATCGACGTCCCGTCGTTCGCGGCCGACCCCGCGACCGAGGGGACCCGGACCGGCACCGCGATCCTCGTCCACCTCCAGCGGATGGAGATCATCATCGTCGGGACGATGTACGCCGGCGAGATCAAGAAGTCGGCCTTCACGGTCATGAACTACCTGCTGCCGGACGAGGGCGTGCTGCCGATGCACTCGTCGGTGAACGTCGGCAAGAAGGGCGACTCGTGCGTCTTCTTCGGGCTCTCGGGCACCGGCAAGACGACCCTCTCCGCGGATCCCCTCCGGAGCCTGATCGGGGACGACGAGCACGGCTGGGGCAGCGACTACGTCTTCAACTTCGAGGGCGGCTGCTACGCCAAGACGATCCGCCTCTCGCCGGCCTACGAGCCTGACATCTTCGCGACGACGCGGCGCTTCGGGACCATCCTCGAGAACGTCGACATCGATCCGGTGACGCGCGAGCTGGACCTGGACTCGGAGAAGTTCACCGAGAACACCCGCGGCGCGTACCCCCTGCACTTCATCGGCAATGCCGATCCGACGGGCATTGCCGGAACGCCTCGCAACGTGGTCTTCCTGACCGCGGACGCGTTCGGGGTCCTGCCGCCGATCTCGCGGCTGACGCGGGAACAGGCCGCCGATCACTTCATCAGCGGCTACACGGCCAAGCTGGCCGGCACCGAGATCGGCGTCAAGGAGCCATCCGCGACCTTCTCGGCGGGCTTCGGCGCCCCGTTCCTGCCCCGCCACCCCGGCGTCTACGCCGAGCTCCTGATGGATCGGCTGGATCGCTATGACGTCCCCGTGTGGCTCGTGAACACGGGCTGGACGGGCGGTCCCTACGGCACCGGGCACCGGATGGACATCACCCACACCCGAAACATGGTCCGGGCCGCGCTCAATGGCGACCTGCGCGACGTCCCGACCGTCCCCGACCCGGTCTTCGGCCTCGCGGTCCCGACAACGGTCCCGGGCGTCCCGAGCGAGATCCTCGTCCCTCGCGACACCTGGGCGGACCCCGCGGCCTACGACGCCGCGGCCTCGACCATCGCCGCGATGTTCCACGACAACTTCAAGGCCTACGCCGAGGGCGTGAGCGAGGCGGTTCGCGCGGCGGGCCCGGTTCGGGTCGCGGGCGCGGCCAAGGCCAGGGTCTCGGCGCCCGGCGAGGGCTAGACAGGGAAGCAACCCCGCGGCCATCGCCCCGAGCGACGGCCGCGAGCAGCGACGAGGGGTCCTGCGCTCCAGGCCCCGAGGAGGCGTGACATGGCTCGCAACAAGGTCACCGTGATCGGTGCCGGAAACGTCGGCGCGACGACGGCCCAGCGCATCGCCGTGGCGGGTCGCGCCGACGTGGTGCGCGTCGACATCGTCGAGGGCCTGCCCCAGGGCAAGGGCCTCGACCTGGCCGAAGCGGCGCCCGTCGTCGGCCACGATGGGCGGATCACCGGCACGAACGACTACGCGGACACGGCCGGCTCCGACATCATCGTTGTGACCTCCGGGCTGGCCCGCCAGCCGGGCATGAGCCGCGACGACCTCCTCGCCAAGAACGCCGGGATCGTCAAGGCCGTCGTCACCGCCGCCGCGGCCCAGTCGCCGGATGGGGTCCTGATCATCGTCACCAACCCCCTCGACGCGATGTGCCACGTCGCCATGCAGGCGTCCGGCTTCCCGCGAGAGCGCGTCCTGGGCATGGCCGGCGTCCTGGATTCCGCGAGATTCCGGACGTTCATCGCCGAGGAGCTCGGCGTCTCGGTCGAGGACACCAGCGCGTTCGTCCTCGGCGGCCACGGCGACACGATGGTCCCGCTGCCGCGCTATTCGACCGTCGCGGGCATCCCGATCACCGACCTCCTGTCCGAGGACCGGATCGCGGCGCTCGTGGACCGCACGGCCAACGGCGGCGCCGAGGTCGTGGCCCTCCTCAAGACCGGGTCCGCGTTCTACGCGCCGGCGGCATCGACGTTCGAGATGGTCGACGCGATCCTCCGCGATCGCCGGCGCGTCCTGCCGTGCGCCGTGCTGCTCCAGGGCGAGTACGGCGTCGACGGCCTGTTCGTCGGCGTCCCGGTCGTCCTCGGCGAGGGCGGCATGCAGCGGGTCATCTCGATCACGCTCACCACGGACGAGAAGGCCGCGTTCCAGAAGTCGGCGGCCGCGGTCCAGGAGCTCGTCGACAAGCTTCCGGCGTAGCGACGGCGGGCGGTGGCGCCGCCACGTCGCCCCGGCCGGTCGTCCTGTGCGGTGACTACACTCGCGCCGTGCCGCTCGCCGTCATCACGATTGCGCTCGACCCCGTGCTCCGGTTGAGCGACACGTCGTCCGTCCGCTACGAGACGCTCGCCCTCGCCATCGTCATCCTGCTGGGCCTGGCGGCCGCCGCGTGGATCGGCTCGAGGACGCCGGCGGCCGGCCCGGACGATGACGGTCCCGGCCTCCGCATCGACGACCTGGTGTTCATCTGCGTCGGCGCGGTTCCCGGCGCGATCCTCGGCGGGCGCCTCGGATACGTCCTCGACCACCTCGACTTCTACCGCGCCAACTCCGCGGCGATCCTGGATGCGGCGCAGGGCGGC
Organism: Candidatus Limnocylindrales bacterium; assembly: GCA_046707905.1. Taxonomy (GTDB): domain Bacteria; phylum Chloroflexota; class Limnocylindria; order Limnocylindrales; family CSP1-4; genus UBA5189. The sequence continues at coordinate 5,892 of JBKKDM010000014.1, forward strand.
CTGACGCTCTCGCTGGCGGTCCCGCTCGGGATCCTGACGGGTTCCGTGATCGCTCGGTTGCTCGGGGCGCCGGTGGGTCGGTGGCTGCACGTGACGGCGCTGCCGCTGCTCTTCGTCCTCGCGGGCGGCAAGCTCGTGGGCGTGCTGGGCGCGACCGGGCAGGGCGCGGCGAGCGACCTCGTCTGGGCGACCTCGTACGCCGGACCCGGACCGTGGGGTTCGCTCGCGGCGGAGCTGCCGGCCCATCCCTCGCAGGTCTACGAGGCGGTGGTCATCTCCGTCGCGATCGCGGTGCTGTACCTGGCGACCCGCGTCGGGCGCCTCTCGCGGCGGAACGGCACGGCGATGTTCCTCGCGCTGGGCCTGTGGGCGGTCGCTCGCGTGGTCGTCGGCTTCACCTGGCGCGACGGCCAGGCAATCGGCCCGCTCGGCATGGAGCAGGGGCTCGCCTTGCTCGTGCTCGCGATCGCCGGGCTGGCCACCGCCGAACGCCTGCGTTCGGGCGACGCTCCCGCCCCAAGGCGCCTCCATCCGGGGGCCCAGTCGGCCTGATCCGGATCCGGGCGCGGTATCGTGTCCGGACACAGCGCCACGACGAGGTTCCACCACCATGACCCAGCTCGAAGAGCGGACCACCACCGAGCGATCCGCCGCGACCGAGTCCGTGCCCCACTGGATCGGCGGCCGGCGCGTCGCCGGAACCTCCGGGCGGCGCGGGCCGGTGTTCAACCCGGCCACCGGCGAGATCGCGCGCGAGGTCGACTTCGCGAGCGCGGAGGAGGTCGACGCCGCGGTCGCCGCCGCACGGGCCGCCTTCCCGGCCTGGCGCGCCACCTCGCTCTCGAGGCGAACCGAGATCATGTTCCGGATCCGGAACCTGGTGGAGACCCACCGGCGCGAGCTCGCGGCCCACCTCACCGCGGAGCACGGCAAGGTCCCGTCCGACGCCCTCGGCGAGGTCGCGCGCGGCATCGAGAACCTCGAGTTCTCGACGGGCATCGCCCACCTGATGAAGGGCTCGTACTCCGAGCAGGCCTCGGGCGGCGTCGACGTCTACATGATCCGCCAGCCGCTGGGCGTGGTGGCCGGGATCACCCCGTTCAACTTCCCGGCGATGGTCCCGATGTGGATGTTCGCCAATGCGATCGCGTGCGGCAACACCTTCATCCTCAAGCCGTCCGAGAAGGACCCGTCCGCCTCGATCTACATGGCGGAGCTCCTCGCCGAAGCCGGGGTGCCGGAGGGGGTGTTCAACGTCGTCCAGGGTGACAAGGTCGCCGTCGACCGGATCCTCGAGCACCCCGAGATCGCCGCGGTGAGCTTCGTCGGGTCCACGCCCATCGCGCGCTACATCTACGAGACCGGCACGAAGCACGGCAAGCGGGTGCAGGCGCTGGGTGGCGCAAAGAACCACATGGTGGTCCTCCCGGACGCCGACATCGACATGGCGGCCGACGCCGCGGTCTCGGCGGCCTACGGCTCCTCGGGCGAGCGCTGCATGGCCGTCGCGACGGTGGTCGCGGTGGGCGGCGTCGCCGATCCGCTGGTGGAGGCGATCGCGAAGCGGCTCCCCAAGATCAACGTTGGGCCCGGCTCGGACCCGGACGCCGAGATGGGTCCGCTCGTCACCAAGCAGCACCGCGACAAGGTCGCGTCGTACCTCGACCTCGCGAAGATCCAGGGCGCGAAGGTCGTCGCCGACGGGCGCCAGCACCCGCTCTACGAGGACTCCGAGGGCTTCTTTCTCGGCGTCTCCCTGATCGACGACGTCGGTCCCGGCATGGAGTGCTACCAGGACGAGATCTTCGGGCCGGTCCTGACGGTCACCCGCGTCGACACGTACGACGACGCGCTCAAGCTCGTGAACGAGAACCAGTACGGCAACGGCACGGCGATCTTCACCCGCGACGGCGGCGCCGCCCGCCAGTACCAGTTCGACGTCAACGTGGGGATGGTCGGGATCAACGTCCCGATTCCCGTGCCGGTCGCGTACTACAGCTTCGGCGGCTGGAAGGGCTCGCTCTTCGGCGACCTCCACATGTACGGCCCCGAGGGCATCCAGTTCTACACGCGGGGCAAGGTCGTGACCTCGCGCTGGCCGGACCCCGGCACCTCGAAGGTCGACCTCGGCTTCCCGCGCACCCGCTAGGCGGCGCGCGATGGCCATCGAGGAGCGCACCCGCGTCCAGGGCGTCGCCGACTGGCGCCCTCGCCCCACGCTGACGGGCGCCGACTACGCCAGCCCCGAGGTCTACGAGGAGGAGCGAGAGCGACTTTTCTACCGCGGCTGGTTCTCCATCGGCCGGTCCGACGAGGTCCCGACGGGCGGCGATTACCTCGTACGCGACGTCGTGGGCGAGTCGGTTTTCGTCGTCCGCAACCGCGACGGCGAGCTCCGAGCCTTCTACAACGTCTGTGCCCATCGGGGCACGAAGCTGCTGGACGACGAGCCCGCCTGCGGCAACCTCGGCAAGGCCCTCAAGTGCCCGTACCACGCGTGGTCGTACGACCTCGATGGCCGCCTCCTCGCGACGCCCAACGTCCACGAGGACGAGCAGTTCGAGCGGGCCGACTACCGCCTGAGTCAGGTCGCTGTCGGCGAGCACGGCGGCTTCCTGTTCGTGTCGCTCGCCGACGATTCCGGGACCCTCGACGCCTGGCTGCGCAACAGCAACGAGACGATCACCGACTTCGAGCGCTACCGCCTTGGCGAGCTCCGGCTCGCGCGCCGGATCACCTACGACGTCGCCGCGAACTGGAAGATCGTCGTCGAGAACTACAACGAGTGTCTCCATTGCCCGCACATCCACCCGGAGCTCGTGCAGGTCATCCCGCTCTACCGGAAGGGCGAAGTCTGGGATGGCGAGACGCGCGACGGCGGCAACGAGATGGCCCCCGGGGCGAGCTCCTTCACCGCGACCGGCACATCTGACCTGCCGAAGTTCCCGGACCTGTACCCCGAGGACTACGGCATGTACTACGGCGCGTTCCAGTTCCCGAACCTGATGGTCAACATGCATCCCGACTCGGTGATGGCCTATCTCGTCTACCCGAACGGCCCCGCCCGGACGACGGTCATCTCGGAGTTCTATTTCCGTCCCGAGGCCCTCGAGATGCCCGGCTTCGATCCCAGCCCGACCGTGGACCTGTGGGATCTCATCAGCCGCCAGGACTGGGAGGTCTGCGAGCGCGCCCAGCTCGGCGTCTCGTCGCGGTCGTACAAGTCCGGCGTCTACCCGCGCAAGGACCGCCTGCTGTTCGACTTCAACGAACGCTGGCGCCGCGAGCTGGGGCGGCCGCCCGTCGGCTGAGGCTCAGCCCGCGGGGAGCCGCCGGAAGACCAGCAGCGCGAGGTCGTCAGCCGGCGAGGCTGAGCCCTGGAATGCCAGCACCGACTGGATGACCGCGCGACAGGTGTCGACCGCCGTGCCATCGGAAACGCAGCTCTCCGCGATGGTCTGCTTGAAGCGAGCCTCACCGAAACGATCGCCGCCCGGCGACGCGGCATCCGTGATGCCGTCGGTGTAGAGGATGATTCGCTCTCCGGGCTCGATGGTCACGTGCTGGAGCGTCAGGTCGAGGCGCCCGAACAGCCCGACGAGCGGCCCGCCGCCCTCCACCCACCGGGGCTCCTTGCCATCGATCGAGGCGAGCAGGGGCGGCTCGTGACCCGCGTTGGCGAACGAGAACCGACCCGTGTCGAGGTCCAGGACGGCGGCGAGAATCGTGACGAACAGCCCTGTTCGCCGCTCGTCGACGAGGATGTGGTTCGTCAGCTCCAGGGCGCCCGCCGGATCGCCCGTCCGATCCAGCGCCGAGCGCATGACCGCCCGGACGAATGCCATCATCACCGCCGCCGCGATCCCCTTTCCGGAGACGTCGGCGATGACGATCCCGAGGTGGCGCGGCCGATCCGGGTCCAGCAGCGGGAAGACGTCGAAGAAATCACCGCCGATGGAGCGTGCCGGGCGGTAGTCGTTTGCGATCTCCCAGCCGTCGGCCTCCACGCCGGTGAGGAGAACGAGGGTCCGCTGGATCCGCTGGGCGACCTCGAGCTCGCGCTCGATGAGCCGATCGACCTGGAGCTGCCGCTCGATGAGGTCGGCGTCGGAGGTCGTCGCTCAGCCTCCCTGGAGCGCGGCGACCGCCGTCGCGCGGTCGGCGTCGATGGGAAACAGCTGGCCCATGCCGGTGCGCTCCAGGACCCGCGCGATGGCGTCCTGCGGCGCGGCGATCCGGACGTTCGCGGCCTGATCGTCGTGGTCCCGCGAGACCTCGTGGAGCGCGCCCCAGCCGGCCTCGGGGTCGGGCGAGGTCTCGCCGCGCATGATCCGGAATGCCGAGTGGAGGGCGAACAGGCCGGAGCTGGCCATGAAGCGCAGCTTCGAGAAGTCGAGGACGAGGGCCCGGCTGCCGCGCCCGTAGGCGTCGCGCACGATCTCGATGACCTGCTCGTAGTTCGACGCGTCGAGCTCGCCGTCGAGCTCGACCACGCTGACGGCCGGCGAGCCGCCGAGGTGCTCGACATCGATCGTCATCCCCATCGGGTCAGCCCTCCTCGGCCGGCTGGTCGTCGATCGAGCGGACGAGCGTCAGCTCGTTGCCCCCACCGGGACGGACATGATGCAGCACTGCATCGGTCATCGTGTGGGCGAGGTGGAGTCCGACACCCGCCGTCCCGCGCCGGCGGCGCCCCGGCGGGGCCGCGGCGAGCACCGCATCCTCCGAGGCTGGGACAGCCGTCGGGTCGAACACCGGTGCCCGATCAAGGATCCGGATCTCGATCCGGCGATCCCGCAGCTCCGCCTCGAGCTCGATCTCGCCGGACTTGCCGTCGTAGCCATGGAGCATCACGTTGCAGGTCACCTCGTCGACGGCCTGGACAAGGTCTTCCTCGGCGCGCTTCGACCCACCGAACGAGGCGACGGCGTCGCGCACGAAGGCCCGCACCTGCGCGAGGCGATCGACGCCGGCTTCGATCCGGAGCTGGTGCGTCGGCGGGTCGATGGCGGTCACGACCAGGCCTGGAGCTCCATGATGTTGCCGTCGGGGTCGGTCGCGTAACACCAGGTGACCTGGCGGCCGGTGGCGGTCGTGGTCGTGACGACGTCGCCGAGCCGCCTGCCGCCGGCGGCGACAACCGCGTCCAGGGCGGCCGGCACCTCCGGAACCTGGAAGGCCACGTGGCCCCAGCCGGCGCGATCGACACGTGGCGCCCGAGCCGACTCGACGGCGTCGTACTGGAAGATCTCGATCGTGGGGCCCTCGGGGCCGTGGCCCGGCAAGCGGAGGTGGGCGCCCGTGAGGTGCGCCCCGGCGATCCCGGTCGCGCGGTCGAGGTGCTCGCCGGAGATGTCGCGTTCCGGCGGGACGAGCTCACAACCGAAGATGTCGGTGTAGAAGGCGGCGAGCCGGCGCCAATCGGCAATAGTCACGTTGACGTGCCCGAACCGGGCGCCCGCGATGCGAGCCACGGAGCCCCTATGCCATCCGTGCGAAGTCGGCGGTCGAGCGCTTGATGAACCTGCCGGCGCCCTTCTTGCCGGTGAACTCGCCGTTCCTGACCACGACCGAGCCGCGGCTCATGACGATGTCCGAACCGCCCTGGACCTCGCGGCCCTCGTAGCACGAGTAGTCCACGTTCATGTGGTGGGTCTTGGCCGAGATGGTGTGCTTGCGGTTCGGGTCGTAGATGACGAGGTCCGCGTCCGCGCCGACCGTGACCGAGCCCTTTTTCGGGTACATCCCGAAGAGCTTCGCCGGCGACGTCGAGACGATCTCGACCCAGCGCTCCTTGGTGAGCCGCCCGCCCGCCACGCCGCCGTCGTGGAGCAGGTCGAGTCGATCTTCCACGCCGGGCAGGCCGTTCGGGACCTTACGGAAGTCGTCCTTGCCGAGGTCCTTCTGGCCCTCGAAGTCGAACGGGCAGTGATCCGTCGAGACGATCTGGAGGTCGTCCTTGATCAGGCCGGTCCAGAGCTCGTCCTGGTGATCGGCGGTCCGGAGCGGCGGCGAGCAGACGAACTTCGCGCCCTCGAACCCGTTACCCATGTCATCCAGCGAGAGGAAGAGGTACTGGGGACACGTCTCGGCGAACGCCTGGGAGCCGCGGTCGCGGGCGTCGCGGACCGCGTTGAGCGCGTCGCGAGCGGAGAGGTGGACGATGTACACCGGCACCTGCGCGGCCTCGGCGAGCCGGATGACGCGGTTCGTGGCCTCGCCCTCGAAGACCGGATAGCGGGCGATGCCGTGGTACAGCGGATCGGTCTTGCCGTCCGCCACGAGATCGGCGGCCACGATGTCGATGGCCATGCCGTTCTCGGCGTGCATCATGATCAGCCCGCCGTTCTTGCCGGTCTGCTGCATCGCCCGGAAGATCGCGCCGTCGTCGCTGTAGAAGACGCCCGGATAGGCCGTGAAGAGCTTGAAGTCGGGCACGCCCTCCGCGACGAGGGTGTCCATCTCCTTGAGCGTGTCGTCGTTGACGTCGCTCATGATCATGTGGAAGCCGTAGTCGGTGACCGCGTTGCCCTCGGCCTTCTCGTGCCAGGCGTCGAGGCCGTCGCGAAGGCTCGCGCCGCGCGACTGGACGGCGAAGTCGACGATGCTGGTGGTGCCGCCGAAGGCCGCCGCGCGCGTCCCGGTCTCGAAGGTGTCCTTGGCGAAGGTCCCGCCGAACGGCAGCTCCATGTGGGTGTGGACGTCGATCCCGCCCGGGATGACCCACTTGCCCGCCGCATCGATCGTCTCGTCGAGCGACACGCTCTCCCGCAGATTGAGCCCGATCTGGCTGATCACCTCACCGTCGACCAGCACGTCGGCGGCGTACGAGCCCTCGGCGGTGACGACCGTGCCGTTCGAGATCAGGGTGCGCATCGGCTGATGTCCTCAATGGCGAAGCGGCTCGGTCGACGATTTGGTGGCAATCGTAGCGAAGCGCAACATTCCGGCGAACGGCTTCGAGACGAAATCAACCAACGCCGCGCGGCCGGAGTCATGCGGATATGCAGCACTCCGAATCGCAACGGTAGGGTGGTGGTCAACATCGCGACTGCATCGACTGCCAAGGCGGGCGAGGCGTACCTCGTCGACCGTGCGCGGCATGGCGACCGCGAGGCGTTCGAGTCCCTCGTCGACGTTCGGCTGGGCTCTGCCTTCCGCACGGCCATGGCCATTCTCGGCAACGAGGCCGATGCCCGCGACGCGACGCAGGACGCCTTCGTGAAGGTGTGGCGTGATCTCGCCGGCCTCCGGGACGCGGATCTGTTCGACCAGTGGTTCGGGCGCATCCTGGTCAACACCTGCCGCTCGGCCGTCCGTGGCCGTGGCCGTCGGTGGGTCCGCGAGGTCGCTGTGACCGCGATGCCGGGAGCCGGGGTGGGCTTCGACCCGCCGGCAGAGCCCGGGAACATTCGCTCTCGGGGCGACGACATGGTCGCTCGCGCCCTGGATCGCCTTTCCGTGGCCGACCGGACCGTCCTGGTCCTGCGCTACTACGAGGAGCTCTCGCTCGCCGATATCGCGGATCGCGTCGGGGCAACGGCGAAGACGGTGAAGTCCCGGTTGTTCACGGCCAGACGGGCGCTCGAGCGGGCTGTCGAGGGGGAAACCCGATGAACGTCCAGCCACTGACTGATGCGCAGATCCGGGATGCGTTCGAGCGGCGAGTCGATGTCGATCTTCCGAGCGATCTGCGCCGCGACGTGCTCGCTGCCGTCGCGTCCGAGCCGCAGCGCTCGGGCTGGTGGACGCGCGCCGCGGACGTATTCGCGCGGCCCGAGCAGGCGCGAACCATCGTCGCCCTGGCCACGGTCGCTCTGCTCATTGCCGCGACGGCGGCGATTGTGTTCGTCGGCGGGCGCGACCAACCGGAGAGGCCCAGGGGGCTCACCTTCATCTCGAGCGGCGATCTCTGGATCGCCGACGGCGACGGCGGGCACGCACGACTCGTATGGAACACACCCGGGCCGATGATCCCGTCGAGGCTGACATGGGTCGATCCAGACACGCTCCTGCTTCAGGAAGGCAGCGGCGACGTCCACGCGGTCGACCTGCGAACGTCGACCCAGCGCCTGCTGGCGGCGGCCGGGGCGCTGCTCGCCGTGTCGCCGGACCATCGCCAGGTCGCGGTCGGCTTCGACCGATCCGACGGCCCCCACCTCGCAATCATTGAGATCGCGAGCGGCGTGACAGTTGCCGACGTCAGCGTCGGCCCAGCCTTCATGGCACCCGCCAATCCGCAGATCGGGCCGCAGCATGGCCTAACGGGCGGGCCGCATGTCTGGTCCCCCGACGGCAAGTGGCTCCTTGGCCAGGGCTTTGCCACGGACGAATCTGCGGTGAGCGGCTGGATCTATGCGCTCGATATCCAAACGGGCGAAATCCGCGACCTCGCGACGGACCTGTGTTGCGGGCTGCACAAGCCCAATCCGGTGCTGGCGCCGGGCGGCTCGAGGGTGGTCTACATGAACTTCCACCAGGCCACCGGCGGCGAGATCTGTGACTTCCGCTGCGGCACCCTGTGGTCACTTGACCCGGTCACTGCCGGTCAGCAGCAGCTGACGGCGACGGAAGGCTCGGAGATCGGCCCAGTCTTCTCGCCGGACGGTTCCTGGATCGCCTTTGCCGAGTACGTCGGCCCCGGCCACGACGTCGCCATTGTGAGCGCCGACGGGACCGGTCGCCGAAAGCTCACGAACGTTGGCGATGTGTACGCGCCTCCCGCGAACCTCGAGCCGTATGAGTACCTCGCGTGGGACCCGGACGGCACGGGCCTGACGTTCATGCGGGGCGGGGACAACTCTACCGAGCATGAGCTCTGGCACGTCGCCATCGACGGCCAGCCTCCACTGCAGCTCGGAACGATCACCGCATCGGAGTTCGCACGATGAAGACAACGTCCTCCAACCGACTGCCGGGCGGGCCGTCGCGGACAGCGACCACGATCCTGATGGCAGCCTTCATCGCGAGCGCGTGCAGTCAACGCGCCCGGGATTCGGATTCCGGGCGAAGCGCCAACACCTCACACACGAAGGGAGCCACCGTGCTCGGATCCTCGTTACCTGAACGACCGAAGCCACGACGGTCCGCGAGCGTTGCCTTGTCAGTCTCGCTCGCGACCTTGATCGCGCTCGCAGCATGCGAGCCGGCGGCGTCGCCGTCATCGACAACCGACCTCGGGCCATCGGCATCAGCCGTCTCCCGATCGCCCGAGGCTACTCGCGTCCCGGTCCCCCTGATTCTGTTCACCCGAACACTGACTGGGGACGACCCACGAACCTTCACGATCGGAATCGACGGGTCTGAAGAGACCGAGCTGACTGATGTGCATGACTGCTGCGGGTCATGGTCACCCGACGGAACGATCATCATGGTCCCGGACAAGCTGGCCTCATCCCGTCTGCTGCCGGCCACCGTCAATCCCGATGGCACGAACTATGCGGTCCACAATATCGGGCCGCCGACCTTGAACCTCGCACCAGCCGGTTGGTCGCCTGACGGGACCAAGATTGTGTTCGAGGGTTGGGATGACACAGACCCGAGTCGCAATGGTCTCTATGTGAGCGAGGGCTCCACTCTCACCGAGGCAGCGCCGGTCCAGATCACCCAACGCCGCGAGAACATCCCGCTCGAGTGGTCTCGAGATGGAACCCGCCTTCTTCTGATTCAGTTGACTCGATGCCCCGTTGGTGATTGCTTCGGAGGCGACCTGTATGTCGTGGGCTCCGACGGTTCCGACTCGACCCGGCTCAACCCCGAAGGCACCTTCGTGCCATGTTGTGGCCAAAGTTGGTCACCCGACGGCACTCAGGTCACCTTCGCTGCACTTAGCCTCGATGCCGCGGGAGCGGCCGACGAAACCAGGTCTGCCGTCTATGTGGCTGAGGCGGACGGCTCCCGCGTGGAGGCGATCACCGAGCCGGGCGCGTTCACGTTAGGTGCCGGGTGGTCTCCCAATGGCGATTGGATCGTTTTCAGTAAGAAGAGCGGCCCTGTCGGCGTGAAAGGCAGTGATCTCTATCTGATTCATCCGAACGGCAGCGGGCTGGGCGCCATAACCACCGCGGGAGCAGCTGGGACGAGCGATCAGGTCGGGGCTGTCTGGTCGCGCGACGGAGCCCGCCTCCTGTTCACGGTAGTTCCCGGGGGTCCGGTGAAGCGGGGTGATCTGTGGACCGTAGGCCTCGACGGCGCGGGCCTCACCCAATTGACCGACGCTCCGGCGGATTACTGGGGGTACAGCTGGCAACCAAGGGATTGAGCGTGTGACGGCAGCGCGATCGATCCTCAACAGCTGATCGCGTCGCCCATTGTCGTCGACAACTGAGGGGTCGCTCGAGAAGCGGTCCGTGTGGCGGCGGGTTGCCCAGAGACCGGCGAGGTCGTGCGTGGACAACTGAGGTCGGGCGCCGGGCGAAATGCGGCGCCGCTCAGACCCCGAAGGGGACCTCGATGCCGAGCATCGCGGCGAAGCCCAGGTGGATGGCCCAGAGGGCGCCCGAGCCGAAGAGGGCCGTGAGCGAGAACACGAACGCCAGAAGTGAAACGAAGCGGTGGTAGCGGTATCGACGGCGGGCGGCGGAGCCGTCCACATCCCACCAGGGATCGTGACGGCGGAAGGCCATTGTCGGCATGCGAAGCCTCGGCTATGGCACCTGTGGACACGTCGAGTCTCGCGCGCCGGCGGGCCGCCGGGAAGGCGGACCTTCGGTTGAAGGACCATGACGAACGTCCCAAGACCGACCGGGACCGCACCGCAGCGGCACACCGAATCGGCGCGCCGCGACAACGGGCGGATCCGCAGGACCATTTGGCCTAACCGTCACCCACGGACGACAAGTCGTGGCTCAGGACGAAGATCGGCGCACGAGAAGGTGCCGAGCCGGTTGCGGCGAAGGGACAGCGCGCAGTGCCCCGACGGCACAGCGTGCGGCGCCGCAACGGGCGCCGCCGCGCTACTTGGCGGTCTTCGCCTTGTTCTGCTTCGGCTTCTTGGGTGTCTTGGCTTTCTTGTCCATATTCGAACCTTCTCCCGTGGGTCCGTCCGACCGGCCGGTGCCGGCCGTCACCGATGCTACTCGCGTGCGGCGGCGCCTGCCATGGCGGGAATGACCTCACGCCCGATTCGCTCGAGCTGCTCGCGCTCGTCGCCGTTCATCAGGTAGACGTTGAGCTGGTCGACGCCGGCGTCCTCGAGGATGCGGAGCTTCTCGACGACCTCGTCAACCTCGCCCAGCACGCAGAAGCGATCGGTGACGTCGTCACCTACGAAGCCGGCGTTCGATGACCCGACCTCGGCGTGGTGGTGGTAGTCGTACCCGGTCCGATCAGTGACGTAGCCCGTGAGCGATTCCGGCAGCTGCTCGCGGGGGTACTTGTTCACGAGGTCGACGACGTGGTTCGAGACCAGCGCCGGGAACCAGCGCGTCCGTTCGCGCCCGAGCTCTCGCGGGCCGACGTGCAGTGGTGCCGCGGCCTGGACCTTGATGGACCCCGGGTCACGCCCGGCGGCCGCCGCGGCCTCGCGGACCTGCGAGGTGAACCATCGGATCAGGTCCGGATCGGCGAGCTGGAGGATCACCCCATCCGCGATGCGGCCGGTCATCGAAAGGGCCATCGGGCCGTAGCCGGCGACCCAGATCGGCAGCTTCCACTTGCCGGTCCACGTGAGCTGGAGCTCGGTGCCCTCGTACGTCACCGGGCGCCCCTCCACGAGCTCGCGGATGACGTTGATCGCCTCCTCGGTATGGGCCAGCGTGATCGGAGGCTTGCCCAGGACTCGCCGCGCCGAGTCGCCCCGACCAATTCCGAGGTCCATCCGTCCGCCGCTGATCTCATTCAGCGTGGCCAGGTCGGACGCGGTCACGGATGGCTCCCGTGTGCCCGGATTCGTCACGCAGGTCCCCAGGCGCAGGCGCTCCGTGTGTTCCGCGATGAGCGCCAGGAGGACATACGGCTCGCGCCACAGCACGTGCGAGTCGAACAGCCAGAGGTAGTCGAAGCCGACCTCCTCGCCGAGCTTCGCGAGCTCGATCGTGTGCTCGATCGAGTGCTCCGGCTTGAGCGTGAATCCGAACTGCATCGGGGACTCCCTGAGTGGTCCAGTGAGATTAGCGCGGCCGGGCGCCGCCGATCGCAAGGCCTTCGCACGCGTTCTCAGGCCGACGGCGGGCGCCGCTGGCACCCCGACGCATCAACCCTGACGTCAGGAGGTCTCGGCATGCCCCAGAAGGACACCTGCCGCGCGTGAGCGACAAGGAACAGAAGATGTACGAGCACATCAGGAAGAGCGAGCTGGAGCAGGGCCGGTTGAAGGACAAGGCCAATGAGATCGCCGCGGCGACCGTCGTCAAGCATCACAACAAGAACGACCACGCCAACGGCCGATAGCGAAGCCGGCGAGCTCGTGGCGTCACGGACGCGATCGTCGGCGTCCGTGACTTTCTCTGGCGTCGCGAGCTAGCGGGCCAGCGCCCGGCGGGTCGCCTCCACGGCTTCGGTCTCCGCGGCATGGATCGACTCCAGCCGCTGGCCCAGGTCCGCGAAGAGCTCGCGAATCCGTTTCTCGGGCAACGGAAACGACCGGGCGTACCGGTCCCGGTTTGCCCAGACGGTCGCGGCCGCCTTGCGGGCGGCCCCACGACCGGGTTCCCCCGCCATGACCGCGTCGTGGAGCGCCTCGTCGGCTTCGACCGCCTCCGCGGCGCCATCGAGGTCGGCGGGTACGGCCGCGTCGGCGAGGTCCTCCCACAGGTCCCCGGCCGCGCGCCACGCGACGGCGGCGTCTGCGAGCGCGGGTCGATCGAGGATGGCCGCGGCCTCGTCGAGGAACGCGCCCTGGAGCTCGCGCAGGTGTCCGCCCTCGGCGCCGATGCCACCGTCGACCGCTTCGGCGACGGAGAGCAAGGTCCCGAACAGGCCGATGCCGTCGGCGAACACCCTCGGCCAGGCCTTGGCGTTCCGAGTGTCGGTCATCATCCGCGCCCACTTCCGCCACGCCGGCAGGCCGAACGAATCCGAGCTGGTGGAGAGATGCGCGACCTGGTCGGCGAGCCCTGCCTCGATCGCCGCGCGCAGCCGATCGGCAGCCAGCGGCCCATCCGGCTGAAGGTGGAGGAGCCGGTGCTTCCAGGACCCGATTCGGGCGCGGGCAGCGGCCATCGCGGCCTCACTTACGATCAGGGGCGCGCGGCCCCGATCGTCGACGACGTAGCCGCCATCGAGAGTCCGTCCGGTAATGACGAGGGGGTAGCCCGAATGCCCGGAGAGGTCGTCGGGCAGGCCCCACGTCCCCATCGCCCGCTGCTCGACGAACGCGATCACCGGTTCGCCGGCTTCGAGGAACCGGTCGAGCGTGTCGCGAGCGCCCTTGACACCGCCGGTCTCGTGGACGGCGACCGGGACGCCGAGCCGATCGAGCGTCTTGCCGAACCAGGCCGCCGGGTACTGCCACTGGTTGGTGAACGCAACCGTCAGGACGGTGCCGCCGCCGCGGTGTGACTCGAACTGCCAGAGGATGTAGCCGGCTCCTACGCCACCGCCGATGCCGTGGATGAGCGCCTCGGTAAGCGGCGCTCCGTTGATCGGGGACACGAAGCCGCGGCTCGCGAGGACGGTGGCCAGCGATGCGCTGTTCGGGTGGAGCCGGCTGCCGTCGCGCGCGGTGGGGATCACGCCGGATTGGGTCGCGGGGGTTGGCTCGCCGGCCGCGGTCACGAGCGCGCGCCGGGCAGCGGCATACCGCTCGCCGGTTCTAGCCATTCGGTCGCGGACGAGGCGCTTGAAGCCCTTGCGGGTGGTCATCGGTCGATCTCCGTCACAGCCGCCGACGGGCTCCCACACCACCGCGTCGCCGGCCGGCCGGACACATCGACCGGAGCCGTCCCGAGGATCCGCATCCCCTTTACCGTCGCGATGCCCGTACGTGTGGGGCGCGGGTCAGACGGTCGGGCGCAGGATGGCGCCGCGACCGCAGTCTACGACGCCGGCAATGGGGTGCGCGACTGTCACGGACCGCGACACCGCGCCGCGGCCACGCGCCGCCCCGATGCGGCGCACTCAGCGCCGTCGGGGAGCTTCTCCGTCTCGCACCATCACGCGCTGACCGACCGGCCAGATGGCCATCCAGCGGCCGCCCGTCGGGGTCCGCAAGCCGTGCTCCGTGTCCGGCGGGATGAAGAGCACGTCGCCGGCGCCGACGCGCGCGACGCCGTTCGCGCCGTGCAGCTCGACCTGGCCCTCGAGGATCACGATGACCTCCGGCTCTCCGGGGTGGTAGTGCGTCCCGACCGGCGAGTCGTCGGGGTCGGCGATGACCTCGCCGAAGCGCCATCGTCCACCCGTGTCCTCGGCGGTCACGATCTCGCGAACCGTCGAGGCGGGACCGTCACGGACCGTGCCGTCCTCCCGGTCGAGGATCCGGATCCCATCGAGCTCGCGCACGGCGCGCCTGGTCGAGGTCGTGCCGCTACGGTCGGGTGAGATCTCCGTAGGCGTCGGGCCGGCGGTCGCGGTAGAACTGCCAGGTCTGGCGGACCTCCTGGACAAGGTCCAGGTCCATGTCCCGGACGATCAGCTCCTCGTCATACGGCGAACCCACGGCGCCGATGAACTGCCCGCGCGGGTCGACGAAGTAGCTCTGGCCGTAGAAGTCGTCGTCGCCGATGTCCTTCTCGATCCCGACGCGATTGATGGTGCCGACGAAGTAGCCATTCGCGACTGCGTGGGAGACCTGCTCGATGCGCCAGAGGTATTCGCTGAGACCGCGGGACGTCGCCGAGGGGATGAAGACCATCTCGGCGCCGTTCAGGCCCAGGGCCCGAGCGCCTTCGGGGAAGTGGCGGTCGTAGCAGATGTAGACGCCGACCTTGCCGACCGCGGTCTCGAAGACGGGGTAGCCGGTGTTCCCGGGTCGGAAATAGAACTTCTCCCAGAAGCCCTTGACGTGCGGGATGTGCGTCTTGCGGTACTTGCCCAGGTACTTGCCATCGGCGTCAATCACGGCCGCGGTGTTGTAGTAGATGCCCGAGGCCTGGGCGTCCTCCTCGTACATCGGCACGACGAGGACCATCCCGGTCTGCTTGGCGAGGTCCTGCATCCGCTTCGTCGTGGGCCCGTCCGGAATGAGCTCCGTGTAGGCGTAGTACTGGGCGTCCTGGACCTGGCAGAAATACGGTCCGTAGAACAGCTCCTGGAAGAGCATGACCTGCGCGCCCTGCTTGGCGGCCTCGTGCGCCGCGGCCTCGTGCTTCTGGATCATCGACTCCTTGTCGCCGGTCCAGGTGGCCTGCAGCAGCGCGCCCTTGACGGTCCTCGGCATCGGAAGCCCTCGCAACCACGATTCGATGTCTGTCGGTGAGAGCCGAGAGTACACCGGGACCACCTTCGTGGGACCATCGCCGCTGCCGTGGACACGCCCGCGCAGCAGCGCTTCCCGATCCGCCTGGACCCGCGATTCGGCTGGTTCCTCCGGATCTTCGGCGTGCGCGCCGGGAACGCCTATGTCGATGTCGGCGAGAAGGAGCTCGAGGCGCGGTTCGGGTGGTCCCGGATAACCGCGCCAATCTCCAGCATCGAGCGCTGGTCGATCGAGGGTCCATGGCTCGCGCTCACCGCGATGGGCGTCCGGCGCGGGATCATCAAGGCCGACATCACCTTCGGCGGCTCGCCACGCGGCGGCGTCCGGCTGGACTTCCGGAAGGGGCAGAAGCCGAAGTACTCCATCTTCAGGCCGCCGGCGCTCTACGTGACGGTGGAGGACCTCGAGGGCTTCGCGGCGGCGCTCGCGGCCCGCGGCATCCCTGGCGAGGACAAACGGAAGAAGACGCGCGAGCCGGCTGTTCCGGGCTAGTCCACGATCGGGTAGATCGCGCTCGTCAGCGTGGTGAGCTCGTCCCCGCCCTCGATCGTTCGGATGTCCACGACGCCGAAACCCCGCGCGTACGTCTTGCGCTCGCGCACGTCCGGTTCCAGCGGGGTCCACTCCTCCGTGACGAGGACGTCCGTTCCCGTCCAGGAGCCGGCGTCGACGGCGATGCTCCCCTCGACCGCGACGATGGCGGCCACGTCCTCGGCCTCGCCCTCGTAAAACTCCTGGCGGTACTCGTCGCCCGGGTGGGGTTCCGCGAGCATCACGATCCCGGGCACGGCGCCATCCACCCCGGCCTCCCAGCTGCCGGCAGTCGACGTCACCTCGCCGTTCTCGTATTCGGCTGTCTCCTCGCCGAAATACCAGACGTTGCCCTGACGATCCTGGGCCTACCAATCGAGCGTGTCCTCGATCAGCTCGCCGTCCTCGTAGACGCGGTCGCGCACGACCGTGACCGCGACGCCGAGGATCATCTTGCGATCGGGGAGAACCTCAACCTCGATGTGTTCCGCGCCATCGAACACGAACGTGGCGCCGACGATCATCGGGAAGAACGGGTTGTCGACCCCTTCGACGAACGACGCTGGGTCGATGGTCTGGCTGTAGGGCGTCCCCTCGACGAACGGAGCCGGGTTACGGTCGAAGGCCAGCGGGCTCGGGGAAGGTGGGTCGGGCGGCGCGGTCGGAGCGACCGAGACAGCGTTCGGCGTACCGAGCGGCGTTGCCGTGCCCGATGGTGGGGCAGTCGCCGTTGGGCTGCCACAGCCTGCGAGGAGCGCGACCACGGCGGTGACGCTCAGCCATGTCGCCAGCTTCGCCCTGTGGCGCTCGAGCGTGGACGCGAACAAGGAAGCTGCGTTGCCTTCCATCTGATGCCTCCTCGGCGGGTTCCACGAAGGATGCCGCCGAATCTCGGTCGGCGCCACAAGGGAGGCGTGCCGGATGGCGGCTTCGAGCGAGCCGCGCGGCGGATCAGCCGGCGGCGGCGGCTCGCGCGGGCATCCCCCGACCCTTCTCGAGGACGATCTGGAGGTCCTGGCAGACCCCGGTGTCGAAGCTGGCCTCGCTGATGGAGAGGTAGTACTCCCACATCCGGACGAAGCGCTGATCGAAGCCCATGGCGCTGACCGCGTCGAGGCGACCCATGAACGCCTCGCGCCACATCGCGAGCGTCCGGACATAGTGCGGCGCGATGTCCTCGACCCGGCGGACCAGCAGGCGGGTGCCGTGCAACGAGCGCTCGATCTGGGCGAGGGACGGGAGCAGGCCGCCGGGGAAGATGTAAGTCTGGATCCAGTTCGCGCCGCGGGCCTGCGGCAGGTACGCGACGTCCGGGAAGGCGATCGTCTGGAGGCTCATCAGGCCGCCGGGCTTCAGGACCCGGTCGCAGACCTGGAAGTAGGTCTCGAAGAACTCCGCTCCCACCGCCTCGAGCATCTCGATCGAGACGATGGCGTCGTACTGGCCCTCGATCTCGCGGTAGTCGCGCAACAGGACCTCGACCCGATCCTGCAGGCCGGCGGCGCGGACGCGCTCCGTGGCGAGCTCGTGCTGGGCCTTCGAGACCGTGACCGTGGTGACCCGGCAACCAAGCTCGGCGGCGTACAGCGCGAAGCCGCCCCAGCCCGTGCCGATCTCCAGGACGTGCTGTCCTGCGCTGAGCCCCGCGCCCTCGGCCATGAGCCGGTACTTGTTGCGCTGGGCATCCGTCAGGGACTGCTCGGGCGTCGCAAAGACCGCGCTCGAGTAGGTCAGGGTCTCGTCGAGGAAGAGGCGGTAGAACTCGTTGCCGAGGTCGTAGTGAGCCTCGATATTCTTCCTTGCCTGGCCCATGGTGTTTCGTCTGGCGCGGTGGGCGATGGTCTTGGCCAGCTTCGCCGGAATTCGATACCAGCCTCTGGTCAGGCCGAGGGCGTCCCGGTTGACCGACGCCACCTTGACCAGGGCCGCCAGGTCCGGGCTCGACCACAGCCCGTCCATGTACGCCTCGCCGGCGGCGATGTCGCCCCCGCGGAGGATTCGGGTGATGGCCGCCATGTCGTGGACTCGAAGCTCGCCCCGACCGCCGGTCGTGGGATCCCCGAACACGTGCCGCGTCCCGTCCGGCAGCAGGACCGTCAGCTCGCCGATCGAGGTGCGGCGCGCCACGCCGAGCATCGCCCGGAGCGCGAGTCGCTCAACCGCTGATCCAAGGCGTCGCCGGGCACGCACCCGAGCGAGGGCATCGGCGCTCGTGGCGCCACCCGCATCGCGCGCGACGCCATTCGGGCGCAGGGCCGTGTCGACCTCGTGGACGGCCTGGCTCATCGACCGGGTACCCGCACCGGGCGCCCGTCGATGGGGCTCCCATGCGCCTCGCGCGAGGCGCCGTGGCGGTGGAAGGTGGCGCCCCGGCGCCACAGCCGGAGGGCGTGCCAGTGGATCAGCCCCATCGTCCGGTGGGTCATCAAGGGGTGGCGGAGGAGCAGCCGCACGAGCGACCCGTCGCTCAGCGGCCGGCGCTCCAGGACGAGGCTGGTCGAGAGCGCGACCTCGCCCTCCTGGCGCAACACGA
>JBKKDM010000015.1:0-6402 GCA_046707905.1 Candidatus Limnocylindrales bacterium
CCCCACACGGCTCCCCCCCCTCAACCCCCGCGGCTCCGCGGGGTTGGGCTGCGGAGCGCGGGTCGACCTCACTAAACACGAACCCGAGAACGCGGGGACGCGGGGCACGCCGCCGGGTCCCTCAACCCGGAGCGCCGGGCGAGCATAGGAGTGCCCGATACGCGAATCAAGGTGAATTCCGCGGCGGCGGGATGCCAATCCCGCTTCCGGCCGAGGTTTCTCACCCATTAGCACTCAGGGTGATGCGGTCGGCAGAAACGAGCCGACCTCCTATCGCACAACACTCCCCGTGATCTACGACCACGCGCGGCCAGCGCCGCGAGCGAGTGGACGGCGAATTCACGTTCGCGAACCGACGCATCAAGCCCCGAAGCACCCTGGAGAACCGGAATCAAGGCCTCCGACTCGGCCTGCATCGCGGCGGCTGATAGACGACGGAAAGCGCGGATTGATCGACGCTGAGCCTACGCGGCGGGAGCAGCCTCGGCGAGGGCTGCGGGCAGCGGGCGGTGCCACTCCACCGGCTTGACGTACTGGGCGACCATCGCGCGGCTGCTCTCGACGCCGAGCTCGTGGAACAGGAGGCTGAAGCGGCGCGCCTGCGAGACCAGGATCTCGTCCTTGGTCTCGAGGTCCCAGAGCTGCCGCTTGAAGGGCCCGAGGGCCTTCTTCCGCGTCGTATAGACGAACTGCTGATCGGTCTGGTCGGACTTGCGCTCGTCGAGCGCGTTCGCGAAGCACCACGCCTCGATCTCGGCATGGAGCGCCGCCGGAAACGCCTCGTGCTCGTACAGGGCGTTCTGGAAGCCGGTGGCGAGGTGGATCTCGATGGTCTCGACCTCGCGGAACTTGTGGAACAGCTCGTCCGGCAGCGTCGAGGCCCCGTGCTGGACCGTGCCGGCGATGCCGTACTCGCTTCGGCAGACGTCCCCGAGCCGGCGATGGACGTCGAAGTCGACCGCCACCGTCCCGACGGATCCGTCCGGCATGACGACGCCACCGTGCGACGTGCCGGTCTGGACGCTGACCTTGCTGATCCCGGCAACGCCCGGCGCCCGGGTCGCGAGGTCGGCGTTGAGCCCGTCGAGATAGGCCCGCAGCTCCGCCTCGGTGGAGTTGTCCTTGCCGACCTCGCCGATCTCGCCGCCGATGCTGATCGTGACGCCGTCGGGCTCGAGCGAGCGGATGAGCGCGACGAGCTCGGCGGTGCGCTCGTAGTTGGCCCGCTGCTGCTCCCCTTCCCCGTCGAGCGCGAGGTCGACGAGCGTGGAGGCATCGATGTCGATGTTCCGGTAGCCCGCGTCGACCGCGAGGCGGCAAGCGCGACGGATGTCCTCGGTCATCGACTCGGGGTCGGTCGCGTACTTCTTGGCGTTGAACTGGTAGTGGTCACCCTGGATGAAGACCGGGCCGCGCCAGTCGGCGGCGATCGCGCCCGCGAGGACCGCCGTTGTGTAGTCGATGGGTCGCTGGTAGGTGTACGTCTGCTCACTCCGGGCGAGCTCGAGGATCACCGCGCTGACGTCGTACGTCTCCGCCGTCTCGTAGACCACGCGGGCCATGTCGAACGTCTGGGACCGGATGTTGATGGCCGGGACGGTGAAGCCGCTGACCTCGCCACGGGCCCGAGCCGCGTACAGCTCCTGGATGCTTGCCGAGCGGGCGCCCAACGCCTGCGCGGCCTCCCAGACGATCCACTGCGCGGCCTCGACGGTCGCGGGATCCTCGGCGAACGCCGCGGTCCAGGCCAGGTCGCGGATCCCGTCGGCCCGCAATCGAGCCGCGTCGACGATCTCCAGGGCCCCGTCATGGACGTGGACGATTCCGGAGAGCCGGGACAGCAGATCGCTGACTGAGGGCGCGACTTCTGGCATGCAGGGATTTTATCGCCGGCGACCTGGCGGGCCTTCGGCGGGATCAGCCGCCGGGCTTAACCACCATCAGGAACACGATCGCGACGATCAGCGCCATGAGGAACATCCCGCCGAGCTGGACCCGTCGGATGAGGCCCATGAGCTCCGGCGGTGGTCCGCCGGCTGGCGGGCCATCGGCTGGAGGGCCACCGGCGGGCGGGCCGCCGCTCGTCATCTCGATGACCTTTCGAACGGTCGGGGTCTGGACGAAAAGGGCGTAGCCCAGCGCGGTCAGGTACAGGACGATCGACACCATGAGCCAGGCCCTGGCCATGACGTCGATGTTCCCGACGACGATCAGGGCGACGCCGGTGATGCCCTGCAGGATCGCGAACGGCACGACCTGGACCTTCGAGAGTCGCTCGCTCAACCGGGTCGCGAAGTTGGCGTGCTGGCGCTCCGTCGCCCCGAGCCGCCCGATGATCGGGAAGCTGAACGACGGCCCGAACGCGATGATCGCGCCCAGGACATGCGCGAACAGGAAGCCCTGAAAGAGCGTCATCGACCCACCTCCGCTATCGCGCCCTGGCCGGCCTAGGCCGACCGCGAGGCTAGCACTCGCGACGCTCAGTTCGGGCGGTGATCGTGGTCCTCGCCCGGCTCGTGCACGTGACCGGCGTCCGCACCGCTGCCGGGTTCGTGCACGCGGCCCCCATCGGCGCCACCGATGCTCGGGGTGTCTCCTGTGATCGACAGCGTCGGTTCGTGCGCCTCGTGCGCGTCGTGCGCGCCGTGCGCGTCGCCGTAGCGAATGCGATAGCCGGCGACGAGGCGGCGGACCTCGTCGAGCTTGGTGATGCCGGCCTTGGCGAGCCCAGCGAGGTCGTCGCGGCGGTGGTGGATGTCAGCCTCGAGATCGCCCGTGCGGCGGCCGAGGCGGGCCGCGATCTCCGGCAGCACGCCCCAGGCGAAGTGTTCGTAGCGGCCAAGGCGCTCGTCCCACGTTGCGAGGATGGCCGGGCCGAGGCGTTGCGAGTGTCCGTGGGCGTCGCGCGCGAGCGGCCGGACGTAGTGCGCGGCGGTCACGCGCAGGCGGCCCCGACGCCCGCCGCCGCCACCCTGGGCCTCTTCGAGGACGAGCACGGTGCCGAGGAACGTCAGCTGATCGTCGGTCAGGGGCAGCGGGCCGGTGCCGAGGCGGGTGCGGACGTCCGACAGCGAGCCTGCCTCGAGCACGCCGCCCGCCCGGCGGCCGCGAACCAGGCTACCGGCGCCGGCAGCGGTCAGCGGCCCGGTGAACGTCTCGGCGACCTCGTCCGGGTGAATCGAGGTGACGACGCCCGCGAGCAGCTGGCCCCCGGCGGCGAGGCGGCCGGCCGGCGCGGCAACCACCAGTGGGATGCGGCCCTCAACGAGAACCCAGATCAGCGCGGCAAGCTCGGCGTCGAGGACGCCCTGGGCGAGCAACGCGACCAGCGAGGGTGGTTCGCCGGGTCTCGCTCCCGTGGCGCTCGGTTGTGGCTCGCGCTCGGGCTCCGACATGGAGCCCGAGCCTAGCCGATGGTCGAGTCCGTACCGGATGGCGCACCTGGCGCCACCGCCGGTGATGGCGCGCTCGCCTGGGTCCGCCGATACAGGGTGACCCCGGCGCCATAGGTCAGCGCGAGCGTCAGGCCCTGGCCGATCCCGTTTCCGACGAACGGCACCCGGCCGAGCACCAGCCCGATCGCGGCGGCGAGCAGGCCGAACAGCAGGCTGAACGCGAGGAGCCAGCCGAGGATTCGCAAGACGTTGCCCTCGGTCATCCGCCATGACCCCTGAAGGCTCGCGGTCGCGCTCGCGCCATCGGCGGCAAGCCACGTCGTCATGTAGAGGCGGGCGACGAGCCAGATGAACACGATCACGAGGCCAACGCCCACGCCGAACGTGATCGCCGCGTTGACCCTCCCCAGGACGACCAACACGACGGCGCCGAGCGCAACGAGGCCGATTGTGATCAGGCTGACGAGGATCGAGGCCCCCAGCACCCCGACCCAGCGACGACGCACCAGGCTGAGCGTCTGTCCCATCGTCGGGAACGGCCCGACGCTGGCAGTAGCGGCCCAGACCGTGCCGTAGATGGCGGCGATCATCGAGCCGATCGTCGACACGACGAAGGCCAGGCCCGCAGACCCGAGGATCGCGTTCAGGTCCTCGATCGTCGGTCGCGTCCCGGGCGTCGTCGCGAGCTGCCGCATCAGGGGCGCAAACGCGATCTCGAGGATGGCGTTGACGATGACGCTGATGACGAGCAGCGGCCCGACGAAGGCCGGCTTCGCGAGGGCCTTGAAGGCCACCTCGATGGCCGTGCCGAGCCCCAGGTTCCTTGGCTCGATCGAACCGAACAGGGCCGACGTCGGCGGTGCCGGAGCTGGCTCCGCGGGCATGCCAGGCTGCCCCGAGCCGTGGTCCGCTCGTTGCTCGAAGCTCATCCCGTCACCTCAGTCGATGCGAAAACGCCGGCCGGGAGATCCCGGCCGGCGCCCTTGGGCACGTTGTTCGAACGTTGGCTCAGGCTGGGCGGCCGAGCCAGCGCTTCACGTCAGGCTGCATGAAGTAGTACAAGACCACGATCGGCAGCGCGAGCGAGATGATCGACGAGACGCTGATCCCGCCGGTCAGCCCGAGCACGCCGAAGACGAGCCCGATGACCGTGACCACGACGCCGAGCATCCAGGCCCAGCTGCGGCCCTTCCAGACGCCATAGGCGATCGCGATGTACAGGAGACCGATCGCCAGGAAGATGATCCCGCCGATCACGCCGATCCCCGCGAGCAGGCCGCCGGCAGCACCGGCACCCTCGGCGCCGGACGAGCCGACGAGACCCCCCGCAAGGCCGCCGATGCCGATTAGCACCAGCGCCCCGAGGATGCCGAGCACGCCCAGGATGGCCTCGATCACCGCGATGACCGTCGCGCCCATCGGCCGGGCCGTAGCAGGCACAGCCGGGGGCGGCGCCATCGGTGCTGGCGCCATTGAAGGGGGCGCCGACGCCGTCGGGGACGGCGACGCCGTCGGGACCGGCGCCTGTGGCATGTCTGCCGGAGGCGTGGATTCAGTCATTAGTTGTCCTTACCTCTCCCCGTCGCCGGCTCGTTGGGCCGGCGCACGCCCCACTCAACCTCACGTCGCCCGCGGGCAACAACCGATTCTGCGACCTTCCCCGATTGGTTTGACATGGAGAAAGTCGCGCCCGTAGACTCCCGGCTCCGGCGCTACGGCGCTGGCTGTCGTTACCGGAGGTAGATGTGATGAAGAGCTCCACGCTCGCCCGGCGACTCGTCGCGCCCTACGGCGCCGATGAGAGCGGGAGATTTGCGCCCACCTCGAGGTAGTTGACAGGCGGCAGGGCCGCCACCGTCACCAGACCACGAACCGTGGGCCAGATCAGGCTCACGGTTTTTTGATGCCCCCAGGCTGCACCACGGGGACCATCGACAAGCCGCGAGCCTTTGCCCCGCCGGGTCAGGGTCGCGGCTCTTTTCGTGTCCACCAGCCCAGAAGGATCCCACCAATGTCGAGCACGATGCTCCAGGAACCGAAGATGACGCAGGACCGCTCGGTCGATCCCGCGTGGACGCCCGCCTCCGAGCCGGCGCCCGAGCCCGTCGTCACGGAGCCCGGGCCCGACGCGGTGGCGAATGTGCCCGCGCTGCTCGTCGAGGCCGTGACGAAGCGTTTCAACGTCTCGTCCAAGAAGGATCCGGTCGTCGCGATCGCGGACGTCTCGCTGCGCCTGGAGCGCGGTGGGACGATCGGCATCCTTGGCGCCAACGGCTCGGGCAAGTCGACGCTGATCAGGCTCGTTTCGGGCCTGCTGACGCTCGACGAGGGCCGGGTCGAGGTGTTCGGGCACGACGTCGTCCGGGAGGAGATGCGCGTCAAGCGCCTCATCAACCGGGTGAGCGTGGACGCGGCGTTCTTCAAGAAGCTGAGCCCGATGGAGAACCTGCTGTTTGCAGCCAGGCTCTACGGGATCGACTCGAAGTTCGCCCGCGTGGAGACGGTCCGGATCACCGAGCGGCTCGGCATCGCCGAGAAGCGCCTCGGCCGGCCCGTGGAGCAGATGAGCCGGGGGATGCAGCAGAAGATCGCGATCGCGCGAGCCCTGCTGACGAGCCCCTCGCTCCTGCTCCTCGACGAGCCGACCACGGGTCTCGACCCACGGTCCAAGCTCGACGTCCAGACGTTCATCGAGGAGATCCGGACCAGCCACGACGCATCGATCGTCCTGACGACGCACGACCTCGACGAGGCCGAGCGGCTCTGCGACGAGATCATCGTCCTCAATGATGGTCGGATCGTGGCCCAGGGCTCGCCGGACGCGCTCATGCGACTCGTCGCCGAGCGCCACGGCGGCGAAGCGACGATGCACAACGTCTTCATGACCTACACGGGCCGCTCCCTCGACGAGGACGTCGACGAAGACGAGTCCGACGACGAAGACGAATGAATCTCAACGAGAGGAGGTGAGGCCCAATGTTGCTGAATGACATGCACGTCCGTCAGG
>JBKKDM010000016.1:0-4728 GCA_046707905.1 Candidatus Limnocylindrales bacterium
CCACCGGCCAGCCGGCCCGATGGAGGGCCGCGCCCAGTGCCGTCCCGACGGCCCCGGCGCCGATGATCCCGACCAGCGGCGGCTCGCCCGGCTCGGCGTGCTGGTGGGGGTGGGCGTGCCCGTGCTCGCCGTCGGCGTGCTCGTCGTGAGCGTGGTCGCCGTGCTCGTGGTCCGGCGCGGTCGGGTCGAGATCGATGCCTCGCCGCCGGAGCTCCTCGAGCGTCTCCGGGTCGCCTGCGCCGCCGGCCTCGTCGCCGTGACCCGCGGGCGAGCGGTCATCGTCGCGCCAGGCCTTCATCGGGTCTCGGAGTACGATTCCACGCGTCGAGTCTACCCAGCGACGAGGTTCGCCAGCGTGCCACGGCCAGATCCATTCGGCGCCCGCGCCGCCCTCGGCGAGGGCCTCCCGGACTACTGGCGGCTCGCCGCGCTGGGCGACCTGATCGACCTCGACACCGCCCCGGTGACCCTTCGCATCCTGCTCGAGAACGCGCTGCGGAATGCCGGCGGCGGCCTCATCGAGCCCGCGGACGTCGAGACCCTCGCTTCGTGGCGGCCCGGCTCGGTCACCGAGGCCGAGGTCCCGTTCATGCCGTCGCGGGTCCTCCTGCAGGACTTCACCGGGGTGCCCGCGATCGTCGACCTGGCGGCCATGCGCGACGCCATGGCCGACCTCGGCGGCGATCCCGCGCGCGTGAATCCGCTTGTGCCTGCGGACCTCGTCATCGACCACTCGGTCCAGGTCGACCAGTTCGGGACGCCGGGCGCCTTCGCGTTCAACGTGGCGCGCGAGTACGAGCGCAACGGCGAGCGCTACCAGCTGCTCCGATGGGCCCAGACCGCCTTCCGCGACCTGCGCGTCGTGCCGCCCGGCACCGGCATCGTCCACCAGGTCAACCTGGAGTTCCTGGCCACGGTCGTCGCCGATCGCACGGACGAGGACGGTCGCCGGATCGCCCTCCCGGACACCGTCGTCGGGACGGACTCGCACACCACGATGGTCAACGGCCTGGGCGTCCTCGCCTGGGGCGTCGGCGGCATCGAGGCCGAGGCGGCCCTGCTCGGCCAGCCGATCTACATGCCCATGCCCCGGATCATCGGGGTCCGGCTGTCCGGCGAGCTGCCACGCGGCTCCACGGCCACGGACCTCGTCCTCGTCGTCACCCAGATGCTCCGGTCGTTCGGGGTCGTCGGCGCGTTCGTGGAGTTCGCGGGCGACGGGTTGGCCGCGCTTTCGCTGGCCGACCGCGCGACGATCGCCAACATGAGCCCCGAGTTCGGGGCGACGTCGACGCTCTTCCCGATCGACGAGGAGACGCTGGCCTACCTCCGGTTGACCAGCCGCTCGGCGGAGCGCCTGGCCCTCGTCGAGGCCTACGCCAAGGCCCAGGGGCTGTGGCGCCGGGCCGGCCACACGCCAGCGTTCGATGACCTGCTGACCCTCGACCTGGCCTCGGTCGAGCCGTCCGTCGCCGGGCCGCGGCGGCCGCAGGACCGGGTGCCGCTCACGGCACTGCGGGAGAACTTCCGCACCAACTACCCCGACGGGCTGCGGCCGCTGTCCGACGCGAAGATCGAGGCCCTCCGGCCGGAGGGCGGCCAGGTCGAGCAATCCTCGGCGGAGTCGTTCCCGGCGAGCGACCCGCCGTCGTTCTCGACGGCCACGGCGACGGAAGACCAGCCGGTGCCCGCGGTCGCCGTCCAGGACGGGCCGGCCGTCGCCACCGCCTATCCGCTGGTCTCGCTGCGGGTGGACGGCAAGGAGGCGACGCTCCGGACCGGCTCCGTCGCGATCGCTGCGATCACCTCGTGCACCAACACGTCGAACCCGACGGTGATGGTCGGCGCGGGCCTGCTCGCGCGGAATGCGGTGGCGCGCGGCCTGAAGGTCCCGCCCACGGTGAAGACGTCGCTCGCCCCAGGCTCGAAGGCCGTGACCGGATACCTCGAGAAGGCCGGGCTCATGGCGCCGCTCGAGCAGCTCGGTTTCGCCCTCGCCGGATATGGCTGCACGACGTGCATCGGCAACTCCGGACCGCTGGACGCGCCGATTGCCGAGGCCATCGAGCAGCACGAGCTCGTCACCGCTGCGGTGCTGTCGGGCAACCGCAACTTCGAGGGCCGGATCCACCCGCTCGCGCGCGCGAGCTACCTGGCCTCGCCGCCGCTCGTGGTGGCGTTCGCCCTCGCGGGCCGGGTCGACATCGACCTGACCAAGGAGCCGCTCGGGATCGACGACGACGGCCGCCCGGTGTTCCTGACCGACATCTGGCCCTCGCCCGACGAGATCCGGTCAGTCATCGCTGCCTCGATCGACCCGGAGCTGTTCCGCCGGACCTACGCCAGCGTCTTCGAAGGCGACGACCGCTGGAAGGCGTTGCCGATCCCCGCGGGCGACCGGTACGCGTGGGATCCCGCCTCGACCTACGTCGCGCGGCCGCCGTACTTCGAGGGCCTGACGATGGCGCCAGAGCCGCCGACCGACATCGTCGGTGCGCGCGTCCTGGCGGTCCTCGGCGACTCCGTCACGACAGACCACATCTCCCCCGCCGGCTCGATCGTGCCCTGGGCGCCGGCCGGCCAGTGGCTCCAGCAGCACGGCGTCAGCCCGCTCGAGTTCAACTCGTACGGCGCGCGGCGCGGCCACCACGAGGTGCTGATGCGCGGCACGTTCGGCAACATCCGGTTGCGGAACGCGCTCGCCAGCGAGGGCGAGGGGCCGTATACGGTCCACCTCCCCGACGGCGAAGAGGGCTTCATCTTTGACGTCGCCGGCCGCTACCGGACCGAGGGCGTGCCGCAGCTCGTGATCGCGGGCAAGGAGTATGGCTCCGGATCTTCCCGCGACTGGGCGGCGAAGGGTCCGCTCCTGCTGGGCGTCCGGGCGGCGATCGCCGAGACGTTCGAGCGGATTCATCGCACGAACCTCGTCGGGATGGGCATCCTCCCGCTCCAGTTCCTGCCGGACGAGAACCTCGTGTCCCTGGGGCTGACCGGCCGCGAGGCATTCACGATTCGGGGCGTCGAGACATTCGTCCCGAGGTCGCGCCTTCAGGTCGTGGCCCGCTCGGACGGGGGCCGTGAGACGACCTTCGAGGTCATCTGCCGGATCGACGGCCCGATCGAGCTCGACTACTACCGCAACGGCGGCATCCTGCCGGCGGTCCTGCGGCGAATCGCGCGGGAGAGCGGCGCGGCGGGCTAGCCCCCGCCCGTGCCCGCCACCTCGGGCGCGCCCGGCGCCGCCGGATCATCGGCGGCTGCCGGCAGGTCTCGCAACCCGAGCACCGGCGAGCCGATGAGCCACAGCACTCCCAGCAGCTGCGCGACCGTCACGACGAACAGCGTCTCCCGCACACCGAAGGCCGCTCCCAGCAGCCCGCCGACGGTCGCGCCGATCGGCCGGATGCCCATGTTGATGAACCGGAACGCGCCGCCGGAGCGGCCCCGGATCCGATCGGGCGTCCGGGACTGGAGCATCGCGCTGGCGTTGATGTCGAGGATCATGACCCCGAGGCCGGAACCGAACTCCGACAGGAACAGGATCGGCAGCACGATCTCCATCGGGCCCGAGGCGATCGGGACGAGGATGAGGGGCGCGGGGAACAGCACGAGCCCGAGCAGGTAGGCACGGCCCGCCCCGAGCCGCCGTCCGACGCGCCCGGCAATCACCGCGCCGATGACGCTGCCGACCGCGCCGGCGCCGAGCGCCAGCCCCAGGACCCCCGGGTCGACGTGGAGGTGGGTCGTCACGTACAGGATGAAGAGCGCGGCGAAGCAGTAGTTAAAGAAGTTGACCGTCCCGACGGACAGGAGGACCCCGCGGATGATTGGGTCGCGGGCGATGAACGCCAGGCCCGTCATGAGCTGCGTCCCGATCGACCCCGGGTCCCGCTCGATTGGCGGCTCGGTCACCCGGATCCGCCCGAGGAAGAACGCCGACCCGAGGAACGACAGCGCGTCGAGCACCAGGGTGACCGGGGCGCTCAGCAGCTGGATCAGGATGCCCCCGATCGCCGGCCCGCCGATGAACGACACCGATCGGCTGCCACTCAGCAGCGAGTTCGCCTGGACGAACTGCTCACGCCTCGCGACCGCGCTGAAGAGCGTGAGCCAGGAGATGTCGAATGCGACGGACAGCGTTCCCACGAGGAACGTGACCACGAACAGCAGCTCGATGCTCAGCCAGCCGCCGAGGAACGCGAGCGGGATCACGGCGATGACGGCCGCCCGGGCAATGTCGGCGAGGATCATGAGGCGCCGCCGGCGCTGGACCCGGTCGAGCCACACTCCAGCAGGTAACGAGAACAGCAGGTGTGGGAGCAGGCCGGCCGCGGTCAGGAGGCCCATCGCAGCGGGATCCGCGTCCAGGATCAGCACGGCGACGATCGGGATCGCGAGCAGCGTGATCTGGTCGCCGAAGACCGAGATCGTCTGCCCGAGCCAGAACGAACGGAAGTCCCGTTCTCGCAGCAGCTCCGGCACGAATCGGCCGTTGGCCGTCACCAGGCGGACTCGATGCGCTCCCCGAGTGGCCAGGCGCCGTCGCCGGTCGTCGCGATCACCGTGGCCGTCGTCGAACCGCGTCGATCGTGGCGCTTACGCGGCGGACGGGCCGCATCAGCCCGGGAATGTTGGTGGGCGATACTGGATTCGAACCAGTGACCCCGCGGATGTGAACCGCGTGCTCTAACCACTGAGCCAATCGCCCCGAAGGCCGCCGGCCGC
>JBKKDM010000017.1:0-8767 GCA_046707905.1 Candidatus Limnocylindrales bacterium
CCGCGAACCCTTCTCGGTCCAGACGCCGGCCGACAGTCCGTACTCGGTGTTGTTCGCCTTCTCGACAGCCTCGTCGGGGGTCCGGAAGGTCAGCACGGACAGCACCGGCCCGAAGATCTCCTCGCGCGCGATGCGGTGGCTCTGGGCGACGTTGGTGAACAGGGTCGGCCGGAAGAAGTAGCCTCGCTCGGGCAGGTCGCAGGCCGGCTGGTAGATCTCCGCGCCCTCCGCGACCCCGGCCTCCACGAGCTCGGTGATCTTCTCGAGCTGCTGCTTCGAGTTGATCGCGCCGACATCGGTGTTCTTGTCGAGTGGGTCGCCGACCCGGATCGTCGAGAGGCGGTCCTTGAGCTTCTCGATGAGCGCGCCCTCGACCGACTCCTGGACGAGCAGCCGCGAGCCCGCGCAGCAGACCTCGCCCTGGTTGAAGTAGATGCCGTTGACGATGCCCTCGACCGCCTGGTCGAGCGCCGCGTCCTCGAACACGATGTTCGCGGCCTTGCCGCCGAGCTCGAGCGTGAGAGCCTTGTCGGTGCCCGCGGTCGCCTTGTGGATCAGCTTCCCGACCCCGGTCGAGCCGGTGAACGCGACCTTGTCGACGTCCGGGTGGCTGACGAGGTGCATCCCGATGTTCGACGGGCCAGGGACGATGTTGACGACACCCGGCGGCAGGTCGGCCTGGCGGCAGACCTCGGCGAAAAGCAGGGCGCTGAGGGGCGTCGTGGAGGCGGGCTTGAGCACCACGGTGTTCCCGGCTGCGAGCGCGGGCGCGATCTTCCAAGCCAGCATCAGCAGCGGGAAGTTCCAGGGGATGACCTGAGCTGCCACGCCCAGCGGCTTCGCGACGCGGCCCGGGAACGCGTACTCGAGCTTGTCCGCCCAGCCGGCGTAGTACCAGAAGTGGTTCGCCGCGAGCGGGACGTCGACGTCGCGCGATTCCTTGATCGGCTTGCCGGAGTCCATCGACTCGAGGACCGCGAACTCCCGCGACCGCTCCTGGAGGATCCGGGCGATCCGGAACAGGTACTTGGCGCGCTCGCGTCCCGGGAGGTTGCCCCAGCGGGTCTTATGCGCGCGCCTCGCGGCGCGGACCGCCTTGTCGATGTCCGCCGGCGTGGCCTTCGCGATCTCGGCGATGACCTCCTCGGTCGCCGGGTTGACGCTCTTGAACCAGCCGCCGTCGGCGGCGTTGACCTCGCGCCCGTCGATGAACAGGCCGTAGCGGGGCTTGATCTGGACGACGTCGCGCGACTCCGGCGCCGGCGCGTACTCCCAGGGGACCGCCTGGCCGTCGCCGAGGCCCCAGTCGGCCGGCGCCCGATCTCCCGACCACGCGGCCGATCCGGCCGGGCGAAGCGCCTTCGATTCGGTGGTCACACGGGCATCATACGCGGCGTGCCGCTCCCTCCCGACGACCCCGAGATCGACCTGCGCCTGCGGAAGCTGGGCTGGACGCCCGGCGATCCGCCGCCGTCGATCACCAGGCTTGCCGCGTACGGCGTGATCCGCCGCGACGGTCGCGTGCTCCTCGCTCGCGTCGCGCCAGGCAACCTCGGGGCGGGGCTGTGGGTGCTGCCTGGCGGCGGCATCGAGTTCGGGGAGTCACCCGAGGACGCGGCCGTCCGCGAGGTCGAGGAGGAGACCGGACTCCTTGCGGCCATCACGGGGCCGCCGTCCATCCACTCTGACACCGGCACATGGCCCTTCTCGGGGGGCGAGATCCGGAACCACCAGGTCCGGTTCGTCTACCCGATGGAGATCACCGGTGGGGTTGAGCGAACCGAGGTCGACGGGTCGTCGGACGCCTTCGGCTGGTTCACGCCACAGGAGCTCGGTGCGTTGTCGGTCGGCGACCTCGTGCGGCGCCTCCTCCTCGTGGAGACGCTCGGCTAGAGCGCGAGCAGGGCCGAGGCGAGCTCCGCGTAGCCGGCGAGTGCGGGATCGGCCGAGGAGTCCACGCGCAGCTGCACGCAGACGTGATCGGCGCCGGCGTCGAGGTGGGCCTTGACCCGCGAGACGATCGCGTCGACGTCGCCCCAGGCGATGACCGCGTCGATCATCCGGTCGCTGCCGTCATTCGCGATGTCCGCGTCCGACCAGCCGAGCCGCCGGAGGTTGTTGGCGTAGTTCGGGAGGGCGAGGTAGTGGCGGGCGAAGGCCCGGCCGATCCGGCGGGCCTCGGCCGGGTCGGTCGAGAGGACGGCGGTCTGCTCGACCGCGAGGCACGGCTCAGGCCCAAGCGCCGCGCGCGCGATCGGGGTGTGCTCGATGGGGACGAAGTAGGGATGGGCGCCGTCCGTTCGGGAAGCGGCGAGCTCCAGCATCCTAGGGCCGAGCGCGGCAAGGACGAGCGGGACGGGCTCCGACGGCTCGGGACCGGCATACGACGCGGCGTCCATCGCGTCGAGGTAGGCGGTCATCGTCTCGATCGGCTTGCCGTAGTCGCCGCCGCGCAGCTTCACCGACGGCGCGTGGCTGACGCCGATCCCGAGCACGAACCGGCCGGGATAGGCCTCCGCGAGGGCCTTGGCGCCGCCGGTCATGGCCATCGGGTCGCGGGCGTAGATCGAGGCAATCCCGGGGACGACGATCGCGCGGTCGCTCGCGCCGAGCAGCAGCGCCGCGTGGGCCATCACATCCTTCGAGCCGACGCTCTCGGGCATCCAGACGCTCGCAAATCCGAGCCGCTCGAGCTCCTGGATCGCGGCCCCGGCCTCCGCCGTGGTCAGTCGCTGCAGCGCGAAGCTCCAGACCCCGACCCGTCCGAGCCGCGCCGAGAGCGCGCGCCCACCGACCCCACCGACACCTGCCATGCGGACAACGGTAGCCCGCGAACGACTAGCCTCGCTTGGTCGGATCAGACGGGCTGCAGCACCAGGCGGTAGCCGCCGGCGATGTAGCGCTGGAGGAAGACCCGCACGTCACCGAAGATCATCAGCGCGTCGTCCCCGGACGGCAGGACGCGCAGCCGCGGGAGCGTCTCCTCGATGAACCGGCCGGCGTCCGCGGCCACGGCCGGATCCGCGATCGACAGGGTCGTCAGCTGGCCCATCGCGGCGGCGAGCTGGTCAACGGACGTCTCGGTGTCGGTGCCGTAGAGCGAGCCCACGACCGTGACCTCGACGATCTCGCTGTCGCCGTTCTCGACCGGGACGATCTTGGCGCTGGCGCTCTCGATCGACTTCGGGGTCAGGCAGACGACGCCCTCGCGCTCGCCGGGCCGGGCGCTGGGGCCCGTCGTCGGCAGGGCGTGCCCGGGAATGCACGAGTACTCGAGCGCCTGGACGCTGCGAACGATGTCAGCGGTGGAGCGGAAGGTCGGGCTGGAGACCTGGAAGCCGCTGCCCGGCGGTTGCGAGCCCGGCCCCAGCACGCCCGGCGCAATCGCCACCGAGGTTGCGACCACGAGGATGACGACGGCCGCGACGATGCTCGCGAGGCCCGGTGCCGCGTGGCGCATCGCGAGGACGCCGCCCACAAGTCGGGGGGCCGGCTCCAGGTCGAGCACGCCATAGGGGAGCTGCTCGGTGACCAGGCCGCGGGCCGATCGCCGGAGCTCGTCGTCGAAGCGAATGGCGCGCGAGAGCACCGGGCCGCAGGACGCACAGGTCGCGCCGTGCGCGCGATCGTCAGCGCTGACTCGGTCCTCGATCACGCGGTCGACGAGTCGGGCGGTCCGATCGCAGCGGTCTGGATGGCCCGTCATCCCTCGGCCTCGAGCCATGCCCGAAGCAGTCGCGCCCGCGTCCGCGACGAGATCTTCCGGGCATTCGCGTGACTGATCCCCACGAGCTGCGCAACCTCCGCGAGCGAGTAGCCATATCCATGCTGCAGGACCACCACCGCCCGCTCCCGGGCCGGCAGGGCCTCGACCAGCTCGTGCAGCTCGAGCCGGCCAACCGGTGGCGGCGTCCATCTCGGCAGCGGCATGGTCTGGAGCAGCTCCCCGAGCCGCTTGCCGCGTCGCCGGATCCGGAAGCTCCGGTGGACCGTGATCCTGGCGAGCCAGGCTTCGATCGCGTTGGGATCGCGCAGCTGCGAGATCCGCCCCCGTGCCGTGATGTACGTGTCCTGCACCACGTCTTCGGCCCCATCCACGCCTACCAGCGATGCGGCGATCCGAAGCAACCTCGGACGCGCAGAGGCAAACGCCGAATCAAGGTCGACGTCCGAGCGGCCCGTGACCTGGACGAGTCGCGGTTCGATCGCCTCCACCTGCCACACCTACAGCCGTTCGAGTCCGGCGTGGCGACGACTGTGACAGATCACCGTAGACTGCCGCGATGTCCAACTCCGAGCCGCTCTGGCAGGCCCGCTTCCGCGCCCCGATCGTTGGTTTCCCGACCTGGGCGGCGGATCGCCCCGAGCGAATCATCTACGCGTCCTCGGAGAGCGGCGTGTACCAGCTCCATGCGTGGGACCGGACGACCGGCGAGCGTCGCCAGATCACGAATGAGCCGGTCGGGCTGATCGCCGGCGAGATCACGCCGGATGGCGAGTGGGTCGTCTGGCACCGGGATACCACGGGCGACGAGTCGGGGGTGTGGGTCGCCGCTCCCTTCGCCGGCGGCACGGCCGAGCCGTTCGTGGATGGGCTCCCGGAGGCCTGGGACCAGGGCTTCGCGATCGGGCGGCATGTGACGGTGGCGGGCACCAGCGATCGCGACGGCTTCGACGTCTACGTCTCCGAGAACGGCAAGCCCGCGCTGCTGCTCGCCCACAGCGAGGAGTCGATCGATCTTGGCGGCGGCCAGGCGATGATGGCGGGCCCCGATCAGGCGGCCCTCTCGGCCGACGAGACCCTGCTGTGCGTCGAGCACTCCGAGCACGGCGACCTGATCCACCCCTCGCTTCGGATCATCGACGCGCGCACCGGCAATGTCGTCGCCGACCTTCGCGACGAGGCCCGCGCGATGTGCTCGTTCGCCTGGTCGCCGATCCCGGGCGACCGCCGGATCGCCATCGGCCACGAGCGCCGTGGCGAGCGGGCGCCGGCGATCTGGGACATCGACAGCGGCGAGGTCACCGACCTCCAGCTCCCATGGGACCGCTTCACCGAGGTCGCCGACTGGTGGCCCGACGCGTCCGCGGTCCTGCTGTTCGAGCTCCGCGATGGCCGCAACTACCTTCATCGCTACGACCTCGCGACGGGCGAGATCACGGCGCTGCCGATGGAGGAGGGCAGCCTCACCGGCGCCCGCGTTCGGCCCGACGGGACCGTCTGGTACAGGCTCCAGCGCGGCGAGCACCCCGGTCTCGTGTTCGAGTCCGGCCGCGACGAGCCGGTCCTCGCCCCGCCCGACAAGCCACCCGCCGGGCGGCCGTTCGTCTCCTGGGAGTACAAGAACCCCCACGGACAACGGGTCCACGGCTGGATCGTCGAGCCCGAGGGCCCCAAGCCGTGGCCGACCCTCATGTTCATCCACGGAGGCCCGACCTCGGTCGACCTCGACCGCTGGACGCCCGAGGTCCAGGCCTACGTCGACATGGGCTTCTGTGTCGCGATGCTGAACTACCGGGGCTCGATCGGGTACGGCGCCGCGTGGCGTGACGAGCTCATCGGCAACATCGGCTGGCCGGAGGTGGAGGACGCGGTCGCCGGACACGACGACCTCATCGCCCGCGGCATCGCCGATCCGGCGCGGTCCGTCGTCGCCGGCTGGTCGTGGGGCGGCTACATCACCCTGCTGATGCACGGCATGCACCCCGAGCGGTTCGTCGCCGGCGTCGCCGGCGTGCCCGTCGCCGACTACCCGGCCGCGTACCGGGACGAGTCGCCACTCCTCCAGGCCTACGATCGGGCGCTGCTCGGCGGCGAGCCGGCGGACGTGCCGCAGCTCATGAAGGAGCGCTCGCCGCTGGAGTACGTGGACCGCGTCCAGGCGCCACTGCTGCTCCTTGCGGGCGAGCACGACAGTCGCTGCCCGCTGCCGCAGATCCTCAACTACGTCGAGCGACTCAAGAGCCGCGACCACCCGCACGAGCTGTACCTGTTCGGCACCGGTCATTCCTCGTTCGACATCGACGAACGCATCCGCCAGCTGGGCGTGGTTCTCGACTATCTCTCGAAGACTGTTCCGGGCGTCACGCGGCTCGCAGGCGTGCGCGGCGACGCGGTCGCGGCGAACGGCACGTCCGCCGGGACGGCCGGCGGCCCGGTCGCCGGTGCCGCGGCGCGCGAGTCCGCTTAGTCCAGCGTCGAGCCGAGCGGGATCCCGCCGGCGAAGTAAATCCCGGTGTCGCCGGAGACCACCAGGTCGAAGGTCTCCTCCGCGTCGTACGCCAGCGTCTCGAGAGTCGCCACGGCGCTGCCGTCCACGGCATCCCCGGGTCGAAGGTCCGCGAACGTCCGGCCGTCGCCGAGCGGATGCCCGGGCGACGCGGTGACGGTTCGACCGTCCGCAAGGGTCACCCGGATCACATCGTGGTCGGCCGGCGCGGGCGTGGAGCCGAGCGCGATCACGGTGCCCGCGACGCGGCGGCCCTCGCGATCGAGCGTCCAGACGGTGTCGCCGATCCGGAGCCGCTCCACCGCGATGTAGCCATCGGGCGCATCGATCGAAGTGCCGAAGGACAGGCAGATCGGACACATCGGCTCGCCGGCAGGCACCTGCTGCTCGACCGTGATCGCCCCGTGGCTGTCGATCGTCCCGGCCGTGCGCGTGCCGTGGGCGCCGTCGGCGGCCGGCTGGGCGAGGTAGTCGAAGCGGTACCGGTCAATCCCGATGTCCTCGAGCTGGACCGCTGTCGCCATCTTCCACAGGCGATAGACCATCAGCCGCTCATCGTCGGTCCACCCGGGGTCGTCGAACGATGGGAGCTCGAGGCGGTCGAGGATGGCTCCGGCCAGCCCGGTATCGGCGATCAGGTCCGGCCACGCCGCGCGCATCGCCTCGAGCTCGTCCCGGCCGACCGGGTACTCGTCGCGATCGCAGTACCAGAGCGGTCCGAGCTCCTCGATCAGCAGCAGCCGCAGCTCGGCGGCGGTGAAGGGGTCGCCGGAGCAGCCGCCCTTCGGCGGCCTCGACGGCGCGGCGGTTGCCACAGCGCCGCAGGTCGAGGGCTGCGGACCCGGCGTGGTCGAGGCGCCTCCGCCGCCGAGCCCCGTGCAGGCCGCGAGAGCCAGCACCAGGAACCCTGCGAGCCAGATCCCCCAGGTTCGTCGGTCGATCGATCGCACCATCGGCGGCAGGACGTCCTCCGCGTGCGCCCGGTTCCAGACGCACGCGCATCATGGACCGATGCGCCGACTCGTCGATGCCCGGGAGCACCTTGACGGCGGCCTCGAGGACACGTCGACGCTCGACGGCAACCTGGCCGATCTCGAGCGGATCAACCGTCGCATCGGCGGCACGGCGCTTTCGATCGCAGCGGTCCGGCGGCTGGTGGGGGCTGCCGGCAGTGCTGCCGCCGGCGAGGGCCGCAGCGACTCCGGATCCGACGCGGTCACCGGCGCCGGAGCCGACGCGAACGCCGGCGGTAAGGTCCCGGCGCCGCTTCGCGTGATCGACGCCGGCACGGGCGCGGCGGACATCCCGCTGGCGCTCGATCGCGCGACGGGCCCCTGGTCGAGCGTCGGCGTGACCGCCGTCGACAGCCGCCCCGAGGTGCTCGCCGCGGCCGTGCGCCTGCATCCCGAGCTGGCGAACCACCCCCGGGTCTCGCTCGCCCTCGCGGACGGCCGGGCGTTGCCGTGGCCGGACGGTGCCTTCGACGTCGGGCACGCGTCCCTCGTCCTCCATCACCTCGAACGGGCCGAGGCCGTGGCGTTCCTCGCAGAGCTCCGACGCGTCGCTCGCCTCGGCGTCGTGGTGAACGACCTCGAGCGCGGCTGGGTGACCCTCCTCGGCGCGGCGGTGCTGCTTCGGCTCATGACCCGCAACGCCTGGACGCGGCACGACGGCGTGCTGTCAGTCCGGCGGGCCTGGACTCGCCGCGAGGCGGAGGGACTGCTCCGGGAGGCCGGGCTTCGACCGATCGGGTCGGCCGTCGGCATTGCCGGGCACCGCTGGGCGATCGCGGCGGTACCTGCATGAGGGCGGAGCGCTGCAGATGACGGGCGGCGGTACCCCGGAGAGCGTCGATGTTGCGGTGATCGGCGGCGGGCCGGCGGGCGCGGCCGCGGCCGTGCTGCTCGCCGGTCGCGGCCACCAGGTGGTGCTCCTCGAGCGCGCGCCGCGCTGGCGCTGGCGGCCGTGCGGGGTCTTCGCGGGGCCAGCGGCGGTGGCGGCGCTGCGTCGGGTCGGCATGACTGAGGTGGAGCTCGCTCGCGCGGCCAACCCGGTTCCGGCGATCCGCGTCGAGACGCCGCGCGGGACGTCATTCCGCCTGACGTACGACGGGACGGGGTCGCTGGCGGACTCCGCGGTCGGCTTCGACCGCGAGGTCCTGGACGGGATCCTCCTCGACCACGCGCAGCAGGCGGGCGCCAACGTGCGCCTCGGCGTCCGGGTGGAACGCGTCCACCTCCGTGAATCCCCGCGGCGCGTGGTGCTCGCCGATGCGGATGGCAGGCGCTCGGAGCTTCAGGCATCCGTCGTCGTCGGGGCCGACGGGCTCCGGTCGATGGTGGCGCGCGCCGCCGGCGTCTCCGGCCGCCCGCCGTTCTCGCGCCGGACCGCGATGACGTTCCACATCGCCCGGCCCGTGGTGGAGGCGACGCCGGAGGCCCGGATGGTCGTCCTGCGGGATGGCTACGTCGGGCTCGCGCCGGTCCCCCGCGACCGAACGAACGTCGGGATCGTGCTCGGCCCGTCGTGGTCGAAGC
>JBKKDM010000018.1:0-2584 GCA_046707905.1 Candidatus Limnocylindrales bacterium
CCCTAGGCTGCGAGAGCAGGTCAGCGAGGGCTTCCGCGAGC
The DNA here is from genome assembly GCA_046707905.1 of Candidatus Limnocylindrales bacterium. Classification (GTDB taxonomy): domain Bacteria; phylum Chloroflexota; class Limnocylindria; order Limnocylindrales; family CSP1-4; genus UBA5189. The sequence continues at coordinate 42 of JBKKDM010000018.1, forward strand.
GATGCCGGATCATCCGGCGGCACTAGCCGGCCCGTGACGCCGTCGTTGACGACATCCTCCAACGCGGGGATCCGGGAGGCGACCACGGCGCGGCCAAGCGCGGCGGCTTCTGCAGCGACGTAACCGAAGCTTTCCCAGCGAGACGGCACCACGCAAACCGTGGCCCGGGCCAGTTCACTCGCAACAGCATCATGCCCCCAGCCCTCGAGAATCTCCGTTGCCTGCGAGATCCCGAGTTCCTCGACCAACTGGTGCAGGCCGGCAACGGACGAGCGGCCTGCGACGCTCGTGTCGCTGCCCAGGAGCACCACCCGGGCATCTGGCACAAGCTCCAGGAGGCGCGGCACCGCGTGCAGCAGTACGTCAGGGCCCTTTCGAGCCTCGAAGCGCCCCGCGAATAGAACTCTCGGCGGACCGTCCGTGGGGGGCAGCGGCTCCATTGGCTGCACCGGATAGGTAATCGTTCGCACACGACTCGGGTCAAGATCGAGAGCGCGTGCCACGGTCGCGATCTGCGCTCGCGTTCCGGTGACCACCTCCGCACGTCGCACAAGCTTCTCTTCACAGCGAATGGCGAGTCGCGGATCACGTCCAACGTACCCAAGGTAGGGGAAGAGCTGTGAAGCACCGGAATGGAGCCTCACTGTCAGCGGAATGGTTCCGCGCAGAGCCAGGAACAGACCCTCCGCGTTCCATTCCGGCGACTCGCACACGTCGAAGGGCGTGTCGAGGCGCCTGGTCTCTAGCGCGACACATGCAGCAAGGGACAGTCTGTCCCACGTGAGCGGCAGGCGAGAAAGGCGACTTACGCCCCGCGGACGGCGGAGTGGGGCGCGGTGAATCGTGACCCCATCGAGCACACGCTCGCTGCGTGCCTGACCCGCAATGACCGAGAGCACATGCACCTCTGCGCCAGCCCGCACCAGGGCCGGCGCGATCACCCGGACATACGTCCCGATCCCGCCCCAGCCAGTCTCAGGAGGGAACTCCTGCGAAACGAGTAATACCCGCATTCGCCGGCTAGCGTGCCACAGCCGCGGAACCGAGTGCCTTATGCACCCTTGTATGCGTGAAACACCACATGGCGAACCGTGAAGTCCTTCGAGCGCATCTTGAACTTGCTGCGCTGTTCAACCCTCTCGAAGCCGGCCGCCCATAGCATTCGTCGCCACGTTCTGATGCTCGGCTGCCAGAAGACGTACTTGTTCCGGTCACCGAGAAACCGCGCAGCGGGGAACGGCACAAAGCCCGCACGCCGATCGTAAACCTCCGCGGAGATGAACCAGCCGCTGCAGAGGTTCGCGATCCGCTCTAAGGCGAGCATCTGGTCCCGGAGGTGGATGATCACGCTGCCACAGAAGACAATGTCAAAGGAGCCGAGATCCTCCGGCCGAGCATCGTAGATTGAGCGGACAACCCGCTCGACCTTCGAGCCGCGGATTTGCTTTGCCAACTCGAACCCGGCTCCGCGGGGGGCCTCGGGGTAGGTGTCCGGCCGAAAGCGCGGCGGCCAGTCGAGGTCGCGCTCGTCGTCAAGATCGATCGCCACAACGTCCGCACCCCGGCTCTCCATTTCAAAGGCCCAGAAACCATCCCAGGTCCCGACCTCCAGCGCTCGCATACCACTCATGTCTTCCGGCAAGCCGTAGTGCCGCACGCTCGGCCGCAGATCGAACCAGCCGTCCGTCCAAACGCCTGGCTTTAGCTCAAGCGTGTGGTACCAGCTCCGCTCCTTGGCCTGCTCGACGAGGTCCATCGGCCGCGGACTGTAGCTACGTGTCGGCTCGTCGGCGCCTTAAGAAGCGCGCTGCTGCGGAGCGTCCCTTCGCCAACAGCGATTCCCGCGGGGCCCAGGGAAAGATCCCGCGCTCTGGCTGGGCTCCCCAGCCTTCGCGCAGCGTCCCATCGCTCGCTCGCTCGTATCCAGCCCAGCGCGGAGTGCGTTCCAACTCCTTCCACCGCGGATCCTTGTCGAGAAAACCGAGCAAGGCGCCGGAAACCGCAGGGAGTTGCAGATCGTCGACGACAAGCACACCTCCGTGCCGGAGGCGACTGCCCCCGTAGAACCAGTCCAGAATCGGAATCGGAAATGCATGACCGCCGTCGATGAAGAAGAGATCGAGCGGACCAGAGGAGAGCTTCGGAAGGATCTCATCGGACCACCCCACTTCGAAGCTCACGCGCTCGAGGGAGATCCCGCGGGAACGGCAATACGCGGCACACCGGTCGACCTCTTCCTGAAGCGGGGCTACACACGTGTGCCGGGCGCCGATGGCAGCGAACAGCAGCGTCGAGACCCCAAGCCCGGTCTCCAGAGTGCGGGCTCCCGGCGCGCAGTGTGACGCAAGAAAGCGGTAGCACGCCCGGTCCGCCGACCATACACCGCCGGGGGCAGGCCTCATGTGCTCTGCGTGGAAGGCATGCACATCAGCGGCATCCGCCAAGATTCCATCGACTGCCGCTAGGCCGACGGACAGTTGTATAAGACCATTCTCAGGCATCCTCGTACGATGGCCTCCCTGCGCATCTTGACCCAGTCCGAG
>JBKKDM010000019.1:0-6157 GCA_046707905.1 Candidatus Limnocylindrales bacterium
CCTTGATTCGCGTATCGGGCACTCCTATGCTCGCCCGGCGCTCGGGTTGAGGGACCCGGCGGCGTGCCCCGCGTCCACGCGTCCCCGCGTTCTCGGTTTCGTGCCCATTGGGGTCGACCCGCGCTCCGCAGCCCAACCACGCGGAGCCGCGGTGGTAGAGGGAGGGAAGCCGTGTCGGGTCCTGGCAGCGCAGCGGACGTCGCCGAACGTGACGACGCCCATCTGAGATCTCTGGGCATCAAGCCCGAGCTGAGGCGAACCCTGGGGTTCCTGTCGAACTTCGCGATCGCGTTCAGCTTCATCAGCGTGTCGACGGGGTCCTTCGGCAACTTCGGCGTCGGGATTGCCCTTGGCGGGCCGGCGTTCTTCTGGTCGTGGCCGATCGTCATCCTTGGACAGACCCTCGTTGCGCTCGTGTTCGCGGAGCTGGCGAGCCACTTCCCGGTCGCAGGCTCCATCTACCAATGGTCGAAGCGTCTGTCGAACCGGACACTCGGCTGGTTCACGGGCTGGATCTACTTCTGGGCACAGATCGTGACCGTGACGGCGGTGTCCGTCATCGTCGCCTTCGTCATCGACGGAATCCACGGTCCGATGGCCGACGGGACGGGCTGGCTGGACAGCCCGGCCCCGCTCGGGCTTGGCAACATGTTCCTGTTCACGTCGCTGCTGACGCTCGTTGTCACCACGTTGATCAACGCCTACGGCGTGCGGCTGCTGTCGCTCCTCAACAACATCGGCGTCGCGACGGAGATCTTGGGCATGTTCGTCTTTGCCCTGATCCTCCTGTTCTTCGCCAACCATCAGTCGCCCGCGGTCCTGTTCGATACGGCGGGTGCCGAGGCCGCCACCGGCGGCAGCTATTTCCCGGCATTCATGCTCGGGATGTTCATGGCCCTGTTCATCGTGTATGGGTTCGATACTGCTGGGACGTTCGGTGAGGAGACCGTTGACGCGAGCCGGCAGGCGCCGCGCGGAGTCCTGAGCTCCATCTGGATCTCGGGCGCGGTCGGCGCGGTGTTCCTCCTCGGCGTGATCCTCGCGGCACCGAGCATCCCGGACGCGATGGCCGAGGGAGCCGCAGGTGGCTTCCCCATCGCGACGATCATCACGAGCACGCTCACCACAGAGCTGTTCGCCGGGATCACCCTTGGCGAGGTCTACCTCTTCGTGATTCTCGCGTCCGTGTTCGTCTGCACCCTGGCCATCCAGGGCGCGGCGACCAGGATGATGTTCTCGATGAGCCGCGATCGGCACCTGCCCGGCGGCGCGATCTGGGGGAAGGTCAACCCGACGTTCCAGACCCCGGCCAACGCCGCGATCGCCACGGGCGTGCTCGCTGCACTGCCGATCCTGTTCCTCAGCCCGCTCGGCGGCTTCTACATGTCGATCGCCGCGACGGGCCTGATCTACCTCAGCTACTTCCTCTGCAACCTCGGCGTGCTCATGGCTCGCCGCAAGGGCTGGCCCCACAAGCCGGCCTGGTTCAACCTCGGCAAGTGGGGCATGCCGGTGAACATCCTCGCCCTCATCTGGGGTGGCGCGATGCTCATCAACTTCGCCCTCTGGCAGGACGAGAGCCTCTTCGGCGTTTTCGGAGGCGAGGGCCGCGGCTTCACGAACCCGGGCTTCGGCATCTTCTTCACGCCGTTCGGCAACACGATCGAGGGCCTGCCCAACTGGCCGATGTTCGAGGTGATCGTGGCGACGCTCCTGCTGACGGGGGCCCTGTACTACCTCGTCTCAGTTCGCGGACGCCCGGCCGACATCGAGGCCGACGCGGCCACGGGCGAGGCGGTCATCGGGTAGCCATGGCGACGGCGAGGCCGACCATCGCATGACCTCGCCACCGATCGAGGAGGAGCTGCGGGGCGCGCTGCGTGACGACCTCACGCGCGCGCTCCGTCGCTTGCCCGAGCTCGGAACGGGCGAGCTGCGCTATACCGCCCTCTCGGGCGGGATCACGAACCGCAACTTCCTGGTCGCGGGCGCGCCCGGTGGCGACCGCTTCGTCGTCCGGCTCGCCGGCACCGACACCCATCTGCTGGGCATCAGCCGCGAGGTCGAGCACGCCGCGACCGTGACCGCCGCCGGCATCGGAGTCGGGCCGGCGGTCATCGCCTACCTCCGGCCCGAGGGCTACCTCGTCACCCGCTTCATCGAGGGCCGGCCCATTCCCGAGGCGGAGATGCGCCAGCCGGAGCGGCTGCGGGCGATGGGCGCGACGCTTCGCCGGATCCACGACGGCCCCGCGATCCCGGGACTGTTCGTGCCATTCCGGATCGTCGAGGCCTACCGCGCCCTGGCGATCTCGCGAGCCGTCCGGATCCCGCCCGAATACGATCTCGCGCTGGCAATCGCCCGCCGCATCGAGCTGGCCTGCCTCATGGCACCGCTCGAGCTTCGCCCTTGCCACAACGACCTCCTGAACGCGAACTTCATCGACGACGGGACGCGAATCCGGATCGTCGACTGGGAGTACGCGGGCATGGGCGACGCGTATTTCGACCTCGGGAACTTCAGCATCAACCACGAGCTCGACGCAGAGCAGGACGCGACCCTGCTCGCGGCTTACCTGGGACTCGCGGACGGCGTGGCGCCACCCTCGGCGCTTGCCGCGCGCCTCACGCTCATGCGCGTCCTCTCGGACTTCCGCGAGGCGATGTGGGGTGTGCTCCAGCAGGGCTGCTCCACGCTCGACGTCGACTTCGTGGCCTATGCCGCAGAGCACTTCGATCGATTGCTGACGGTCGCGGGCGGGCCGGCGTTCGAGCGGGCACTCACCGACGCCGCCGGCGGGTAGATCGAGCGAGGACGGACCGTGGGCCTCGATGCCCACCAATGTGGCCACCTCGATCCGCCATCATCGACCGCGCATGGCTGACCAGGCGCGCGTCGTCGTCATCGGCGGCGGGATCACGGGGGTGAGCGTCGCGTATCACCTTGCCGAAGCGGGTTGGACGGACGTGCTGCTCGTCGAGAAGGCCGGGCTGACCGCCGGCGCGACATCGCAGGCCGCGGGGCTGGTCACGGCGTTCAACCCGTCATCGACCATGCTGGCCTGGCGGCGCTACTCGATCGAGTTGTACGGGCGGCTCGGCGCGTTCTCCGCCGTGGGATCGGTTCGGCTGGCGTCGTCGGCCGAGCAGCTCAAGGAGCTGGAGCGGACCGCGTCGCGGGCGCGCGGCGTGGGTCTCGATGTCGGCGTCATCTCGGCGGCGGATGCACGGCGGCTCCTGCCGGCCATTTCGCCGGACTCGCTGTACGGGGCCGTCCACCTGCCCGGCGACGGGTTCCTTGACCCGCACACAGCGACCTACGCGCTGGCGGATGCGGCGAGGAAGCTCGGCGTCCGGATCCGCCAGAACACCCGGGTGACCGGGTTCGACACGGGGCTCGGGCCGCGGCGCGAGATCCGCCGCGTCCTGCTCGAGGACGGCGCCCACATCGAGACCGAGATCGTGGTTAACGCCGCCGGCCTTTGGGCGCCACGCGTCGCCGAGATGGTCGACCTGTTCATCCCCTCGACCCCAGTCGACCACCAACACGTCGCGCTGAAGGCGGCCCCCGGCCACGAGCTGCCGCACGACATGCCGGCCTTCCGCGATCCCGACAACCTTGTGTACGGCAAATCCGAGCACGGCGGGATGCTGTTCGGCGGCTACGAGCCCGAGCCGAAGGCGCGCTGGCTGGAGGGCGTCCCGTGGGACCACGCCGCCACGTCCCTACCGCCAGACTGGGAGCGCTTCCAACCGCTGATGGAGGGTGCGATTCGGCGCTTCCCCTTCCTCGCGGATGCAGAGGCCGTGCGCCTCGTGTGCCATCCGGACGCGATGACGCCCGATTCGAACCCACTCATCGGGCCGATGCCCGGCGTTCGGGGGTTCTGGGTCGCGGCCGGGCTGTCGCTGAACGGCTTCGGTGGCGGTGGCGGGATCGGGCGGGCGGTGGCGCGCTGGATGGTCGACGGCGACCCCGGCGTCGACATCGCGCCGTACCGCGCGTGGCGGTTCGCGGACACATACCGCGATCGCGAGTTCGCAGCGGCACTCGCTCGCGAGACCTACGCCGACTACTACCGCCTCCGCTTCCCGTATGACGCCGAGGTCGCGGGCCGCCCGCGCCGCCTCTCGGCGCTCCACCAGCGTCTGGGCCAAGCCGGCGCGGTGTTCGGCACCAAGGCGGGCTGGGAGCGCGCGGACCTGCATCGGCCGGGCGAACGCTGGACACGCAACGGTCGAATCGAGCGCTCGCGTGGCTGGGAGAAGCCCGACTGGTTTGAGCGGGTGGGGGCGGAGCATCGTGCCGTGCGCGAGCGCGTCGGCATCATCGACCTATCGTCGTTCGGCAAGATCGCCGTCGCGGGCCCCGGGGCGCTCGCAATGCTCCAGCGGGTCGCCGCGAACGACATCGACCGGCCGGTCGGCTCGACGATCTACACGCAGCTCCTCGACGCGAACGGCGGGATCGTCGCGGACGTGACGGTCACGCGCGACTCCATCGACGGCTTCCGGGTCGTCACGGGCGCCGGCTATCTCGCCGCTGATCTTGCCTGGCTCGTGGCGCGAGCCGCCGACCAGGCGCCGAACGGCCGCGGACCGACCGACGGGGTGACCATCGACGACCGGACCGACGCGTGGTCCGTGATCGGGCTGTGGGGTCCGCGGGCCCGCGACGTGCTCGGCGCCATCACCCGCGACGCGGTCGACGACGCGGCGCTGCCGATTCGCCAGGCCCGATCCATTCGCGTCCACGGCTTCGGCGTCACCGCGACACGCCTCAGCTACGCGGGCGAGCTCGGCTGGGAGCTCATGGTCGAGCCTGCGGACGCCGTCGAGCTCTGGGACGCGCTGCTCGCGGCCGGCAAGGCGCACGGCATCGAGCCCGTCGGCTACCGCGCGCTCGATTCCCTGCGTCTCGAGAAGGGCTACCGCTACTTCGGCGCCGAGCTGTCCCCGCGCGAGACTCCGTTCGAGGCCGGGCTCGGGCGTTTCGTCCGCCACGACAAGCCCGGCGGGTTCGTTGGCCGCGACGCGCTCCTCGCGCGGCAGGCCGCGGAGCCGGACGGGCCCGCGCGACGCCTGCGGACACTCATGATCGGCGACGACGACTGGGCGCCGATCTACGGCGGCGAGGCTGTTCGCATCGATGGCGAGGTCGTCGGTCGCCTCCGAAGCGCCGCCTTCGGCTACACCGTCGGGCGAACGATCGGCACGACCTACCTCCCGGCAAGCATCCCGGAGGGCGCGGCGATCGAAATTGATGTCTTCGCCGATCGCCTCCGCGGCGTGGTCGCCCCGGACGTCCTCGTCGACCCGACCGGCGCCCGGATGCGCGGCTGAAGGTCAGCCGGCGATCGCCTCGGCCAGGAGATCGTCGAAGTCGTCGCGCCCGAAGGCCAGCGAGGCGCGAACCCAGCGGTCCTCGGCCCAGGCCCAGAAGTCGTAGTCGATCGAGGAGATCGCGGCCTGGATGGTGGCCCAGAGGGTCCACCCGACGTCGGACATGATCATCTGGAGGCGCATCCGGGCGACGAGCGCGGGCGTGGCCTCCCCGAAGTACGCCGCGCAAAGCTCCTCCTGGCGCGCGGCGTCGAAGCCGAGCTCCTGGGCGGTGTTGCCGAGTTCGAACGTCGGGTCGTTGTTGCCGCTGTACTCGTAGTCGATGATCCAAAGCCGGGTTCCGTCGTCTAGGTAGTTCTCGGCCAGCAGGTCGTTGTGGCACGGGACCGTCGGCATCGGCCGGGCGGCGAGGGCGGCCTCGATCAGCGCGACCTTCGGCAGCTGGTCGCGGTAGCCGTCCGGGATGCGGATCGAGCGCTCGCCGACCACGCGGAGGTAGTGCTCCGTGAGCCGGAACATGTTGAAGTCGTCGCGGAAGCGGGTGCCGGCATGGAGCCGCCGGAGGGACGCGGCGATCCGCGCGGGCATCCCCGTTTCCTGGAACGCTTCGTTCGACATCGTGCGGCCGTTGATCCACTCGAGGACCAGGGCGCCGCTCGAAGGATCGTGGTCGATCACCCTCGGGCCGACGCCCGTCGCCGCGGCGGCTCGGGTGTTGTGGAGCTCGTTCCCGCGGTCGACCGCGAGCAGGTCCGTGGACGGTCCGGGAAGGCGAACGAAGTGCGGGATACCGTCGACCGTGACCTGGAAGTTCT
>JBKKDM010000020.1:0-6915 GCA_046707905.1 Candidatus Limnocylindrales bacterium
GGTGAAGCGCTGGCTCCCCGCGCCGCCGAGGCGCGCCGGGTACGACGAGCGAACCAGGAGGTAGACGAGCAGCCCGACGAGGGCCATCGCGGCGGCCAGATGGGCCGTCACCGACTCGCCCGTGTTCCCGAGCTGAACGGTTCGGGCGCCGAGGTAGGCCTGGAAGCCGACGAGGAGGACCGCGGCGATCGACGGCAGCAGGATCGCGAGTTGCCCGCGATGGTCGAGGAACGCGAACACGGCCATCCCCAGGATCAGGAAGCCGATGATCGCGGCGACGGTCCGGTGGATCCACTCGATCCAGACCTGGAACCCGGCATCCAGCGACGGCAGGAACTGGCCCTCGAAACAGCCGGGCCAGTGCGGGCAGGCGAGGCCGGAATCCGTGGCGCGAACGGCCACGCCGATGACGACGAGCACGAACGCGGCAAAGACGGTCGCGGCGGCGAGCCGCTGGAAGCGGGTCAACGATCCTCCGGAGATGGGGCGATTCCGGATTTTACGCTCGCCGCCCGTTCGGCCATCCGCGACTACGCTACGGGCATGTCCCCGGCACGTTCCCACATTCCGCGCGCCCTCGCCCTGGCCCTCGCGTTCGGCACCCTCACCGCCGCCTGCCAGCCGAACCAGAGCGCCGCTCCAACCGGCGCCTCGGGCTCGGGGGCAGCCTGTGCGACCGCGCCATCGGTCCCGGACGACCTCGCCGGGTGGGGCCCGCCCGCCACGGCGCCGACAGTCTTCCCGACGATCATCGCGCTCCCCGGGCAGCTCGCCTGCGGCTCGACTCGCCTGCTCTTCACGATCCTTGGAGCATCGGAGGGCCTGCCCAGCCAGCCCCCGACCACGGTCCCGATCGGCTCGCCCGACCGGTCGGTCAAGCTGGACCTGTTCAACCTCGGGCGCGACCCGGAGAAGGCGTTCGCCAGCGTCGATGGCACGTTCGTCTGGGCGATCGAGGACGAGCGCGGGATCTACTACGCGAACGTCGACTTTCCCGAGGCGGGCCGGTACGGCGCCCAATTCACGACGGCCGAGGGCGGCGGGGCGCCCGAGACGCTCCGCCTCACGTTCGACGTCCAGCCCACGTCGCCCGAGGTCCGGGTTGGCGACAAGGCCCCCTCGGCGACGACCCCGACGATCGCCAGCGTCGGCGGCGACGTCACCCACGTCTCGACCGACGGAACCCCGGATCCGAAGTTCTACGAGAAGTCGCTCGACGGGGCGCTGGCGGACGGCGAACCCATCGCGCTGGTGTTCGCAACCCCGAAGTTCTGCACCAGCGCCCAGTGCGGCCCCACGCTCGACCGTATCAAGCCCTTCCTCGATCGCTATCCGTCGGTCACCTTCATCAACGTGGAGCCGTACCAGCTGCAGCTCGTCGACGGCACCCTGCAGCCCGAGTTGGACGCGAACAGCCAGCTCCAGGTCACGCCGATCACGGACGAGTACACGATGGTCGAGCCCGCGGTCATCGTGATCGACCGCGAGGGGATCGTTCGCGCGAAGTTCGACCTCATCTTCGGCGACGAGGAGCTCACGGCCGCACTCGATGCGGTCAAGTAGGGCTCGCGGACGCGTCCTCAAGGCGGTAGACAACGAGCCGGGTGAGCTCGGCGACGAAGAAGACGCGAACCGGCTCACTCGAAGCGAGGTGCTCGGCGAGGTGACCCGGCGGGAACTCGGTCGGGTTCTGGAGCGCGCCGAGCTCGAAGTCGATCGTCGATCCGTCGCCGAGCCGAACGGTGAACCCCGCGACCCTGCCGAGGCCGCTCGAATCGACCGCGACCACGACACCCTCGACCGGCGAAAGCGGGACCGGCGGCGGTGTCGGGGAGCAGGCGCAGGTGCTCTTCGGGGCGGCGAGGGTCGCCACCAGGAGAACCGGGATCGCCACGATCGCGAACAGGCTCAGCCATTGGAAGACCTGGCGGCCGCGGCCCGGCTCAGGCCTCGGGGCGGTCTCGCCGGCGGTCATCTGTCGGTCTTCACGCGCCGGTGCCGGTGCTCCCCGGCGCGTAGACCGGCTCGCCGGCGGCGCACCGCGGGCACGTCCCGGGCCCCGGCTCGTAGGTCGGCAGGTCGAGGACCCACAGCGCGCTGAGGTTGTAGCGACGCCCTGTCGAGGGCGAGGCAAGGGCGCTCGTCCCGCCCGATCGATCGACCATCACGACGCAGCCCACGAGCTGGCCACCCGCTGCCTCGACGGCCGGGATCATCGCGAGCAGCGAGCCGCCGGTCGTCAGGATGTCGTCGACGAGGAGGACGCGCTCGCCCGGCTCGATCAGGAAGCCACGGCGGAACTCGCGCCGGGGTGGCCCGTCCGCGCCCTTCACCTCCTCGGCGAAGATCGCCCGCGTCCCCAGCTGGCGCCCGGTCTCGAACGCCAGGATCACGCCGCCGGTGGTCGGCCCAGCGACCAGGTCGACCGTCGGCTCGTCTGCGGGGCCGCGGAACTGGCCGGCCCAGAAGGCACAGAGCTCGCTGGTCGCGGCCGGGTCGGAGAGCACCGCGAACTTCTCCAGGTAGGCGTCGGAGTGACGGCCGCTCTTGAGGAGGAAGTGGCCGTCGCGCAGCGCGCCCGAGCGCCGGAACAGCGACTCGGTCCGCGTGGCGATGGCAGCCCGGGCGGTCATCTCCTGGACGGGCTTGATCGAGGTCATCGGGGCCGAGTGTAAGTCGGGCGGGCCGGTGGCCCGCCCGCCGGCTCGATCGCTACGCGTCGCGGCTCAGGGCCGGTACTCGACCCCCTTCGCGGACGGCGCGCCGGCCTTCTTCGGCAGCGCCGTGCCGACGAGGGCGTCGTACGACCTGAGGCCGCGCGATCGGCATTCCGCGGCGAGCTCGCCGACGAGTCGCACGGGTAACGTCGGGTCGGCGAAGATGGCCGTGCCGACCTGGACGGCCACCGCGCCGACGGCCAGGAAGTCGAGCACGTCGGCGAGCTCCGTCACGCCGCCGATCGCCACGACCGGGATGTCGACGACCTGGCTGACCTCGTAGACGATCCGGAGCGCGACCGGCTTGATCGACGGTCCGGAGAGCCCGCCATAGATGTTGCCCAGCAACGGCTTCGACCGACCGGGCGACACGGCGATCCCGGAGAGCGTGTTGATCGCCGTCAGCGCGTCGGCCCCGGCGTCGGCGATCGCGCGGGCGATCGGGCGGACGTCGGCGACGTTCGGCGAGAGCTTCACGAGCAGCGGCAGGTCCGTGGCCCGCCGGACCGCCGCAGTGACGGCGGCGGCGGCATGCGCATCGATGGCGAACTGCAGCCCGCCGGCACCCACGTTCGGGCAGCTGATGTTGAGCTCAATCCCGGCCACGCCCGGCTGGCCGTCGAGCCGCCGCGCCACCTCGCTGTAATCGGCGATCGACTCGCCGGCGACGTTGACGATGACCGGCACCTGCCAGGCGGACCACGTCGTCGCGTACTTGTCGATGACGGCATCGACGCCGGGGTTCTGGAGCCCGATCGAGTTGAGCATGCCGCCGGGGGTCTCGGTCACTCGCGGGGTCGCGTTGCCGACCCGCGGCCGCAGCGTCGTGCCCTTGCAGCAGATCGCGCCGAGGCGCTGGATCTCGACGACGTCGCTGTACTCGGTGCCGTAGCCGAACGTCCCCGACGCGACGAGGATCGGGTTGTCGAGGACGAGCCCTCGCCCGAGATCGACGGACATATCGACCGCGGTGACCAGACCGTTCGATCCGTCGCGGGTTGGCACGTCGCGCGACCGAAGCTCGCTGCCCGAACCGTTCAACCCCCCGGGTGAAGGCGCTGCCGAACGCCGCGCGGCCGGGACGATGGCCGACTTGATCGTTCGAACCGTGGGCCGGCGCTTCGGGCTTGGGGGCAGCGACGTCACCACCCGGCGCTTGGCCTTCATCGCCGCGCGCTCACTGCCAGCCGCGCTCCCACTCGAGCTCGTCCGAGGCGAAGACCGGGCCTTCGCGGCAGACCCGCTGCGGCGCGCCCTTCGCGTCCAGGACCACGCAGCCGAGGCAGGCCCCGACCGCGCAGCCCATGTTCTGTTCCATCGAGACCTGGAGGAAGGCTTTCCGACGCGCCAGCGCCGAGCCGGCGGGGATCGGCCGCCCGGCGCCGCGCTTCCGACCCAGCGAGGCCACGCCGAGGCGCCGGCGGCGCGTCGCCGCGAGGCCAGCCAGCGAGCGGAGCATCGGCAGCGGCCCGCAGGCGAAGGCCTGGTCGGCCCAGGCCTCGTAGTCCTTCACCAGGTCGGTCACGTAGCCGTGGTGGCCGACGCTGCCGTCGTCGGTCGCGACTACGTACTCGAGCTCGTCAGGCAGGAGCGAGGATGGATAGACGTCGCGGGCGGTCGCGCCGCCGAAGAGCAGCGTCACCTGCCGGCCGTCGCGAATAGCCTCGTCGGCCAGCGATCGAACGCCGGCGATCCCGAGGCCGCCGGCGATCAGCAGGAGATGCTGCGATCGCGGGTCAACCTCGAACGGGCGCCCCAGTGGCCCGAGCATGTCGACGAGGTCGCCGGGCCGCAGGCGGGTGAACCATTCCGTGCCCCGCCCGATCGTCCGGAAGTGGATCGAGAGCGTGCCGGCGAGGGCGTCGATGGTGTTCAACGAGAACGGCCGCCGCAGCACCAGGCCGGAGTAGTCGCCCGTCCGGACATGGACGAACTGGCCGGCCCGGGCGCCGGAGACGAGCGCGGGGGCGCGGTATTCCTGGAGCCACTGGCCGGGGAGGATCTCGCGACTGCCGAGGAGCTCGGCGCCGACGAGGCGCATGCCGCCGGGGGAACGCCCGGAAGTGGCCCTCCCGGTCGAGGAGGGCGCCGCCGCCGGGCTCGGGTCTCGGGTACGGGTGGCCAGGCGGATCTAGCCCTTGTCCCGGCCGTCGAGCTTCGCGAGCTCGTCGGCGGCGTCGTCGACGTCCTCGTCGTCCTCTTCGGCGGCGTCGTCGTCGTCCTCGTCGTCCTCTTCGGCGTCGTCGTCCTCATCCTCGTCCGCGGTGTCGGCCTCGGCGTCCTCGCCTTCGCCCTCGGTGACGCCCTCCGCCGCGTCGTCCGTCTCGTCGTCGTCCCCGTCGTCCGCGTCCGTCACGCCGGGGTAGGCCTCGGCGATCGCCTCCGCGAGGTCGCCGAAGACGTCAGTTGGGTCGTAGTAGCGGACGATCGCGTCAGGCGTCGTGATGTCGGCCCAGCCGCCCTCGCCCTCGGGGACGACCTTGCCCCGGAAGCCGCCCGTACCGAGCGTCAGCTGCTCGTCCTCGTCATCGACGATCGTGATGGTCCCGACGTGGCCGAGCAGGCCAGTCGCCGCGTTCTCGAACTGCTCGATCAGCCCGGCCTCCGTCCGCTGGCTGCGATCCTGGAAGTCGAGCGCCAGCTCGTACAGCGCGCCCGCTGCACCATCCTCGTCGGCGACCTCCGGGACGTCCGGCTGGCCGGCTGCCCATTGGTCGGCGGCCGCCGCGTAGGGATCCGGGCCCGGGAGCGGCGTGCCGTCCGTGCCGTCGAGCTCGGGCTGGTCCTCGACCATGTCGCCGTCGGCGACAACCCCGGCGGCACTGGCCTCGGCGTCGGCGAACGCCTGGAGGATGTCCGCCGGGTTGTAGAGCTCCGCGAGCTCGGCGGCGGTCTCGATGATCTCGGTCTCCGAGATCCACTGGCCGGTTGCGTCGTCGAAGACGCGGGAGCGGCTCCGGAACGTGCCGTCGGGGGCGACGGCGAGGTAGTCGGGGTCCTCGTCGATCAGGACGAGGCCGCCCAACGACCGGATCCGGCCCGAGTGGCTGGACATGAAGCGGTCGAGCTGCTCGCCGGCGCGCACGAGGAAGTCCGAGCGCTCGATGTCGGCGTCCCGAGCGAGGTCGGCGAGCAGGGCGTTGCGGCGCGTCTCCATTGCCGTCCTCCTTACAGGTGCACTTTGAGCTCGGGTCCCATCCGTTCGCGGAGGAACATCGAGTGGTGGCGTTCCATCATCCATTCGGACCCGCGATGGGCGATCGACTGGATCCCCGTGTCCTTCTCCATCTCGTCGAGCACCCCGTAGCTCGGCAGATCGAACAGGATGACGTTATCGAAGTCCCAGCCGTGGGCCACGTTGTACCAGCCGATGAAACGGATCCCGTACTTCTCGCTGTACTCGCGGACCTGCCGCGGGAACAGCGTCTTCATGTAGAACTTGAAGAATGGGTCGCGGCCGCGTCGAACGGTGAAGTAGGTCGCGAGCACGGGCACGGGCGTGCGGTCCTCCGAGCGCAAGTCGTCGATGGTGGGGCGGCGGCTATTCTCGCACGCTCCCGGCGTCCGGCTCGTGTGCAGCGGCGGCATGCCGGTCGCCGCGGGCCGTTGCGCGCGATCGGTGCCGGGCGATGCCTGGCAGTCATGAAATGAGGACCAGAGCGCTGATTTGCGGGCATCCGCGTCGATTTCATGTCTGGCACGCATAACGGATGCCTCGATGCCCTGGAATCCCCGCCTTCAACCCAAGATCATGCCTGCCAGACATGCGTGGTCAGGGCTCGGGATGCTCTCGCTCGGAACTCGCTGTCTCGTCCTCGATCTCGCCGACGGTCTTCGTCGGCGAGCGCAGGGGGCGGCGGCGCGCATCGGAGCGGCGGTCCGCGGCCACGAGCCGCAGGAGGAAGATGATCGTCTGCCCGACGAACAGCAGCAGAACCAGCGTCATCGCGAGCAGCACGATCGTGACCAGGACCGGCCACTCCCAGGCCGCGCTCAGCGGCGTGAGCACGACGACCACGGCGAGCACGACAACCTGGAGCCAGAAGCAGCCGAGGCCCGGGCCTCGCTCGGCATCGAGCGGCGCGCCCCGGTACTCGACATCCCGAACGGGCGGGCGGGCGAGCTCAGATGGATCGGGCGGCGTCGGATCGGCGGTCGAGGTCTGTTCGGCGGTCGAGGTCTGTCCGGGGGTCACGTC